>NZ_JBFAWY010000018.1:0-155986 GCF_040680575.1 Streptomyces sp. NPDC052020
TACATGGTGATCATCACGACCGACATCACGAGGATGCCCGGCAGCACGAACTGGACGTAGTCACTCGGACCGGCTCCCACCCCTGCCGCCGGGGCGGCCCCCCGCGCGGACGGGGGGAGCAACGCGCCGCGCGGGGCGCCGCGTGCCGGGGAGCCGCGTGCCGGCACCGCCCCTCAGTCGCCCACCGGTGTCTCCGCTCCGGCTTCCGCTTCCGCCGGGCGCGGGGTGAGGTCCGCGCCGGTGTCCCGGTGGGCGGTGGCGCGGCGGCGGGTCAGACGGGTGGCCAAGGGCTCGGTGTAGCGGGCGGTGAGCGGGCCGAGGATGACCAGGATCAGGACGTACGCCGTGGCCAGCGGGCCCAGCGACGGCTCGATGCCGGCCGAGACCGCGAGCCCCGCGATGACGATCGAGAACTCGCCGCGCGCCACCAGCGCGCCGCCCGCGCGCCAGCGGCCCCTGACGGAGATGCCGGCCCGCCGCGCCGCCCAGTAACCGGTCGCGATCTTGGTCAGGGCGGTGACGACGGCCAGCCCCAGGGCCGGCAGCAGCACCGGCGGAATGCTGGCCGGGTCGGTGTGCAGCCCGAAGAAGACGAAGAAGACCGCGGCGAACAGGTCGCGCAGCGGGCTCAGCAGCGTGTGCGCGCCCTCCGCGGCCTCCCCGGACAGGGCGATGCCCACCAGGAACGCCCCGACCGCCGCGGACACCTGGAGCTGCTGCGCCACACCGGCGACCAGGATGGTCAGGCCCAGCACCACCAGCAGCAGCTTCTCCGGGTCGTCGCTGGAGACGAACCGGGAGATCACCCGGCCGTAGCGCACCGCCACGAACAGCACGAGCCCCGCCGCGCCCAGCGCGATCGCCAGCGTCACGCTCCCGGCCAGCAGCCCGGCCCCGGCCACCAGGGCCGTGACGATGGGCAGGTACACCGCCATCGCCAGGTCCTCCAGCACCAGCACGCTGAGGATCACGGGCGTCTCGCGGTTGCCGACCCGGCCCAGATCGCCGAGCACCTTCGCGATCACGCCCGACGACGAGATCCACGTCACCCCGGCCAGGACGACCGCGGCCACCGGGCCCCAGCCGAGCAGCAGCGCCATCGCCGCGCCCGGCAGGGCGTTGAGCGCCCCGTCGACCAGGCCCGCCGGGTAGTGGGATTTCAGATTGGTGACCAGATCACCGGCCGTGTACTCCAGGCCCAGCATGAGCAGCAGCAGGATGACGCCGATCTCGGCGCCGGTGGCCACGAACTCCTCGCTCGCGCCCAGCGGCAGCAGCCCGCCCTCTCCGAAGGCCAGCCCGGCCAGCAGGTACAGCGGTATGGGGGAGAGGCGGAAGCGGGCGGCGAACCGGCCGAGAAGGCCGAGGCAGAGAATGATGGAACCGAACTCGATCAGCAGGACCGCGGAGTGCACCGGCTCCCTCACTCCCGCCCGAGTATCGTCGCGGCGGCGTCGACGCCCTCGCGCGTGCCGATGACGATCAGCGTGTCCCCGCCGACCAGCCGGAAGTCCGGCGCCGGCGAGGGGATCGCCTCCGCCCGCCGCAGCACGGCGACGACCGACGCGCCCGTGTCCGTCCGCATCCGCGTGTCGCCCAGCACCCGCCCGTTCCAGCGAGAGGTCGCCGACACCTCGATCCGCTCGGCGACCAGCCCCAGGTCCGTGGTGTACAGCAGGCTGGCGCTGTGGTGGGACGGCTTGAGCGCGTCGATCAGCGCGCCCGCCTCCGCACCCGTCAGCCGCAGCGACTGGGCGCAGGAGTCGGGGTCGTCGGCCCGGTACACGCTCACCGTGCGGGCGCCGTCGCGGTGGGCCACCACCGACAGGTGGCGGTGCTCCCGGGTCATCAGGTCGTACTGCATCCCGATACCCGGCAGCGGCGTCGCCCTCAGGCGTGGAGCGGACACGTCTTTCCCCTTCGTCCTCTTGCCGGTCTTGCCGCGCTCGCCGCACGTCCGTGACGCGCTCCCGGCGCGCCGCCATGCTGCCATCCGCACGTACGGTGGCGATATGGGTGTCGTGACGGATATACGCCGCAGGGCGCGGACGGCGAGGCTGGTTGCGGCGGGACCGTGCGCGAAGACCGGGAGGAGTGGGAAGAAGACCGTGTCGCTGTTCTGGCGGATCTTCTCGCTCAACGCCACGGGCCTGGTCATCGCCACGGCACTGCTGCTGGGCCCGGTGACCGTGTCGACTCCCGTCCTGCCCGGCGAGGCGCTGCTCCTGCTCGCGGGCCTCACCGCGCTGCTGGCCGGCAACGCGGCCGTGCTGCGGATCGGGCTCGCCCCCCTGCAACGGCTGAGCCGTGCCATGGCCACCGCCGACCTGCTGCGTCCCGGAGCCCGGCCGGCGGTCGCGGGCCCGGCCGAGGCGGCCGAGCTCATCGCGACGTACAACACCATGCTGGACCGGCTCCAGGCCGAGCGTGCCGCCGGTGCCGCCCGCGCGCTCCAGGCCCAGGAACGCGAGCGCCACCGCATCGCCCGCGAGCTGCACGACGAGGTCGGCCAGACCCTCACCGCCGTCCTGCTCCAGCTCAAGCGGGTCGCCGACCGGGCACCCGGTGACCTGCGCGAGGACGTCACCCAGGTCCAGGAGGCCACCCGGGCCGGCCTGGACGAGATCCGCCGTATCGCCCGCCGGCTGCGGCCCGGCGTCCTGGAGGAGCTCGGCCTGGCCAGCGCGCTGCGCTCGCTGGCCGGCGAGTTCACCCACGACGGACTGACCGTGCGCCACCGGGTCGCCGCCGAGCTGCCCCCGCTCACCGCGGAAGCCGAACTCGTGATCTACCGGGTGGCCCAGGAAGGGCTGACCAACACCGCGCGCCACTCCGCCGCCGACCGCGCCGAGCTCCGCCTGAGTCTGCTGCCCGGCGGCGTCGAACTCCTCGTCCGCGACAACGGCACCGGCCTCGGCGACGCCACGGAGGGCGCCGGCATCCGCGGCATGCGCGAACGGGCCCTCCTGGCGGGAGCCACACTGCACGTGGGACCCGCCCCCGAGCGGGGAACCGACGTACGCCTGCGGGTACCGGCACTCACTCCGGACGCCGCCCGCCCATCCGGACCGGCCGCGCCGGGAGAAGCCCCCGCCGCACCGGTACCGGCCCTTCCCCGCGAGGCCGTCCTCGCGCCGGAACCCGCCCTTCCCCGCGAGGCCGTCCCCGCACCCGTACGGGCCGTCCCCGGCGACGCCCCCCGCCCGCCCCTACCGGCCCCCGCCCCGGACGCCCCGCCCGCCGCCCCCGGAGGCGACGACCCCCCGCACGCACCGGCCACCTCCGGAGAACGCTGATGTCCGCACCGCCCCCCATACGCGTCCTGCTCGCCGACGACCACACCCTGGTCCGCCGCGGAGTGCGCCTCATCCTCGACAACGAGCCCGACCTGACGGTCGTCGCCGAGGCCGGTGACGGCGCAGAGGCGGTCGCCGCGGCCCGCGCCACCGAGGTCGACCTGGCCGTCCTCGACGTGGCCATGCCCCGCACGACCGGCCTCCAGGCAGCCCGCGAACTCTCCCGCCGCCTGCCCGGCCTGCGCATCCTCATCCTGACCATGTACGACAACGAGCAGTACTTCTTCGAGGCGCTCAAGGCGGGGGCCTGCGGCTACGTCCTGAAGTCCGTCGCCGACCGCGATCTGGTCGAGGCGTGCCGCGCGGCGGTCCGCGACGAGCCGTTCATCTACCCCGGCGCCGAACGCGCCCTCGTCCGTTCCTACCTGGACCGTCTGCAGCGCGGGGACGGCCTGCCCCAGCGGCCGATCACCGAGCGCGAGGAGGAGATCCTCAAACTCGTCGCCGAGGGGCACACCTCCAAGGAGATCGGCGAGCTGCTCTTCATCAGTGCCAAGACCGTCGAACGCCACCGCGCCAACCTCCTCCAGAAGCTCGGCATGCGCGACCGCCTGGAGCTCACCCGCTACGCGATCCGCGCGGGTCTCATCGAGCCCTGACCCGAGCCGGGGCCCTGAGACCGAGCCACGGCCCCGGGCCCGAGCCCCGGGCCCGGGGCTCGGGCCCGGGGCCGCGCGCGGGGCGGCCGCCGGCCGGTGCGGGCCCGCCCGGGAGCACCCCGCCGCGTGTGTTTCCATGGGACGGCAAGCGGAGCGCACGAACGAGGGACGAGCAGCGTGGCCAGGGTGCCGGAGACGGCCGCAGCCCCCGCGGGGGGACCGGGGCCGCGACGCCACCGCGGCGCGGTCTTCTCCCACGGCCGGCAACGGGCGGAGCACCTGTGCGCGTCCGGGCCCGGCTCCGCGCGGGAGGCCGTGAAACGATGACCGCCCACCCGCGCGCACCCCGCCCGGCCGGCGGCCACGGCGCGTTCTTCCACCCCGCCCTGTTCTACGGCACCGACGACGAGTACACCGACGGCGTGGGGGCGTTCGTGCGAGACGCCCTGGAGGACGGCCGTCGCCTGCTGGTCGCCGTGCCCGGCCGGCGGCTTTCCTTGCTCCGCGACACCCTGGGCGACGCCCACGAGCAGATCACCTGGGTGGACATGGCCCGGGAGGGCCGCAATCCGGGCCGCATCCTGTCGACGCTCCAGGACTTCGCCGACCGCCACCAGGACGCCTCCGCGCCGGTGTCGATCGTCGGCGAGCCGATCTGGGTCGGGCGTACACCGGCGGAGGCGTGGGAGGCCACGCGCCACGAGGCGCTGATCAACCTCGCGTTCGCGGGGCGGCCGGCCGGCATCCTGTGCCCCTACGACACCGCGCTGCCCGAGGAGGTGCTGGCCCAGGCGCACCGCACCCACCCCGTCGTCGGCCGCCCGGGCGCCTACCGCGCCAGTCCCCGGTACGCCGATCCGCGCGAGGTCTGCCGTGACTGCGACGTTCCGCTGCCGGAACCGGCGGACGCGGTCGTCGTCCCGTTCGGCGAGCGGGAGCTGGCGCGCACGCGTGACGAGGCCGAACGCTGGGCGGCGGCCGCCGGCCTGCCCCCGGCGCGCCGCCCCGACTGGCTCCTCGCCGTCAGCGAGGCGACCGGCAACTCGGTGCGCCACGGCGGTGGCCGCGGGACCCTGCGCATGTGGCGGACCGGCCGGGAGCTCGTCGCGGAGATCAGCGACCGAGGCCGGCTGGACGATCCGCTCACCGGCCGCCGACGCCCCGACCCCCGCGCGCCGACCGGGGGCCGAGGCGTGTGGATCATGCACCAGCTCTGCGACCTGGTCGAGATCCGGGCGGCGGCCCAGGGGCTCGTGCTGCGCCTGCACATAGGGCTGGAGTGAGACCGCGGACGGCCGCGCGGACCCCGGGCGAGTTCAGCCGCTCCGGCCCGGCGCGAACCGCCCGGGCCCACCCTGGCGGCACCCGGCCGGACCCCCGGGCGCACCGGCGGCGGCCGGAGCTGTCCGAGGGACCGCCTACCCTTATGGCATGAGCAGCATCGACCGGAGCCAGCCCGTGGACGCCAAGCGCACATACGAGGTCCGCACCTACGGGTGCCAGATGAACGTCCACGACTCCGAGCGATTGGCCGGGCTGCTGGAGGACGCGGGCTACGTCCGCGCCCCCGAGGGCTCCGACGGCGACGCCGACGTCGTCGTCTTCAACACCTGCGCGGTCCGCGAGAACGCCGACAACAAGCTGTACGGCAACCTCGGCCACCTCGCCCCGAAGAAGGCCCGCCGCCCCGGCATGCAGATCGCGGTCGGCGGCTGCCTGGCGCAGAAGGACCGGGACACCATCGTCAAGCGGGCGCCCTGGGTCGACGTCGTCTTCGGCACGCACAACATCGGCAAGCTGCCGGTGCTGCTGGAGCGCGCCCGGGTGCGGGAAGAGGCCCAGGTCGAGATCGCCGAGTCGCTGGAGGCCTTCCCCTCCACCCTGCCGACGCGGCGCGAGAGCGCGTACGCGGCCTGGGTGTCCATCTCCGTCGGCTGCAACAACACCTGCACCTTCTGCATCGTCCCCGCCCTGCGCGGCAAGGAGAAGGACCGCCGGCCCGGCGACATCCTCGCCGAGATCGAGGCCCTGGTCGGCGAGGGTGTCTGCGAGATCACCCTGCTCGGGCAGAACGTGAACGCCTACGGCTCCGACATCGGTGACCGCGAGGCGTTCAGCAAGCTGCTGCGCGCCTGCGGGAAGATCGAGGGCCTGGAGCGCGTCCGCTTCACCTCCCCGCACCCGCGCGACTTCACCGACGACGTCATCGCCGCCATGGCCGAGACGCCGAACGTGATGCCGCAGCTGCACATGCCGCTCCAGTCCGGTTCGGACCCGGTCCTGAAGGCGATGCGCCGCTCCTACCGCCAGGAGCGGTACCTGAACATCATCCGCAAGGTCCGCGAGGCCATCCCGCACGCGGCGATCACCACCGACATCATCGTGGGCTTCCCCGGCGAGACCGAGGAGGACTTCCAGCAGACGCTGCACGTGGTGCGCGAGGCCCGGTTCGCGCAGGCGTTCACCTTCCAGTACTCCAAGCGCCCCGGCACCCCGGCCGCCGAGATGGACGGCCAGATCCCCAAGGAGGTCGTCCAGGAGCGCTACGAGCGGCTGGTCGCCCTCCAGGAGGAGATCTCCTGGGAGGAGAACAAGAAGCAGGTCGGCCGCACCCTGGAGCTGATGGTCGCCGAGGGCGAGGGCCGCAAGGACGGCACCACCCACCGCCTGTCCGGCCGGGCCCCCGACAACCGCCTGGTGCACTTCACCAAGCCGCGGCAGGAGGTCCGCCCCGGCGACGTGGTCACCGTGGAGGTCACCTACGCCGCTCCGCACCACCTCCTCGCCGAGGGCCCGGTGCTGAGCGTGCGCCGCACCCGCGCGGGCGACGCCTGGGAGAAGCGCAACGCCGCCGAGCGGGCCAAGCCGGCGGGCGTGATGCTGGGGCTGCCCAAGATCGGCGTGCCCGAGCCGCTGCCGGTCGCCGCGAGCGGCTGCGGCTGCGACTGACCGGCGGGCGCGGCGGGAAGGAGGGCACCGCCGGCCACGGTCGGCAGTGCCCGGCGCGCCCCGCCGGCGGCCATCCGGCGTTACGCTGCCGATCATGCTTGTCGCCGCCGCAGTCTGCCCCTGCCCGCCCCTCCTCGTGCCCGAAGTCGCCGCGGGCGCCGCACCCGAACTGGACGCCGCGCGCGCCGCGTGCACGGACGCGCTGGGCGTGCTGGCCGCCGCCCGGCCCGACCGGCTCGTGGTCGTCGGACCCGGCGAGCGCGACGACGTGACGGCGTACCCGGAGGGCACGCCGGGATCCTTCCGCGGCTTCGGCGTGGACCTGGACGTACGGCTGGGGCCCGGCGGGGAAGCGGCGGCCGGGGGCGAGCTGCCGTACGCGCTCGCGGTGGCCGCCCGGCTGCTGGAGCGGACGGGGTGGTCCGACGCGCCGATCGAGGGCATCACGGTCGGCCAGGGGCTGCCGGCCGCGCGCTGCGCCGCCGTCGGCCGGGAGCTCGCGGCGCGGGCCGGGCGGGTGGCCCTGCTGGTGATGGGGGACGGCAGCGCCTGCCGCACCGTCAAGGCGCCCGGCTATCTGGACGAGCGGGCGGCGCCCTTCGACGCGGAGGCCGCCCGTGCGCTGGGCGCGGCGGACGGCGCCGCCCTCACCGCGCTGGACGCGGAACTCGCCCGCGAACTGAAGGTATCCGGGCGGGCCCCCTGGCAAGTCCTGGCGGGCGCGGCCGAGGGAACCGCCCTCGGCGGCGCGCTGCTGTACGAGGACGCGCCCTACGGCGTGGGATACCTCGCGGCCGCCTGGTCGTAGCGCGCCCGGCCGCTCCGCACGCCGGCGAGCGCGCGAGAGGGCGGACGGCCGGGAGCTGTCGTGCCCCGGCCGTCCGCCGATGCGCGGGCGCCCGCCGTTGACGCCGGTGCGCCGGTCAGGAGGTCGGCGGCGGTCCGGCCGGCGGTGTGGTGCCCGGCGTGCCGCCGCCCGTGTCCGCCGCGGTGCCGTCCTTGTGCGCGAGGCGGTCCATGGCGCCCTTGGCCTTGTCCGTGCCCGTCCGGATCCGGTCGCCGTACTTGCCCTTGGTCTTCTCGTCGACGGCCTTGGCCGCCCGGTCGAGACCGTGCTGGATCTTGTCCCCGTGCTGCTGCGCGAGGTCCGTGACCTTGCCCTTCGCCGGTCCCAGTCTGGCCTTCACGTGGTCCAGTAGACCCATGGTTCACCTTCCGTCGCGGGGCTGTTACGTGCGGGCGCCCTCGCCGGCCTCGTTGTCGGCCGCCTCCCCGGCGGACTGCTGCTTGGGGATGTCCACGCTCTCGGATCCGGTCTCCTCGGCGGCGTCCGCGGCCGCCGGCTCGGCCGTCTGTCCCGGCCCGGTGTCATCGGGCCGCTGCGCCGCCTCCTCCGGCTGCGCGGGGGCCGGCGCTCCGGGCTGTGCCTCGGCGGCCGGCGCCTCCCCTGTGGTCTTCGACCTCCGGAGAAGTCGTGCAAAAACGCCCATATCAACTCCATACGTTACTCGTGCGGGCGAAAGCCCGCGTTGCCCGGTGCGTCCGTTTGCGCGGCCCGGGCCGCCGCCCCCGTGATCCGGTGACGGGAACCTCGCAACGGGCAACGACCCCGGAGGCGCACCGTCACGTAACTCGTTCGAGAGGCGGTCGGGAGGTTTGCGAGACTGGGGCGGTGAGCAGTGCACCCCCCGCCCCCCGCGTCATCGCCGTCATCGGACCCACAGCGGCCGGAAAGTCCGATCTGGGCGTCTTTCTGGCCCAGCGGCTCGGCGGCGAGGTCGTCAACGCCGACTCCATGCAGCTCTACCGTGGGATGGACATCGGTACCGCCAAGCTGACGCCCGAGGAGCGCGGCGGCGTCCCCCACCACCTGCTGGACGTCTGGGACGTGACGGTCACGGCCTCCGTCGCCGAGTACCAGCGGCTGGCCCGCGAGCGCATCGACGCGCTGCTCGCCGCCGGACGCTGGCCCATCCTGGTCGGCGGCTCCGGCCTCTACGTCCGCGGGGCCGTCGACAACCTGGAGTTCCCCGGCACCGACCCGGAGGTCAGGGCCCGGCTGGAGGCGGAACTCGCGCTGCGCGGCCCCGGCGCGCTGCACGCCCGTCTGGCCGCCGCCGACCCGGAGGCCGCGCGGGCGATCCTGCCCGGCAACGGCCGCCGCATCGTCCGCGCCCTGGAGGTGATCGAGATCACCGGCCGGCCCTTCACGGCCAACCTCCCCGGCCACGACTCGGTCTACGACACCCTCCAGATCGGCGTCGAGGTCTCCCGCCCCGAGCTGGACGAGCGCATCGCGCGCCGCGTCGACCGGATGTGGGCGGCGGGCCTCGTCGACGAGGTGCGCGCACTGGAGGCGCGGGGCCTGCGCGAGGGGCGTACGGCGTCGCGCGCGCTCGGCTACCAGCAGATCCTCGCCGCGCTCGCCGGCGCGTGCACGCTCGACGAGGCACGCGCCGAGACCGTGCGTGCCACCAAACGCTTCGCGCGCCGTCAGGATTCCTGGTTCCGGCGCGACCCGCGGGTGCACTGGCTGAGCGGGGCCGCGGAGGATCTCGCGGAACTTCCGCGGCTCGCTCTGTCGTTGGTCGAACGACCGGTTACAGCCTGATCACGTCATGGCATCGGGAGGCCCCGGCCGTCAGCGCGGCCTCCGGCGCCGTGCCATCATCAAGCTTCGATCGACCAAGTGGAGTCCGAGTTGGGAGGGCGCGTGGCGATGGAGGCCGGCCCTCGCGACACCGCACGAAGCACCGAAGACGGCAGCGCCGAGCGCGGCGATGCGGAACCGACCGGGGCGCCGCTGAGCCCCGACGGGCCCGAGGAGCCGCAGGGCGGCGTCACGGCCGACGGTCCCGAGCCCGAGGAGATGTACGCGGGCGGGGAAGAGGTCGAGGTCGAGCTGCGCCCGCAGCGCAAACTGCGCATCTGGCAGCTCGCGCCCATCGTGAGCCTGGGTGCGGTCGGCTCGCTGATGTTCGCCTTCCCGCTGGCGTTCGACTTCGGTGACAGCGGGGCCGTGATCGCGATGCTGGGCCTGCTCATCTGCTCCTGCGCGGCCGGCTGGGGCATGACGGCCGCCCGCCGGGTCGGCTACACCTGGCCCGGCCTGCCCCAGCGGGGCTCCGGGCGCCGCCCGGACTGGCGGGTGATCCTCGCGTACGTCGTCGTGGTCGCCGCCGTCGTCGTGCTGGCCGTGTGGCGGGTGGCCCGGCTGCGCGGCTGACCACCGCATCCGGCCGCCCGGCCGCCGCCCCGGCGCCGCCGCCGGGCGCCGGGACCGCCGGGCCGGTGCCGTACCCGTACTGCCGTGCCCACCCCGTACGATCGAGGGATGAGCACGCGGATCGCCTTCCTCAAGGGGCACGGCACCGAGAACGACTTCGTGATCGTTCCGGACCCGGAGAACGCCATCGACCTGTCCCCGGCCGCCGTCGCCGCCCTGTGCGACCGCCGCGCGGGCATCGGCGGTGACGGGGTGCTGCACGTGGTGCGGTCCGCCGCGCACCCCGAGGCCGCGCACCTGGCGGCCGAGGCGGAGTGGTTCATGGACTACCGCAACGGCGACGGCTCCGTCGCCGAGATGTGCGGCAACGGCGTGCGGGTCTTCGCCCGCTACCTCCAGCACGCCGGACACGTGGCCGAGGGCGGCCTCGCGGTCGCCACGCGCGGGGGCGTGAAGACCGTGCACATCGCCAAGGACGGCGACGTCACCGTCGGCATGGGCCGGGCGGTCCTGCCCGAGGGAGACGTGACCGTGAGCGTGGGCGAGCGCAGCTGGCCCGCCCGCAACGTGAACATGGGCAACCCGCACGCGGTCGCCTTCGTGGACGACCTCGCCCACGCCGGCGATCTCCTCTCCCCGCCGCCGTACGCGCCGGCCACCGCCTACCCGGACGGGGTGAACGTGGAGTTCGTGGTCGACCGCGGCCCCGGGCACGTGGCGATGCGGGTGCACGAGCGCGGCTCCGGCGAGACCCGCTCGTGCGGCACGGGCGCGTGCGCCGTCGCCGTGGCCGCCGCCCGCCGGGACGGCGCCGACCCGTCCGTCACCGGCGCCCCCGCCACGTACACCGTCGACGTGCCCGGCGGCACGCTGGTGATCACCGAGCGGCCCGACGGCGAGATCGAGATGACCGGCCCCGCGGTGATCGTCGCGGAGGGTGAGATCGCCCCCGAGTGGCTGGCCGAAGCCGTCCGCCGCAGGGGCTGACCCGGTGCCCGGCCGCCGCGCCCCGGGCCCACGCCCGCGGCGCGAAAACGCAAACCCGCCGAGCGTCGCTCGAATGGGTGATCCGTTTCACGCTCGGCGAGAGGCGGTCGGCCGCACGTGATGGGCTCGATAGCATCAAGCACCGGCCCGGACGGGGGACCGATACCGTCCCCTGAGCCGTGTCCGCCCTGGGGCGCCCCGTCCGCCGGTTCACGCAGCCGGAGGTGCCCATGAACGCGGAGGCCACGAATCCTGCGACCCCTGGCCCGGTGATGCCCACGGTCACCGGCGCCGCGACCGTGCCCCGCAGAAAGGCCCGCCCCCGGCTGGACCTGCGCCGTCTCGGCCGTGCCGCGCTCCTCGGCCCCGCCGCCCGCGGCCGGCTGCCCGACGCCATCGGCCACGTCGTCGAGGCCCACCGCGCCCACCACCCCGACGCCGACATCGAGCCGCTGCGCCGCGCCTACCTGCTGGCCGAGTCCTCGCACCGCGGCCAGATGCGCAAGAGCGGCGAGCCCTACATCACCCACCCGCTCGCCGTGACGCTGATCCTCGCCGAACTCGGCGCGGAGACGACGACCTTGACCGCCTCCCTCCTCCACGACACCGTGGAGGACACGGAGGTGACCCTCGACCAGGTCGGAGCGGAGTTCGGCGAGGAGGTCCGCTACCTCGTCGACGGCGTCACCAAGCTGGAGAAGGTCGACTACGGCGCCGCCGCCGAACCGGAGACCTTCCGCAAGATGCTCGTCGCCACCGGCAACGACGTCCGCGTGATGTCGATCAAACTCGCCGACCGGCTGCACAACATGCGCACCCTCGGCGTCATGCGCCGGGAGAAACAGGAACGCATCGCCAAGGTGACCCGGGACGTCCTCATCCCGCTCGCCGAACGGCTCGGCGTCCAGGCCCTGAAGACGGAGCTGGAAGACCTCGTCTTCGCGGTCCTGCACCCCCCGGAGTACGAGCACACGCGCGAGCTGATCGCCGAGAACGCCGCCCGCGCCGACGACCCGCTCGCCGGGACCGCCGACGCCGTACGCGCCGTCCTGCGCGAGGCCGACATCCCGGCCGACGTCCTCATCCGGCCCCGCCACTTCGTCTCCGTGCACCGCGTGGCGCGCAAACGCGGCCCGCTGCGCGGCGCCGACTTCGGCCGCCTGCTCGTGCTGGTGAACGAGGACGCCGACTGCTACGCCGTCCTCGGTGAGCTCCACACCTGTATGACGCCGGTCGTCTCGGAGTTCAAGGACTTCATCGCCGTACCCAAGTTCAACCTGTACCAGTCGCTGCACACCGCGGTCACCGCCGCCGACGGCCAGGTGGTCGAAGTCCTCATCCGCACCCACCAGATGCACAAGGTCGCCGAGGCCGGGGTCGTCGCGCTCGGAAACCCGTACGCCCCGGCGTCCGACGACCCCGCGGACGGCGAGCGCGCCGACCCCACCCGTCCCGGCTGGCTCTCCCGCCTCCTGGAATGGCAGCGCGGCGCCTCCGATCCCGACACCTTCTGGTCCACCCTCCGCGAGGACCTGGCCCAGGACCGGGAGATCACCGTCTTCCGGCCCGACGGCGGCGCCCTGAGCCTGCCCGAGGGCGCGAGCTGCGTGGACGCGGCGTACGCCCAGTACGGCGACGACGCGCACGCGTGCATCGGCGCCCGCGTCAACGGGCGCCTGGCCACGCTGAGCACCGTCCTGCGAGACGGCGACACCGTCCAGCTGCTCATGGGCCAGGACCCGGCCTCCGAACCCTCCAGCGCATGGCTGGAGCACGCGCACACGCCCGCCGCCCGGATCGCCATCCAGCGGTGGCTGGCGGCGCACCCGGACCACGGCGTCCCCGAGGCGGCGGCGCACGCCGGGAAGCCCGCGGTGGTCCCGCGCCCCGCCGGCGCCGAGGCGCCCGCCACCGGCCCGGGCGCCGCCCGCCGCGCCGCCGACGTCCTCGTCGACCGCCCGGGAGCCTCGGTGCGGCTGGCCGGCTGCTGCACCCCCGTGCCGCCCGACGAGGTCACCGGGTTCGCCGTCCGCGGCGGAGTGGTCACCGTGCACCGCGTGGGGTGCGCCGGGGCCGCGCGCATGAAGAGCGCGGGGCGCCCGGAGGTGGGCGTGCGCTGGGGCGACACCACCGAGTGCCGGGTCACCCTGCTCGCGGAATCGTTCGTCCGTCCGCATCTCCTGGCGGACCTGACCGAGGCCATGGCGGTGGAGGGCGCCGAGATCGTCTCCGCCACCGTCGAGCCCCCGGACCGGCAGCGCGTCCGCCACACTTACACCGTCCAGCTGCCGGACGCCGCGCGTCTGCCCGCCCTGATGCGCGCGATGCGCGACGTGGCCGGCGTCTTCGACGTGAGCCGGGCGCAGCCGCAGCCGCCGGGCGCCTGACCGGCGAACACCACGCCGCGCGGTACGCGCCTCGGTGTGCGCCGGGCGCGCGGCATGGCCATACCCGTTCGGGTGCGCCGGGCGCGCGCCGCCGCCGGACCGCGCGCCCGCGCTGATAGCCGTGGGGCATGCTGCACACCCCCCACACCCCCGCCGCCCGTACCCCTGCCGGGCGCAGACGCGCCAGGGGGCCGCGCCGGTGCCGGGCGGCGGCGCTGCTCGCCTCGGCCGTCTCGGTCAGCCTCGTCGCCGCGAGCGCCCCCGCCGTCCCGCTGGGCGTCGGCGACCGCCTCTTCCCCCACCTCGGCAACCCCGGATACGACGTGGCGTCGTACGACCTGTCCTTCACCTACTCCGGCAAGAACAGCGAGCCGCTGCGGGCCGTCACCACGATCGACGCGAGGACGACGGCCCGCCTGGACCGGATCAACCTCGACTTCGCGCACGGCGAGGTCGGCGCGGTCGAGGTCGACGGCGAGCCCGCGACGTTCACCAGCGCCGGCGAGGACCTCGTGATCACACCCGGGAAGCCGCTGCCCGCGGGCGAGCGGACGCGGATCACCGTGCGGCACACCAGCGACCCCGCGTCCCCGAAGGGACGGGAGGGCGGCTGGGTGCGCACCGCGGACGGGCTCGCCCTGGCCAACCAGGCCGACGCCGCCCACCTGGTGTTCCCGTGCAACGACCACCCCTCCGACAAGGCCCTGTTCACCATCCGGGTCACCGCGCCCGACGGCCACACCGCCGTCGCGAACGGCCTGGCCGCCGGGGTGGAGCGGACGAGCGGGTCGGCGACCTGGACGTACCGGACCCGGCACCCCATGGCCACCGAGCTCGCCCAGGTCTCCATCGGCCGTTCCACGGTGCTGCGCCGCACCGGCCCGCACGGACTGCCGCTGCGGGACGTCGTGCCCATCAGACACCGCGCCGCCGCCGAACCGTGGGCGGCCAGGACCCCGGCGCACATCTCCTGGATGGAGAGCAAGATCGGACGCTACCCGCTCGAGACGTACGGGCTGCTCGTGGCCGACGCCCCCCTCGGCTTCGCGCTCGAGACCCAGACGCTCTCCCTCTTCGGCACGGGACTGTTCACCGAGCCCGCCTACCAGGAGTGGTACGTCGAGTCGATCATGGTGCACGAGCTGGCCCACCAGTGGTTCGGCGACAGCGTCAGCCCGCGCACCTGGTCCGACCTGTGGCTCAACGAGGGGCACGCCACCTGGTACGAGGCCCTCTACGCCGAGGAGAAGGCGGGCAAGTCGCTGCGGGAACGGATGAAGGACGCCTACGCCGCCTCCGACAGCTGGCGCGCGGTGGGGGGCCCGCCGGCCGCGCCGAAGGTCCCGGACACCGGCGGGAAGACGGGCATCTTCCGGCAGAACGTCTACGAGGGCGCCGCGCTCGTGCTCTACGCCCTGCGCCAGGAGATCGGCCGCCCGGCCTTCGAACGCCTCGAGCGGGCCTGGGTGACGCGGCACCGGGACGGCACGGCCTCGACCGCGGACTTCGTCCGGCTCGCCTCCGAGATCGCCGGACGCGACCTGGACGGCTTCCTCCGCGCCTGGCTGTACGGCGGGAAGACCCCGCCCATGCCGGGTCACCCGGACTGGAAGCCGACGGCCGCCGACCGGGTGACCACCGCGGAATCCGCGGGTGAATAAGCCGGTGACGAGACGCCCCGTGCCGTGCGACCATCGTGGCGACGGCGCGGCACGGGAGCGCGGGGGATACGGGAATCACCCGGGGTACTCGTGCGTTGTTCACGGTGACGGACCCGCTCCGACGCCCGGGCCCCGTTCCGTCGCCGCAGACGGTTTCCCCAGCTACGTAAGGATCCAATGACCTCCTCTTCTTCCCCTTCCCAGGACACCAAGCGCCTCGCCTACGCCTACCCCGAGGGTCTTCGGGCCGATGCCCTGATGGAAGAGGACGTCGCCTGGAGCCACGAGATCGACTCCGAGTGGGACGGCGACCAGCTCGACCGCTCCGAGCGCGCGGCTCTGCGCCGTGTGGCGGGCCTCTCCACCGAGCTCGAAGACGTCACCGAGGTCGAGTACCGCCAGCTCCGTCTGGAGCGGGTCGTCCTCGTCGGAGTCTGGACCTCGGGAACCGTGCAGGACGCGGAGAACTCCCTCGCGGAGCTCGCCGCCCTCGCGGAGACCGCGGGCGCCCTCGTACTCGACGGCGTGGTCCAGCGCCGCGACAAGCCCGACGCCGCCACCTACATCGGCTCCGGCAAGGCCAACGAGCTGCGGGAGATCGTGCTGGAGACGGGCGCGGACACCGTCATCTGCGACGGTGAGCTCAGCCCGGGCCAGCTCATCCACCTCGAGGACGTCGTCAAGGTCAAGGTCATCGACCGTACGGCCCTGATCCTGGACATCTTCGCCCAGCACGCCAAGTCCCGGGAGGGCAAGGCACAGGTCGCGCTCGCGCAGATGCAGTACATGCTGCCGAGGCTGCGCGGCTGGGGCCAGTCCCTGTCCCGGCAGATGGGCGGCGGCGGGGGCGGCGGCCTCGCCACCCGCGGCCCCGGTGAGACCAAGATCGAGACGGACCGGCGGCGGATCCGCGAGAAGATGGCGAAGATGCGCCGGGAGATCGCGGAGATGAAGACCGGCCGCGATATCAAGCGCCAGGAGCGCAAGCGCCACAAGGTGCCCTCCGTCGCCATCGCGGGCTACACCAACGCGGGCAAGTCCTCGCTGCTCAACCGCCTCACCGGCGCGGGCGTGCTGGTGGAGAACGCCCTGTTCGCCACCCTCGACCCGACCGTGCGCCGGGCCGAGACCCCGAGCGGGCGGCTGTACACGCTCGCCGACACCGTCGGGTTCGTCCGGCATCTGCCGCACCACCTGGTCGAGGCGTTCCGCTCCACGATGGAGGAGGTCGGCGACTCCGACCTGATCCTGCACGTGGTGGACGGTTCGCACCCGAACCCGGAGGAGCAGCTGGCCGCCGTGCGCGAGGTGATCAGGGACGTCGGCGCCACCGGCGTACCGGAGATCGTCGTGGTCAACAAGGCCGACCTGGCCGACCCGCTGGTGCTCCAGCGGCTGCTGCGGGTCGAGAAGCGCTCCATCGCCGTCTCCGCCCGCACCGGCCAGAACATCGACGAACTGCTCGCGCTGATCGACACCGAGCTGCCGCGGCCGTCCGTCGAGATCGAGGCGCTCGTGCCGTACACGCACGGCAAGCTGGTCGCGCGCGCCCACGACGAGGGCGAGGTGATCTCCGAGGAACACACCGCGGAGGGCACCCTGCTCAAGGTGCGGGTGCACGAGGAACTGGCGGCGGAACTGACGCCGTACGTTCCGACGTCGGCGGCCTGACGCCGCGACCGCCGCGACCGCCGGCCGGATGCCCTGAGCCGTGCCCGAGGGCCCGTCCCCCTACGGAAGGGGACGGGCCCTCGGGCACGCGCGCACCGGGCGTCGCGCCTCCGCCCGGCCAGGGCGCCGGCTCACCGCCCGGCGAACTTCTCGCTGACCGCCCGGTACACGCTCTCGGCCTCCTCGCCCAGCCGCGGACCGGCCAGCCAGCCCGCCGCCTCCGGGCCGATCGAGGTGTTGGAGACCAGCGCGGGCCGGCCGCCGGAACCGGTCGCGACCCATCCGCCGCCCGAGGAACCGCCGGTCATGGTGCAGCCGACGCGGTACATCGTCGGATCCGAGGCACGGAGCGACAGCCGGCCCGGCCTGCCCTGGCACCGGTACATCGTCTGCCCGTCGTACGGCGCCGCCGCCGGGTAGCCGGTCACCGTCACGCTCCTCATCCGCCGCACGGCCGGGGCGGCGAAGTCCACCGGCAGTGCGGCGCCGACCGTCTCCTCCAGCGACCTGCCGCCCGCGCCCTCCTCCGGTGTCACGTGGAGGACGGCGAAGTCGTACGGGGCACCCTCCCCGCCCGTCGCGCCGCCCTGCTCGATCCACTGGGCCGAGGTCTGCGCCCAGTCACCCCACCAGACGCCGTAGGGGGCGATCTGCTCCTCGGTGGCGCCGCGCAGTTCCCCGCCCGGCCGGGCGGCGTCGTTGTACGAGGGCACGAACGCGATGTTGCGGTACCAGCCGCCCTTCCTGCCCGCGTGCACGCAGTGGCCCGCCGTCCACACCAGGTTGGACCGGCCGGGACGGGCCGGGTCCCGCACGACGGTGGCCGAGCAGACCTTGGAGCCCCCGGGCGAGTCGAAGAACACCTTGCCGGCCGTGGCGGCGTTCTCGTGGTAGGCGGGCGGCACGGGCCGCGCCCGGACCGGCGCGGGCTCCGGATCGCTCACCCCCCGGTCGCCGGAGAGGTCGCCGGCGTCGACCTCCCGGCCGGGCTCCTCGGCGTCCCGCATCCGGCCCGGGTTCCACAGGTCCTCGATGATCGGGTTGACGAAGTCCTGCGCCTCGCGCAGCCAGTCGTCCCTCTTCCAGTTCCTCCAGGCGCCGTCGCGCCACTTGCCGACGTCGATCCCGTGCTCTGCGAGCCTGTCCTTGATGTGGTCCGGGATCCGGATGCCGCCGTGGCCGTCGTCCGCGGCCGACGCGGAGGCCGCGGGCTCCCCACCGGCCCCGGCGCCCCCCGGCTCGCAGGCGGTGGCGGTCAGGAGGAGCGCCGAGGCGACAGCGACGGCGGCCGGGACGGGGAAGGCTCCGCGGGGCCGGGCCCCGCGTCGGCGGGTGACGGACGACGGCCGTATGGATCGCATGGTTTCCTCGACTCCCCCTGCTGACAAGAACGCGGCGCCGCGGCCGCGGCGCCGCCGCCCGCGCGGCTCCACGCCGGCGTCACGGCGCCGGGAACGGCACCACACATTAGGCGGTCGCCGCGGGGGAGTTCCGGCGGTACGGCAACGGTTGCGTCACGGCGCCGATCTCGGGGCGACCCGTAACCCGGTGAACTCCCCGGTGTTGAAGCGGTGGGGGGCCGGATGCCTGGGCGCCGTCCCCCGCGCGGACGGCGACGCGACGTGCCGGCGCGCCTGTGGACGGCGGGAGGACAGGGAACCGTGGCGGAATCCGCGTATGGGGGGTTCGTATCCGAGGCAGGCGGTGGGGCACGTACGTCCGCGGAGGCCGGGGGCGGGCGGACGCCGCTCCACGACGGGCGAACGTCGCCTGCCGCGGCCCTCGGCGGCGCGGACGCGGCGCGCCCGAGGCGCCGGACGGCTTGCGAGCCGGCGGCGCGCACCCCTGCCCGTACCCTTCCGGTCGTGCCGGTCCGCGCGCGGGGGCTGACCGTCGAGGGCGCGGACGGCCGCCGCTATCTGGACTGCCTGTCCGGCGGCGGAACCCTGGCGCTCGGCCACAACCATCCGGTCGTACTGGAGGCGGTCCGCAAGGTCCTCGACTCCGGCGCCCCGCTCCAGGTCCTCGACCTCGCGACGCCCGTCAGGGACGCGTTCGTCGCCGAACTCCTGCGCACCCTGCCGCCCGGGCTCGCCGGCCGCGCGCGCGTGCGCTTCTGCGGACCGGCCGACTCGGAGGCGCTGACGGCGGCCGCCGGGCTCGCGCGCGCCGCGACCGGACGCACCGGTGTGGTGGCGTTCACCGCCGCCTGCCACGACACGCCCGCCGGCCCCTGCCCGCACGGCGGACCCGGTGACGCGGCGCCGGTCACCCGTCTGCCGTGTCCGGAGGGCCGCCGCTGCCCCTTCGGCGGCGGTGAACGGGAGGCCGAGGGCGCGGCGCGGTGGGCCGAGTCCGTCCTCGACGGCCGGGTGCCCGGCGTGGGGCGGCCCGCCGGGGTCGTCCTGGAAGCCGTGCAGGACGAGGAAGCGGTGGTCGTCGTCCCCGACGGCTGGGCCCGGCGGGTGCGGCGGACCACCGCGGACCGGTCTATTCCGCTGATCGCCGACGAGAGCCACACCGGGGTCGGGCGGACCGGCGCCTTCTGGGCGGTGGAGCACAGCGGCGTCACCCCCGACGTGATGGTCCTCTCCCAGGCCGTCGGCGGCAGCCTGCCCCTGGCCGTCGTCGTCCACCGCGACGACCTGGACGTGCTTCCCCGCGACGCCGACCGCAGCACCTTCCGCGGCAACCAGCTCGCCATGGCCGCGGGCGCCGCCACCCTCGCCCACATCCGCCAGAACCGGCTCGCCCGGCACGCGGCCGGCCTGGGGGCGCGGATACTGACCCGGCTCCGCGAGCTGGCGGGGCGGTTCCCCTGGGTCGGCGATGTGCGCGGGCGCGGGCTGATGATCGGCGTCGAGCCGGTGGCCCCGGACCTGGACGGGGAGGCCGGCACCGGCCCGTCCGGGGCGCCGGCGGGCGCACCGTACGGCTGCGCCCGCCGCCCGTGCCCCGCCGCGGCCGGACTCGCCGCCGCCCTCCAGCGCGAGTGCCTGCGACGCGGCCTGATCGTGGGCCTCGGCGCCCGGCACCCGGGTGTCCTGCGGCTGCTCCCGCCGCTGACCATCACCGCGGAACAGGCGGAGGCGGTCCTGGACCGACTGGCCGACGCGGTGGAGGCGGTGGACGCCGTGGCCCGCCACCACACCGGCCGCGCATCCGGGCTCCCGCCGTGCCCGCGGGACTGAGCCGTCGCCCCGCGGGACCGCGCCCGCGGGAGTCCCGGCGGATCGGCCTGCCGCGTCTTCCGTGCGCGGTGGGCGGCGCGCCGCGGCGGCGGGCATCCGCCGCCATACGCCCGGTCCCGCCGTTGTCGCCCACCGCGCCCCCGCACCGCCGAGCCGGCCGCGCTCGCCGGGCCCGCACCAACGGCTGCCCCCGGCGTCCCCGCGACCGGCGCCCCCCGCGCGCGGGCCTCTCCGCCCGCACCCCCCGAACGCGCCCCGCGCGTCACAGCCCGCCAAGAGGACCAGCGTGAACACCACCGCACCCCCCGCCCACCGCATCTCCCCCCAGACGCCGACCACTCCCGAGGCGGGCCCGTCCCCGATGACGGGCCAGCCGAGCGCGGACGTTCCCGGTGAACGGCCGCCGACCCCGCCCGCGGCCGGGCGGGTTCCCCGGCGAGACGGCGCGCTGGACGCCGAGCGGCCGGGGGGAGCCGCGGGCGACCTCCTGGAGCACCCGGACCCGGCCGTCGCCGCCCAGGCCGCCGCCGTCGAGAACCTTCTCCGCTGCTGGGTCCGCGAGGCCGGTCTGCCCGCACCCGGCGACGGCGTCCTCCGCATTCCGCTGCCCGCCGGCGGAACGGCCCTGCTCGTCCCCGTGCGCTACTGGTCGCCGACGGGCTGGCACCGCTTCGGGCCGCCGTACCCGGCCGACGCCGCCGGACCGGTCCCGCCCGCCGACGCGGTCACGGTCGCCGCACTGCTGGCCGGACAGGTCGCCGGGCCGGCCGCAACCGGCGCCGCGGGCCCCGCCACGGCCGCCGCGGCCGGCGCCGCGGGTGCCGACCTCGTGGCACGCGTCGCCGACTCGGTCCGCCGCACCAGCGCCTTCATCCGCGACCGCCGGCAGCGCCCCGCCGACCCGCCCGACCGCTTCCTCGCCGCCGAACAGGCCCTTGTCCTCGGGCACCCGCTGCACCCGGCCCCGAAAAGCCGCGAGGGGTTCTCCGAGAGCGAGGCGGGCCGGTACTCGCCCGAGACGCGCGGCTCCTTCCCCTTGCACTGGCTGGCCGTCGCGCCCTCCGTCCTCGCCGCCGACTCGGCCTGGACCGAGCGCGGCCGCCCGGTCGCCGCGCCGCACCTCACCGCCCGTCTCGCCGGACCCGGCCTGGAGCTCCCCGAGGGGTACGCGGCCCTGCCCGTGCATCCCTGGCAGCTCCGCGAGATCCGCGACCGCCCGGAGCCGGCGGCGCTGCTGGACGCCGGACTGCTCCGGGACCTCGGTGTCCAGGGCGCCCCCTGGTGCCCCACGTCCTCCGTGCGGACCGTCCACCGGACCGGCGCCCCCGCCATGCTCAAGCTGTCGCTGGGGGTGGACATCACCAACTCGCGCCGGGAGAACCTCCGCAAGGAACTCCACCGGGGCGTCGAAGTGCACCGCCTGCTGCGCACCGGACTGGGGCGGCTCTGGCGCGCCGCGCACCCGGGCTTCGACATCGTCCGCGATCCGGCCTGGATCGGGGTCGACGGCCAGCGGGGGGAGCCCGTGCCCGGACTCGACGTGGTGATCCGGCACAATCCGTTCCGCCCCGCGGACGACGTGTCCTGCGTCGCCGCCCTGGTCGCGCCCCAGCCCCTGTCCTGGGTGGGCGACCCGGCGGCCGGCGGGCAGGCACACGACGCCGCACCCCGGTCCCGGCTGGCCCGGGTGGTGGCCCGGCTCGCCCGGCGGACCGGCCGCCCGCAGGGCGCCGTGGCCGCCGAGTGGTTCCTGCGCTATCTCGAACACGTCGTACGGCCCGTGCTGTGGCTGGACGGGGAGGCGGGGATCGCCCTGGAGGCGCACCAGCAGAACACGCTGCTCCTGCTGGACGCCGACGGCTGGCCCGCGGGCGGCCGTTACCGCGACAACCAGGGCTACTACTTCCGTGCCTCCCGGCGCGCGGAACTCGACGCCCGGCTGCCCGGCATCGGCGTGGCCAGCGACACCTTCGTCCCCGACGAGATCGCCGACGAGCGCTTCGCGTACTACCTCGGGATCAACAACGTGTTCGGGCTGATCGGAGCCTTCGGATCCCAGCGCCTGGCCGACGAGCGGCTGCTGCTCGCCGCCTTCCGCGCGTTCCTCCGCGACGCCGTCTCGGGACCGCGGCCGGTGCGCGGCCCGCTGCCCGCCCTGCTGCTGGACTCACCCGTCCTGCGCTGCAAGGCCAATCTGCTGACCCGCGCCTACGGCCTGGACGAACTCGTCGGCCCGGTCGACACCCAGTCCGTCTACGTCACCGTCCCCAACCCCCTTCACCGCTGACGCTTCCGGGAACCACGCCCGGTCCCGTCTCCCGGTCCCGTCTCCGGGTCCCGTCTCCCGATCCCGTCTCCAGACAGGAGCGATGCCGTGCCTCCCACCGACGCGCGCACCGACGCGGGTACCGTCCCGGCCACCGACGGCGGCCCCGGCGCCGGCACGGGCCCCCGCCGGGGCGCGGACAACGAGGACACCCTGGACCTGCGCCTGCCCGACGCGTTCCTGGAACCCTTCGCGGAGCCGGCCGCGCAGGCCCCCACCACCGCGCGGCCGGCGACGGGGGACGACCTGCTCGACCGGGTGGCCGCCTGGGGCCCGGCCGTCACCTCCGCGGGCGTGTTCCACCTCGTCCCCGTCCGGATCGAACGGGACCTGCCACTGATCACCCGCTGGATGAACGATCCCGCCGTCGCCGCCTTCTGGCAGCTGTCCGGACCGCGCGGCGTGACCGAAGGCCATCTGCGGGCCCAGCTCGACGGCGACGGACGCAGCGTTCCGTGCGTGGGCGTGCTGAAGGGCACACCGATGAGTTACTGGGAGATCTACCGGGCCGATCTCGACCCGCTGGCCCGGCACTATCCCGCCCGGCCGCACGACACGGGAATCCATCTCCTCCTCGGCGAGGCCGCCGACCGCGGGCGCGGGCTGGGCGGCGTCCTGCTCAGAGCCGTCGCCGACCTCGTGCTCGACCAGCGGCCCCGGTGTGCGCGTGTCGTCGCCGAACCCGACCTGCGCAACACCCCTTCCGTCGCCGCCTTCCTCAGCGCCGGCTTCCGGCTCTGCGCCGAGGTCGACCTGCCCGCCAAGCGTGCCGCGCTGCTGGTCCGGGACCGTCACCTGCGCGGTCTGCTGTAGCGCGGAAACCGCGGAAACACGGCGCCGTCCGCGGCGGCACACCGCTCGCGCCGTCCGGTCCCCGCCGGCGCGAGGGGGGGTGGCGCCGTGCCGGCCGCGCCCCAGGCCCCCCATCACCCAGGAGCCCTCATCGTGATCCCGTCCCGCACCGCCGCCTCGGCGCCCCGCTTGTCAGTCCCGGGCCGTAGGGTGGTCGCGCTATGACGAAGCCCTCCCTCCCCGAACTCCTGCACGCCGCCGTCGCCGCCGTCGGCGGCGCGGAGCGCCCCGGCCAGGTGGCCATGGCCGAAGCCGTCGCGGCGGCGATCGACGACGGCTCCCATCTGCTGGTCCAGGCCGGCACCGGCACCGGCAAGTCGCTGGGCTACCTCGTGCCCGCGCTGGCCCACGGGGACCGGGTCGTGGTGGCGACCGCCACCCTCGCCCTCCAGCGCCAGCTGGTCGAACGCGACCTGCCGCGCACGGTGGAGGCCCTGCACCCGCTGCTGCGCCGCCGCCCGGAGTTCGCGATGCTCAAGGGCCGGTCCAACTACCTGTGCCTGCACCGCCTCCACGAGGGCGTTCCGCAGGACGAGGAGGAGGGCCTCTTCAACCAGTTCGAGGCCGCCGCCCCCACCAGCAAGCTGGGCCAGGACCTGCTGCGGCTGCGCGACTGGGCGGACGAGACGGAGAGCGGCGACCGCGACGATCTCACCCCGGGCGTCTCGGACCGGGCCTGGTCCCAGGTGTCGGTGTCGTCGCGGGAGTGCCTGGGCGCCTCGAAGTGCGCGTACGGCGCCGAGTGCTTCGCCGAGACGGCCCGCGAGCGCGCCAAACTCGCCGAGGTCGTCGTGACCAACCACGCGCTGCTCGCGATCGACGCCATCGAGGGCGCCCCGGTCCTCCCGCAGCACGAGGTGCTGATCGTCGACGAGGCGCACGAGCTGGTCTCCCGCGTCACCGGCGTCGCCACCGGCGAGCTCACCCCCGGCCAGGTCAACCGCGCCGTGCGCCGCGCCGCCAAGCTCGTCAACGAGAAGGCGGCCGACCAGCTCCAGACCGCCGCCGAGGGCTTCGAACGGCTGATGGAGCTGGCCCTGCCCGGCCGCCTGGAGGAGATCCCGGAGGACCTCGGGTACGCCCTGATGGCGCTGCGCGACGCCTGCCGTACGGTGATCTCCGCGATCGGCGCGACCCGGGACAAGTCCGTCCAGGACGAGGACGCGGTCCGCAAGCAGGCGCTCGCCTCCGTGGAGAACGTGCACGATGTGGCGGAGCGGATCGTGAACGGCTCCGAATGGGACGTCGTCTGGTACGAGCGGCACGACCGCTTCGGCGCCTCGCTGCGCGTCGCCCCCATGTCCGTCTCGGGCCTGCTGCGCGAGAAGCTCTTCGCGGACCGTTCCGTCGTCCTGACCTCCGCGACGCTGAAGCTGGGCGGCGACTTCAACGGCGTGGGCGCCTCGCTGGGCCTCGCTCCCGAGGGCACCGAGGGGGAGGACGTTCCGCAGTGGAAGGGCGTGGACGTCGGCTCGCCCTTCGACTACCGCAGGCAGGGCATCCTGTACGTCGCGAAGCATCTGGCGCGGCCCGCCCGGGACGGTGACCGGGCGGACATGCTGGACGAGCTCACGGAGCTGATCCAGGCGGCCGGCGGCCGCACACTGGGTCTGTTCTCCTCCATGCGGGCGGCCCAGCTGGCCGCGGAGGAGCTGCGCTCCCGCGTTCCCGAGTTCCCGATCCTCCTCCAGGGCGAGGAGACGCTGGGCGAGCTGATCAAGAACTTCGCGGCCGATCCGCGGACCTGTCTGTTCGGCACGCTCTCGCTGTGGCAGGGCGTGGACGTGCCCGGGCCCAGCTGCCAGCTGGTCGTCATGGATAAGATCCCGTTCCCGCGTCCGGACGATCCGTTGATGAGCGCCCGCCAGAAGGCGGTGGAGGACGCCGGCGGCAACGGCTTCATGGCGGTCGCCGCCACGCACGCGGCCCTGCTGATGGCGCAGGGCGCCGGCCGGCTCGTACGGGCGTCGGGGGACCGCGGCGTGGTCGCCGTACTGGACCCGCGGCTGGCGACGGCCCGCTACGGAGGTTTCCTGAAGGCGTCACTGCCCGACTTCTGGTACACGACCGACCGTAACCAGGTCCGCAAGTCGCTGGCCGCGATCGACGCGGCGGCGCGGCAGGCCGAAACCTCGTGAGCTGCTGAGCTTCTGGGGCTGGTGAATCCGGGGCCCGGGGTCCGGGAGTCTCCAGGCCCCTGCCATCTGGGCATGGGCCGGGGCCGGACAGCACAGGGCCCCGGAACCGGCGCAGAGGTTCCGGGGCCCGGTCAGGGCGGCGGGAGGGGGCGGCCCGCCCGCGGCGGTGCTCAGACGCGGCGCAGAACGGCCACCACCTTGCCGAGGATCGTCGCGTCGTCGCCGGGGATCGGCTCGTAGGCCGAGTTGTGCGGCAGGAGCCAGACATGCCCGTCCTCGCGCTTGAAGCGCTTGACGGTGGCCTCGCCGTCGAGCATCGCGGCGACGATGTCGCCGTTCTCGGCGACCGGCTGGCGGCGGACCGTGACCCAGTCGCCGTCGCAGATGGCGGCCTCGATCATCGAGTCGCCGACCACCTTCAGGACGAACAGCTCGCCGTCGCCGACCAGCTGCCGGGGCAGGGGGAAGACGTCCTCGACCGACTCCTCCGCGAGGATCGGGCCACCGGCGGCGATGCGGCCGACCAGCGGCACGTACGACGCGGCGGGCTTGCCCGCGGTGTCCGTGGGCTGCACGGTGGCGGCCTGGTCCGAGCCCCGAACCTCGTAGGCGCGCGGGCGGTGCGGGTCACGGCGCAGGAAGCCCTTGCGTTCGAGGGCCATCAGCTGGTGTGCCACCGAGGAGGTGCTGGAGAGACCGACCGCCTGTCCGATTTCCCGCATCGACGGCGGGTAACCCCGCCGCTGCACCGAGTCCCTGATGACTTCGATCACTCGGCGCTGGCGGTCGGTGAGTCCGGAACTGTCCGCCCGGATGCCTGGAGGTCGGCCCGGCAGGGAGCGCTTGTGCCCCTCGGGATTCGTGGCGTCGCTCATCGCGTGCACCGGCTCCAGTCGGCCCTGGGAGCGGTCCTGGGCAGTGATGGTGGCGCTGTCTGCGGTGGTGGTCACGTCGGCCCCTCTCGATGGTCTCCCTGCTGCACAACGGTAGTTGCTTTCGAAAGGTTGCGCCAAACACACGTTCGAGTGAAAATTCGCGGATTGCGTGACGTGATCACGTTTCTGGGTGTATGGCTTCCGCGGGTGCCCGGCGGGCAAAAGGACCCATTGCTGTACTCTTCACCGCCGGGGTGACCACTTCGCGGTGTGCCTCAGTCTGCCATCCGGAGCCCCGTCGGGCGGGTACCGGCCTCCATCTCTGCGGGAGTCCTACGCTCCCTCCCCGCGGCGCCCACGCCGTCTTCGCACGCGTCGGCGGCGACGCGCCGTGGCCGTCGGCGGGGGAACGCCGGGATCCGGTCGCGTGCCGGTCCGGTGGCGCGGCGTGAGTGGCGCCGCTGTCCGGCGCCGGTCGGGTCCGGGGCGGTCGTGTCCGGTGTGACGTGGGTCGCGTCCGGGGGTGGGCGCGCGCTCGCCCGGACGTGTTCGGCACCGCCTGCGCGGGGTGCCCGCCTGCCCGCGCGGGCGGGTGCGCGAGGCGGCCCGGCCGGATCGGGGCCGCCCGCCGCGGGCGGGGAGGGCCGCGCTGCGTGACCGCGCGGACGCGGTCCGACGCGACACGCGCGCACGACGCGGATGTATGAGCCAATCCCCACATCTAGTGGTTGGATTTGCGCTGCGGCCCAGAAGTTGTGGTGCCCCCGGTCTTCGGGCCGGTGAGGATCGCCTATGCTTGGGGCTGCTTCGAGGGGCCCGTGAGGTCTATCGGGGCTATTGAGTCTGCTGTGAGGAGGGTTGGGAGTTCATGCACTGCCCCTTCTGCAGGCACCCCGACAGCCGTGTCGTCGACAGCCGTACGACCGACGACGGCACGTCGATCCGCAGGCGCCGTCAGTGCCCTGACTGCTCCCGTCGTTTCACGACCGTGGAGACCTGCTCGCTCATGGTGATCAAGCGGTCCGGGGTCACCGAGCCCTTCAGCCGCACCAAGATCATCAACGGGGTGCGCAAGGCGTGTCAGGGGCGGCCCGTCACCGAGGACGCGCTCGCCCTGCTCGGCCAGCGGGTCGAGGAGGCGGTGCGGGCCACCGGCAGTGCCGAGCTGACCACCCACGACGTGGGCCTGGCCATACTCGGCCCGCTGAAGGAGCTGGACCTCGTCGCCTATCTGCGGTTCGCGTCCGTCTACCGGGCGTTCGACTCGCTGGAGGACTTCGAGGCCGCGATCGCGGAACTCAGGGAACGGGCGGAACGCCCCGGCGGGGACGGCAAGGACGCCGGCGCGGGGAGCCAGGAAGACGGCCGCGGGCCGACGGGGACCGGGCAGGTCCCCGAGCCCGCAGGCGCCGCCGACTGACCGGCGGGCCGGGACCGTACGAGGAGGCGGGCCCGGCCGGGCGGCGGCGAGAAGAAGACCTGTCGCGGGCGAGCGAGAGACGCCCGCGGCACCAGACAGAACACCGTGCCACGGAACAAACGGGGCACTTCAGGGCGTTTTCGCCCGTACATGGGAGGCGGCATGACAGAGACGGCGAGCGGTCCGGCACGGAGTTCCCGAGCCAAGAGCCCCAAGGCGGGCAAGGGACTGCGTATCGAGCGCATCCACACCACCCCTGGGGTCCACCCCTACGACGAGGTGGCCTGGGAGCGCCGTGACGTCGTCATGACCAACTGGCGCGACGGCTCGGTCAACTTCGAGCAGCGCGGCGTGGAGTTCCCCGACTTCTGGTCGGTGAACGCGGTCAACATCGTCACCAGCAAGTACTTCCGGGGCGCCGTCGGCACCCCGCAGCGCGAGACCAGCCTTCGGCAGCTGATCGACCGCATCGTGAAGACGTACCGGAAGGCCGGTGAGGACCACAAGTACTTCGCCTCGCCCGCCGACGCGGAGATCTTCGAGCACGAGCTGGCCTACGCCCTCCTGCACCAGATCTTCAGCTTCAACAGCCCCGTCTGGTTCAACGTGGGCACCAAGCAGCCCCAGCAGGTCTCCGCCTGCTTCATCCTGTCCGTCGATGACTCCATGGAGTCGATCCTCGACTGGTACAAGGAAGAGGGCATGATCTTCAAGGGCGGCTCCGGTGCCGGCCTGAACCTCTCCCGGATCCGCTCCTCCAAGGAGCTGCTGTCCTCCGGCGGCAACGCCTCCGGCCCGGTGTCCTTCATGCGGGGCGCCGACGCCTCCGCCGGAACGATCAAGTCCGGTGGCGCCACCCGCCGGGCCGCCAAGATGGTCGTCCTCGACGTGGACCACCCGGACATCGAGGACTTCATCGAGACCAAGGTCAAGGAAGAGGAGAAGATCCGCGTCCTGCGCGACGCGGGCTTCGACATGGACCTGGGCGGCGACGACATCACGTCCGTCCAGTACCAGAACGCCAACAACTCGGTCCGCGTGAACGACGAGTTCATGAAGGCGGTCGAGGAGGGCGGCAAGTTCGGCCTGCGCGCCCGCATGACCGGCGAGGTCATCGAGGAGGTCGACGCCAAGCAGCTCTTCCGCAAGATCGCGGAGGCCGCCTGGGCCTGCGCCGACCCGGGCATCCAGTACGACGACACCATCAACAACTGGCACACCTGCCCCGAGTCCGGCCGGATCACCGCGTCGAACCCGTGCAGCGAGTACATGCACCTGGACAACACGTCCTGCAACCTGGCCTCGCTGAACCTGATGAAGTTCCTGAAGGACGACGGCAAGGGCAACCAGTCCTTCGAGACCGAGCGCTTCCAGAAGGTCGTCGAGCTGGTCATCACCGCGATGGACATCTCGATCTGCTTCGCGGACTTCCCGACCCAGAAGATCGGCGAGAACACCCGCGCCTTCCGCCAGCTCGGCATCGGCTACGCCAACCTCGGCGCCCTGCTGATGGCCACCGGCCACGCCTACGACTCCGACGGCGGCCGCGCCCTGGCCGGCGCCATCACCTCCCTGATGACCGGCACGGCCTACCGCCGCTCCGCCGAGCTCGCTGCGGTCGTCGGCCCGTACGACGGCTACGCCCGCAACGCCGACGCCCACCAGCGCGTCATGAAGCAGCACGCCGACGCCAACGGCACGGCCGTCCGCATGGACGACCTGGACACCCCGGTGTGGGCCGCCGCCACCGAGGCATGGCAGGACGTGCTGCGCCTGGGCGAGAAGAACGGCTTCCGCAATTCCCAGGCGTCCGTGCTCGCCCCGACCGGCACCATCGGCCTGGCGATGTCCTGCGACACCACCGGTGTCGAGCCCGACCTCGCGCTGGTCAAGTTCAAGAAGCTGGTCGGCGGCGGCTCGATGCAGATCGTCAACGGCACCGTCCCGCAGGCCCTGCGCCGCCTGGGCTACCAGGAGGAGCAGATCGAGGCGATCGTCGCCCACATCGCCGAGCACGGCAACGTGATCGACGCCCCCGGCCTCAAGCAGGAGCACTACGAGGTGTTCGACTGCGCCATGGGCGAGCGCGCCATCTCCCCGATGGGCCACGTCCGCATGATGGCCGCGATCCAGCCGTGGATCTCCGGCGCCATCTCCAAGACGGTCAACATGCCGGAGACGGCGACCGTCGAGGAGGTCGAGGAGATCTACTTCGAGGCCTGGAAGCTGGGCGTCAAGGCGCTCGCCATCTACCGCGACAACTGCAAGGTGGGCCAGCCGCTCTCCGCGAAGAAGAAGGACGTCGCGGAGGAGAAGAAGGCCGACGAGCAGCCCGCGGCCGCCGAGCCCAAGGTCGAGAAGGTCGTCGAGTACCGCCCGGTCCGCAAGCGCCTCCCGAAGGGACGTCCCGGCATCACCACGTCCTTCACCGTCGGCGGTGCCGAGGGTTACATGACCGCCAACTCCTACCCGGACGACGGTCTGGGCGAGGTCTTCCTGAAGATGTCCAAGCAGGGTTCGACCCTCGCGGGCATGATGGACGCCTTCTCCATCGCGGTCTCCGTCGGCCTTCAGTACGGCGTGCCGCTGGAGACGTACGTCTCGAAGTTCACCAACATGCGCTTCGAGCCGGCCGGTATGACGGACGACCCGGACGTGCGGATGGCGCAGTCGATCGTCGACTACATCTTCCGCCGCCTGGCGCTGGACTTCCTGCCGTTCGAGACGCGTTCGGCGCTCGGCATCCACTCCGCCGAGGAGCGTCAGCGCCACCTGGAGACCGGCTCGTACGAGCCGGCGGACGACGAGATGGACGTCGAGGGCCTGGCCCAGTCGGCGCCGCGCGCCCAGGAGCTGAAGGCCGTCGCCACGCCGAAGACCGAGTCCGAGGTGGTCAAGCCCGCGCCGAAGCAGGCCCACACCAGCGCGGAACTGGTGGAGATGCAGCTGGGCATCCAGGCCGACGCCCCGCTGTGCTTCTCCTGCGGTACCAAGATGCAGCGGGCCGGTTCCTGCTACATCTGCGAGGGCTGCGGCTCGACCAGCGGGTGCAGCTGACCCCGGACGGCCGCCCGGGGGCGTGGATGCCCCGGGCGGCCGGACCGGCGGGTGACGCACGGTAAGACGAAGGGCGCCGGCGGTAACCGGCGCCCTTCGCGCTGTCGCGGTACGCCCGGGCGGGCCCGCCGTCAGGACCGCCGCACGGTGCCCATGGTGCCGGTGAACGTGGCGGGGTCGCCGTCGAAACCGTGGACGCCGCCGCGGAACTCCCATACACCGGTGGCGTCGCGCACGAACTCCGCCACCGAGGCCGCCGTCGCCCCGAGGACCCCCGCGAAGTCGTCCTGGGCCAGCTCGGTGTAGCCCTCACGGATGCGGAGTCCGGGACGGGGCACGTCGGCGAACGTACGCCGTCCGGGGCGCTGCTGGATGACGACGCCGGCCACCACGCGCGCGTAGCGGGCGTCGAGCCGGTTCAGCTCCAGCGTCATGACCTCGTCGAAGCCGAAGCCCTTGCCGTCCCTGCTGTCACGGTCGAGGTAGATCGTGCCGTCGGGGGAGCGGCTGTCGAAGTGCACCACATAAGCGGGATCGCCGTACGGCTCGCCCGCCGGGTAGGTCGCGGCGACGATGTCCAGATCGACGGGCGGCTGCCCCGCGGGACTCGGGTCCCACTTCAGCGCGATCTCGACCTTGCCGATGCCCTTGCTGAGGCCGTTCACAGACCTTTCCCCTTCCCCGGTCCCGCCCTGCCGGTCCACCCCAACTGCCGGACAGCCACGGCCGGTCGTCCATCCTGCCACGCCCGGGCCCGCGCGGGAGCGGTCCGCCGGAGCGTGACCTGTGCCACCCGCCGGGGCCTTACCATGGCGCGGTGCTGGTCAAGTGGATTCGCTGCACCGTGGTGGACCGCCGGGGTTTCGAGCGGGGGCAGCGGAAGTGGGCGGGGCTTCTGGGGGAGCCGGGGTTCCGGGGACAGGGCGGAGGCTGGAGCCGGGGGCGTCCCGACGTGGCGCACATCTTCTCCTTCTGGGAGAGCCGCGCCTTCTACGACTCCTTCATGGCGCGCTCCCACGACCGGCTGGCGGCGGCGCAGTCGGGGACCTTCAAGGCCGCCCAGACCAGGCTGTTCGACCACCGTTTCGACGTGAAGACCGGCTTCCAGCCGCGTTTCTCCGACGCCGACCTGCTGCGGGTGGCGCTGTGCCGCGTGCACGAGGCGCGGGCCGAGCACTTCGTGCTGATGCAGGAGAAGGTCTGGAACCCGGCGATGGCCGGTTCGCCCGGCATGGTCCGGGGCCTGTTCGGCGAGGCGCCGGGGAACGAGTACCTGGTGCTGTCGATGTGGCGGTCGGCCGCCGAGCACGGCAAGTACCGCACCGAACGCGTGGAGCGGCTCGCGCTGCGGGCGCAGACGGAGGCCGACGTCGCCGCCCTGACGGGCGACATCGTGGAGCTGGAGCCCTCCTGGACGGTCTGACGCCGGCGGGCGGCCGGGCCCGGTAGGGCCGCCGCCCGCGGCAGGGCCCCGCACCCGGCAACCGAGTGACCCGCGCCGCACCGGCTCGTTCGCCCGCTCGTTCGTCCCCCGACCGGTCTAGGGTTTCCGCATGGCACGACCACGGCGCATCGTCCTTGTCCGGCACGGCGAGTCGACGGGCAACGCCGACGCCTCCGTGTACGAACGCGAACCCGACCACGCGCTGGCCCTGACCGAGCGGGGCCGGCGGCAGGCCGAGGAGGCGGGCAGGACGCTGCGCGGGATCTTCGGCCGGGAGCGGGTCAGCGTGTACGTCTCCCCCTACCGCCGGACGCACGAGACGCTGCGCGCCTTCCGCCTCGATCCCGCCCTCATACGGGTCCGCGAGGAGCCGAGGCTGCGCGAGCAGGACTGGGGCAACTGGCAGAAACGCGAGGACGTGCGCCTGGAGCAGGCGTACCGGGACGCCTACGGCCACTTCTTCTACCGCTTCTCCCAGGGCGAGTCCGGCGCCGATGTGTACGACCGGGTCGGTGGCTTCCTGGAAAGCCTGTGGCGCAGCTTCGAGGCCCCCGACCACCCGCCGAACGTCCTGCTGGTGACGCACGGGCTGGCCATGCGGCTGTTCTGCATGCGCTGGTTCCACTGGACGGTCGCGGAATTCGAGTCCCTGGTGAACCCGGGGAACGGAGAGTTCCGGATGCTCGTTCTCGGCGAGGACGGCAAGTACGCCCTCGACCGGCCCTTCGCGCGGCGCGGGGATCCGGAACCGTACGGAATCACCGGATAGAGTGGCAGAGCGATGACCGCTGACTCCTTCTCCGCCGGGCGCCTGGAGCGCGCCCTGGCGAGCCTGCGCGGGCTGTCGGTGGGCGACGCGCTCGGCTCCCAGTTCTTCGCGCCGGTGAACTACCCGCTGCTGCGGCGCCGCGAGCTGCCGCCGGGGCCCTGGCGGTGGACGGACGACACCGAGATGGCCTGCTCGGTGGTGGCCGTGCTGGCCGCCCACCACCGCGTCGACCAGGACGCGCTGGCCCAGTCCTTCGCCGCTCACCACGACCTCGACCGGGGCTACGGACGCGCGGTCAACCGCCTGCTCCGGCTGGTGCGCGAGGGCGGCGACTGGCGTCGGCTCTCCGCGGCGCTCTTCAACGGCCAGGGCTCCTGGGGCAACGGTGCCGCGATGCGCGTCGCGCCGCTGGGCGCCTGGTACGCGGACGATCCCGAGCAGGCGACCCACCAGGCGGAGATCTCCGCCTACCCCACCCACCAGCACCGGGAGGCCGTGGTCGGCGCCATGGCCGTCGCCGCGGCCGCCGCGCTGGCCGCCGCGCCCGACGGCCCGCCCCGCTCCGAGGCGCTCCTGGACGGCGTGATCGCGCTGGTGCCGAGGAAGAGCGCGGTGGGCGCGGGACTCAGACGCGCTCGCGACATGCTCGACTACGGGGACGCCACCACGGTCGCGGCCGTACTGGGCTGCGGACGCCGTACGACCGCCCACGACACCGTCCCCTTCGCCCTGTGGTCGGCCGCCCGCGCCCTCGGCGACTACGAGCGGGCGTTCTGGACGACCGCGCAGGCAGGCGGGGACGTGGACACCACGTGCGCCATCGTCGGCGGGATCCTCGCCTCCGCGCAGGCCGCAGCGCCGCCCGCCGCGTGGGCGGAGCGGACGGAGGGACTCCCGGACTGGGTGCCGGCGGCGGCCTCGGCCTGACAGCGGCCTTGCGGGGCTCTCCGTCCGCGTCGGGCACTCTGGGCGCGTGAGGCGATGTTCTGCCTGACCCTGGTTCGCTCGTCGTGCGATCCATCATTCACGACCGCGACAGCGAGTACGTGGAGCGCTTCCATGCCGCGATCTTGGAAGGGGTGGCGGAGCTGGCGGCCGGGATGCTCCGGTAGCCCATTGCTCCCGGAATTGGCGGGGAGAGGTCCGGCCGGACGCGACTGATCCGTAACGTCCGCGACGCGATTCCCGGTGTGATTACGCACCAATCGTAAATTAGCGATTGCGAATGATCGGATGTCGGGCCGGAAGGAATGATCGACCGGCCGATGATTCCGGCGCTGCGGCGCGACGGTGTCCGAACCCCGCGCCGGAGCCCCGCGAAGGCGCTGGGGGAACCGGGGTGTCGAAGGGCGACCAGGGCGGCGTAACCTAGGGGCGCCATGCCGTACGAACCACCTACTCACACCGTCGAGCGCTCCCTGCGCGCCACGACCGGAGCGAAGGTCATTGCCGGTGTCGACGAGGTGGGGCGCGGCGCGTGGGCCGGTCCCGTCACCGTCTGCGCGGCGGTCACCGGACTGCGCCGTCCCCCGGAGGGTCTCACCGACTCCAAGCTCCTCACCGTCAAGCGGCGCACCGCGCTCGCCGAGGAGCTGCGGAAGTGGGTGACGTCGTACGCGCTGGGGCACGCCTCCCCGGAGGAGATCGACGATCTGGGGATGACGGCCGCGCTGCGCCTGGCGGCCGTGCGTGCCCTGGAGGCGCTGCCCGTCCGCCCCGACGCGGTCATCCTCGACGGCAAGCACGACTATCTCGGTACGCCCTGGAAGGTCCGTACGGTGATCAAGGGCGACCGGTCGTGTGTGGCGGTCGCGGCGGCTTCGGTGATCGCCAAGGTCCAGCGCGACAAAATGATGGCCGAACTGGGTGCCGACCATGCAGACTTCGGTTTCGCGGACAATGCCGGGTATCCGTCGCCCGTGCACAAGGCCGCACTGGCGGAGCGGGGACCCACCCCGTACCACCGGTTGTCGTGGGCGTATCTTGATGGGCTGCCCCAGTGGCGGCACCTCAAGAAGGCCCGCAGCTGGGCGGAGGGAAACGTTCCGGAAATCGAGGGCCAGCTCGGTTTCGATTTCTGACGATTCCGCTCGTACGTATGTGCCACCCGCTGACGCGAGCCGCACCAGCGTTTGATAAACATCAGCTTATGCCTCTCATTCCCGAGGAGCCTCAGATTCACGAGAGTGCCCAGGGTCCCCGCGCCACTCCGGCCAGCGGCCGCGTCGCGCCGACCCCCCGCCCCGTTCCCGGCCCCCGTCCCGCGGCTCCGTCGCGTCCCGGTCGTCCCGGGCCCGTCCGGCCCACGCCGCCGGTGCAACGTACGCCGCGCGATGCGGCGGCCAAGCCCGGACCATCGGGTCCGGCCGCACCCGCCGCCTCCACCACCCCGCAGATCCAGTTGGTCCCGGCCACGGCCGCGGGTGCCCTGGACGCGGCCGAAGAGGCCGTGGATCTGCTCCTGGAGTCCGGCCGTGCCCCCGGTGACGTACTGGTGATCACCACCGGTGAACCGCACCCGTGGGCCGCTCACGAACTGTCCTTCGGCGAGGCCGCCTACTGGGCGCAGCACGACGCCGGCGACGACGTCTTCTACGCGGACGCCGCCGTCGCGGAGCGAGCCGCCCCGCGGCCCGTGGTCGTGGTCGCGCTCAACGGCGGTTCCGAGGCCGCGGCCGCCACCGCCCTGTCGTTGGCCCACTCCCGGGCCGGCGGCCTGCTGATCGTCTGCGGTGATCCGCAGCGGATCAACGCGGCGCTGGGCGCGGGCGTCTGAGCCGGCTCCGCCGCGTCCGGGAGGACGGTACGGCGTGACGCCGGGGCGAACCCGAAGGGGGGTTCGCCCGGTGTGCGCCGGGCCGGTGGCGGGGCGTGCGCAGGCCCGTGCCGCGCAGGGGGCGGTGCCCGGCGTCGCCGGGCGTGCCCGGCCGCCCGGAGGTTCTCCGGGCGGGGCCGAGGCGCCGGTCTCCCGGCGGTCGCGGTACGGACGCCTGGCGCCGACGGTACGGGCCGCCGTACCCGGCGTGTCTCGCGCGCGTCTTGTGTACCGTGCTTGCCTTGCCTGCCTTGCCTGCCTTGCCTGCCTTGCCTGCCTCGCGTGTCCTTCGTCTGCGAGGGCCGACGCCGTGCGCCCGCCGGCGAGTCGCGGCCGGAACGGCTCAGCGGGCGGTGGCGCGCAGAACCTCCGACGAGGCGCCCCCGGCGCGCGGCGGCGGGGGCGGTGCCGTCGACAGGGCGAGCGGCTCCGGTGCGGACCTCGCGTTGGGGCGACGGCCGCCGCGGCCCTCACTGAGAACCCGCCAGCCCTCCCCGGTCAGTGTGATGTACGCCCCGCAGCGCAGCCCGTGCAGCGTGCACGCGTCTCGCAGGCCCCACATCCACGCGCCGTCCTCCTCCGTCCAACGCCCCTCGCCCTCACGGCAGTAGAGCAGTACGGCGGTGCGCACGGGCGTACGGCGCCGCAAGTCGTGCGGGATGACCCGGCGGAGCTGGGAGAGCAGCACGTTGCGCAGCATCCATCCGTCGGCCGGGGCCGGGCGGGCGGCGAACGAGGCGCTGGCGCGCAGTCGTTCGTCCGGGTCGAGCACGGCCACGATCGCGGTGGCCGGCTTCGGGTGGTGCCGGGCGTGCAGTCCGCTGACGACCTCCCGGGGATTGCGCAACAGGGGGATTCCGGCGGCAGCCCACTCCGCGGGTTCCAGCACACGGTTCGCGGAAGCGGCTGGGGGCGACAACGATGCCGTCGAGGACGAAGCGAATCCGAAGGTCACGTTCCTCCCTTCGGCTACGCGCCCACACTGCGGGCGAGGTCGGATTCGGGAGCGCGCGCACCGCAGTGAAGCCCTGCCTGATCACGGACGAGCCGTGCGGGGAGCGGACTTCGATTCTTCCTGTCGAACTGGGTTGCGGCAACGAGCAATTAGGACCGTCGACCGGAATCGGGCGATGCAGGTTATATATCCCTACCCAGGTCATCGCTGTACGAAGCATGTATGAAGCGGGGGAGCGAGGTGAGGGAGCGCTGCCCGGGGCACGGGTCACCGGCGGGTGGTACGGGGTGCTGGACGCGATCTCCGGGCGCGTACGGGTACGGAGTCGCGTCCGGGGGCGCCCCCGGACGCGACCGTCGCGGACTCACCCCTGTACGGCCAGCACCAGGGGCAGCACCCCCGGTGCGCCGGCGCGGCGGAGCATCCGTGCCGCCACGGCGAGGGTCCAGCCGGTCTCGGTGAAGTCGTCCACGAGGAGGACCGGCCCCCGCAGGCCGGCGAGCGCGGTGGCGAGCGCGGGCGGCACCGTCAGCGCTCCGGTGAGGGCCTTGAGACGCTGGGCGCTGTTGCTGCGGGACACGCGGGGCGCGTCAGCCGTGTACTCGACACAGCCCAGCAGCGGCAGGCGGCCGACCTCGGCGATGTGCGCTCCGAGTGAGCCGACCAGTCGCGGGCGGGTGCGCGAGGCCACGGTCACCACGCCGACGGGACGCGGGGGCGCGTCCGCCGCGCCGGAGGCCCAGCCGCCGGGTCCCTTGGCCCAGTCGGCCAGGACATGCACGACGGCCTTCGCCACATCCTCGGGCACCGGCCCGTCCGGAGCCTGGGGAGCCAGCATCGGCCGCAGCCGATTGCCCCAGCCGATGTCGGACAGCCGCCCCAGGGCCCGGCCCGGAGCCGCCTGCTCACCGGCAGGGATACGTCCCTTGAGGTCGACACCGACCGCGGGGAGCCCGGTCGGCCACATGCGGCGCGGCTCCACCTCGACACCGGCCCGGCCCAGATCGCCGCGGGCGGCGTCCAGCGCCTCGGCGGACGTGTCCGCGGTGAACCGCGGGCCGGCGCAGTTGTCGCAGCGGCCGCAGGGCCTGGCGGCCGTGTCGTCGAGCTGGCGTTGCAGGAACTCCATGCGGCAGCCCGTCGTGGACGCGTACTCGCGCATCGCCTGCTGTTCCGCCTTCCGCTGCCGCGCGACCCAGTCGTACCGCTCGGCGTCGTAGGTCCAGGGCCGGCCGGTCGCGGTCCAGCCGCCCCTGACGCGCTTGACCGCCCCGTCCACATCGAGCACCTTGAGCATGGCTTCCAGGCGGGAGCGGCGCAGCTCCACCAAGGGCTCCAGGGCGGGCAGCGACATGGGGCCCTCCGCGCGCGCGAGGACGTCCAGCGTGCGGCGCACCAGTTCCTCCGGCGGGAAGGCCAGGGAGGCGAAGTACTCCCAGATCGCCTCGTCCTCCCGGCCGGGCAGGAGCAGCACCTCGGCGTGCTCGACACCGCGTCCCGCGCGGCCCACCTGCTGGTAGTAGGCGATGGGGGAGGAGGGCGAGCCGAGGTGCACGACGAAGCCCAGATCGGGCTTGTCGAATCCCATGCCGAGCGCGGAGGTGGCGACCAGGGCCTTGACCCGGTTGGCGAGCAGATCGTCCTCGGCCTGCTGCCGGTCGGCGTTCTCCGTCTTGCCGGTGTAGGAGGCCACGGTGTGACCGCGCTGCCGCAGAAAGGCCGTGACCTCCTCGGCGGCGGCCACGGTGAGCGTGTAGACGATCCCGGAGCCCGGAAGGTCGTGGAGGTGGTCGGCGAGCCAGGCGAGCCGGTGCGCGGCGTCCGGCAGCCGCAGCACGTTCAGACTGAGGCTCTCCCGGTCCAGCGGGCCGCGCAGCACCAAGGCGTCCGAGGTGCCCCCGGTGCCGAGCTGCTCCGCCACGTCGGCCGTGACGCGCGCGTTGGCGGTGGCGGTCGTCGCGAGCACCGGCACGCCCGGCGGGAGGTCGGCGAGCATCGTCCGCAGCCGCCGGTAGTCCGGGCGGAAGTCGTGGCCCCAGTCGGAGATGCAGTGGGCCTCGTCCACCACCAGCAGTCCGGTGGCGGCGGCGAGCTTGGGCAGCACCTGGTCGCGGAAGTCCGGGTTGTTCAGCCGCTCCGGGCTCACCAGGAGGACATCGACCTCGCCCGCCGCGATCTCGCTCTGCACCGTGTCCCACTCCTCGGTGTTGGAGGAGTTGATGGTCCGCGCGTGGATCCCGGCGCGGGCCGCGGCCTCCACCTGGTTGCGCATCAGCGCGAGCAGCGGGGAGACGATCACGGTCGGGCCGCCGCCCCGGGCGCGCAGCAGGGCCGTCGCCACGAAGTACACCGCGGACTTGCCCCAGCCCGTGCGCTGCACGACCAGGGCCCGGCGCCGGTCGGCGACCAGCGCCTCGATCGCCCGCCACTGGTCCTCGCGCAGTCGGGCCGCGCCCGAGGGGTCCCCGACGAGGCGGGCGAGGACGGCGTCGGCGGCGGTCCGGAGGTCCGCGTTGCTCGTGTGCTCCATGCGTTCCATACAACAGGACGGGACTGACAACCGGAGACCGCGGGCGCGGTCTCCGGCCGGGCGCGGTCGTGCGGCCGGGAACGGCGGGCGTCCGTGTCCTGCGGGCAACGGCGGGTGTGACATCCCGCGGGCATCCGCGTCCGCGTCCTACCGGACGCAGCGTTGGCATGCCCCTGATCGGACTTATCCACAGGTCAAAGCGGAAGCCGGCGATCCGCGAGATCGTCGGCGCATGACGAACCACAGCGAAACGACGGGCCCCTCCGACAACGACGGCATCGCCGGGCCACACCGGGCGGATCAGGTCGCGTGCACCGCGTACGTCGGACACGGCGCCGAACACGAGGTCACCCTCCGCACTCCGGCCGAACTGGCGGATGCCCTGCCCTATCTGCTCGGGTACCGCCCGGAGGACAGCATCGTCCTGGTCGCCCTGCACGACCGGGACGGACGCGGCCGCTTCGGCGGCAGGGCCCGGCTGGGCATTCCCGCGAGCCCGGACGACTGGCCGTCCGCAGCCCGGCAGCTGGTCCACGGGCTGATCACCGGCAGCGAACGCCGAGGGGCCCGGCCGGGGCAGATGGTCGCCTACGTCTGCCAGGAACCGCCCCCGGGCCGGTCGGGACGCGACGTGATGGAACGCCTGCGGCCACTGGTGCAGAAGCTGCGCGTCGAGTGCGGCGCCCTCGACGTCCCGGTGATCGAGGCGCTGTGCATCTCCGACGGCCGCTTCTGGTCCTACTGCTGCGTCGGCGGGGCCTGCTGCCCGGTCGAGGGCACCCCGATGGGCCTGCCGGGCACGTCGGTGCTGGCCGCCGCCGCGACCTACGCCGGGATCCAGGTGCGCGGATCACTGAGCGAACTGCGCGGCAGGCTGCTGCCCCGGGAGAACTCCGCCGCCCTCGACCAGGAGGCCGCCCTGGACGTGGCCGGCATGACGCTGGTCCCGAGGATGCTCGACCAGGCGAGCCGCGCGGACGTGGCCGAGGAGACACTGGCGCTGGCGGCGCGGGTCATGGGCCGTCTGGCCGCGGCCCGGGCCGTGACCGGAGCGGTCACGGCGGACGCCCGCGATGACGAACTGCTCGCCCATGACGAGGCCGCCAGGCTGATCCTCGGCCTGCAAGACCGTACGACGCGCGACCGCGCGGCCGAGTGGATGGAGGGCGACGAGGCGGGACCCGCCCTCCGGCTGTGGCGGGCGCTGGCCCGGCGCTGCGTCGGGTCGTACGGCGAGCACGCCGCCGCGCCCCTCACGCTGGCCGGCTGGGTCGCGTGGTCCACCGGTGACGAGATCGAGGCCCGGGAGGCGTTGGCCATGGCCTTGGGCGCGGACCCGGACTACCTGTTCGCACGTCTACTGCATCAGGCGTGCAACGAGGGCCTCGATCCGGAATCGGTGCGGCGCTGCCTGCGCGCGGAGCGCGGCGACCGCGGCGACACCGCCGGCGCCGCGCGATCGCGGGCGGACACCGGCAGGCCGGCGGAGCACCAGGCCGCCGAGTCCGGTCCCGATCCCGAACCCAAGCCCGAGTCGGGGCCGGACCGGGTGCCCGCGCCCGATGTCCTCGCACCCGCGCCCATGCCCGCGCCCATGCCCGCGCAGGCCCACGCACCCGCGCCCGGGGCCCTCGCGCCCGAGGACCCCGCCTCCGTGCTCGACCCCGCGCCTGCCCCGGAGCACACGCCCGTGCCCGGACCCGTGTCTGCGCCGAACCTCGCGTCCGCGCCCGACCCCGTCACCGCCTCGGAGCCCACGCCTGTGACCCACCCCACGCCTGGGCCCGACCGCGCCGATGCCCTTGGCCTCGCCCCCGCCCCCGACCCCACGCCGGTGACGGTCCCCGTGCCCGCCCTGGAGGCAGTGCCGGAGCGCCGGCGTCGTACGCGTTCGGCCGCCGCGTCCGACGGCACCGTGCGGCGGGTGAGGGCGCGGGGCCGCGACACCGGGGCGGACGGCGCGCGTCCCCGTACCCCGTCGGGCGGCCGCCGCCCGGGGGGCGCCCGGACCACGACCGCGCGTACGCGTACGGCCGGGACGGGAGGCCCGCGAGGGACGGGAGGGCCGCGCCGGGACAGGCGCCGGGGTGACGCGGGCGCGGACGGCAGCGGCACCGAGCGGAAGGAGTGAGGGACGTCCCGAAGCCGGCCAGGGCGTCCGCTTCCCGATCCGCTTCCCCGCGCGGTGCCGATCCCCGGGGCCGGGTGAGGCGCGGCCCTCGGCCTTGGTGAGAGGGCCGGGGCGATCGCCCGGCGGCGCCGCCGGGACCGCGGGCGTGACCCGGGGGACGCCCGTTCCGTTCACCTGAAAGGCGGAAGGCCCGGACGCGCCATGAGGCCGCGCCGCCCCGTCCGCCGACCTCGCCACTCCCGTACGGCGCCGTACCCGAGGCGTACCAAAGCGCAGAGGAAGCCCTCCATGCACCAGCCGACTCCGCCCTCCGCCACCGACGCCGGCCCCGACTCGGGCCGGGCCTCCCCGCCTGCCCCCGGTTCGCCCTCCCACGAGAGCTCGGCCGTGTCCGCGCCCAGGATCGGCGCGACGCCGCCCAGGGCTCCGGACCGGCGCGGAGCCCCGCCCCCGGCCGCGGTGACGGAACCGCCCCGCTCCCCGGTGCCCGGGACATCCGGCGGCAGGAGCCGGAGCCCGCGCCCGGCCGCCGCCCCGGGCGGTGTCCCGGCTCCCGCCCGGACGCCGGACGGGCCGACGCCGCCGGCTCCCGGGCCGCTCGCCGAGCTGCCGCCCACCCACACCGCCCTCGTCTGCGTCGCCCTGCCGGGCCTCGCCGTCTCCCTGGGGCAGGGACAGCTGACCGGCCGGGGGCTGGAGGGGTACTACCGCGGGGGACGGCGCCTGCTCTCCCGGTGCCTCCTCCGGGTGGCCGGGCGTGAACCCCTCGAAGTACAGGCCCGGATGGCCGGTGCCGACCGCGCTCGTTTCGTGGGAACGCTCCGCATATCGGCCCCGCCCGGGCCCGACCCCGACCTGACGGTCGAACGTATCCGGCACGCGGACGGTACGGAACGGATCACGCTGCACAGCCGCGCCTCCCGTCCGCTGCGCCTGCCGGTCGAGGTGGCCCTCGGCACCGATCTGGCCGATCTCGGGGCGATCGCCTCGGGCCGTGCGGGACCCGAGCTGCCCGCCGACGTCCATGCCGCCGGGCTGCGGTGGGCCGGCCGCGCCGGCACCTCGGTGGTCACGGCCGATCCGCCGCCGGCCGACGCGCTGGCCTGCGCGGGAGTGCTGCGGTGGGAGGTGGAACTGCCCCCCGGCGGGAGCACGAGCCTGGAACTGCGCGTGCGCCCGGAGGGCGCGGGGCCGCTGCGAGCGGTGGGCCGCACGGCGACCGGCTGGCCGTCACCCGCCGCCGCGGCGGGTGACGACGCCCGGGTCCCCGCACTCCTGCGGACGAGCCTCGACGACCTCCAGGCCCTGCTGCTGCGCGATCCCGCCTACCCGGCCGACCTGCACCTCGCGGCCGGGGCGCCCTGGCGCTGCGGACTGGCCCCCGCGGAGGCGCTCGCCGCGGCCCGGATGACGCTGCCCCTGGGCACCCGCCTCGCCGCGGGCACACTGCGCATCCTCGCCCGCGTCCAGCTCTCGGCTCCGGGGCCCCGGTCCGGCGTGATCCCCGGACCTCGGCGGGACGCCGGCCCGCATCTGCCACCCGGCTGCTCCGGCACCGAAGCGACCCTGCTCTTCCCCGTCGTCCTCGCGGAGGCCCGGCGCTGGGGGCTCTCCGAGACGGAGACGGAGCAATTGCTTCCGGCGGCCGAGCGCTGTCTGGACTGGCTGCGGGCCACCGTGGGCGACGGCCCGTACGTACCCGATCCGCGCCCCGACGGCCCCGTCCGCTGTGAGACACAGGCCCACGCCCACCGCGCCGCCCTGCTCGGCGCCGATCTCCTCGACTCCTGCGGCAGACCCGGGGCGGAGGAGCTGCGGCAGTGGGCCCAGCACCTGCGGACGGCGTTCCGGCGGGACTTCTGGACCGACGACCCCTCGGGGGGCCGCCCGGCGGCGGCCCGGACCCCGGACGGACGGCTCGTGCCGCACCTGGGCGCGGCAGCCGCCCATCTGCTGGACACCGGGCTGCTCGGCGGTGGCGAGCAGGCGCCGGGCCTCCTCGACAAGGCCCGGACGGGCCGCCTCGCCCGGCTCCTGAGCGGCCCGGCGATGGACACGGGCTGGGGACTGCGCGGCCTCGGCGCGAAGGAACCGGGTCACAACCCGTTCGGCCACCGGGCGGGGGCGGTCCGCGTCCAGGAGACGGCGGTCGCGGTCGCGGGCCTGTTCGCCGCCGGTCATGAGCGAGAGGGGAGTGCGCTGCTGCGGGGCGTACTGGCCGCGGCGGACGTCTTCGGCCACCGGCTGCCGGAGATGTACGCGGGGGAGCAGCGCACGGACGGCGGCGCACCGCTGCCCCATCCCGCGGCCTGCCGTCCCGCGGCCACGTCCGCGGCCGCCGCCGTACTGCTGCTGACCGCGCTCGCGGGCATCCGCCCCGACGCCCCGGCCGGGACGGTCACCCTGTGCCCCGTGCGCGGCGCGCCCCTGGGCGAGATCGGGCTCACGGGACTGCGGGTCGCGGGCGCGCCCTTCTCCGTACGGGTGAGCCGGCTCGGCCTGGCCATGGTCGAAGAGGCGGCCGGCGGACTCCTGCTGAGGTCGTGACCTCGTATGACGCGACACCACGCACGTCTGACGGGCGGACGGTGACAGGCGTGCCGCGGCGGAGCGGGCCGGGCGCGGGAGCGGTCGGTGAAGGGAGTGTTTATCGTCAGGCAGACGACTATGATCGCCGCATGCCCTACGACCCGTCAGCGTTCCCGCCCTTCGCCGTCACTGTGGACCTGGTCGTACTGACCGTGCGACGTCATTCCCTGTGCGCGTTGGCGGTGCGCAGGGGCGAGCCGCCGTTCCAGGGGCGCTGGGCCCTGCCCGGCGGGTTCGTACGGGCCGACGAGGACCTGGCCCAGGCGGCGGCGCGCGAGCTGGCCGAGGAGACCGGACTGCGCGTCCACGACCCGGCGGCACCGCTCGAGGACAACGGCGCCCACCTGGAACAGCTCGCCTCGTACGGAGACCCCGAGCGCGACCCGCGGATGCGCGTGGTCAGCGTCGCCCACCTCGCCCTCGCCCCCGACCTTCCCGCACCGCGACCGGGCGGCGACGCCGCCAACGCGCGCTGGGCGCCGGTCGAGGAACTGCTGGAGCAGGGAGGCCGCGGCCGGGACGGCGAACCGGTGGCGCCGCTCGCCTTCGACCACGCCCAGATCCTGGCCGACGGGGTGGAACGGGCCCGCTCCAAGATCGAGTACTCCTCGCTCGCCACGGCGTTCTGCCCGCCCGAGTTCACCGTCGGCGAGCTGCGCCGGGTCTACGAGGCGGTGTGGGGCGTGGCCCTCGATCCACGCAACTTCCATCGCAAGGTCACCGGGACACCGGGCTTCCTCGTCCCCACCGGCGGTACGACCACACGCCAGGGCGGCCGGCCGGCCCAGCTCTTCCGCGCCGGGGGAGCCACCCTCCTCAACCCTCCGATGCTGCGTCCCGAGGCGTGACGCCGTCCTCGGCGGCACGGTTCACCCGGTGATCCCGGGTCCCGGGGACGACGAGGGGACGGAAGGGGGAGCCGACGGCGATCCGGCCCGATCGGCCGCTGTATGCCAGACAGGCCCCAGGGTGCCCGAAAAATCGGATATAGCGCGCTATCTTGCTGCGGTGATCCAGGCCCTCGGACTGACCAGCAACCCCCGCAAAGAGCTTCCGCCCGCCGTCGACGACGTCTCCTTCGAGGCGACCGCGGGCCGCGTGACCGCGCTGCTCGGAGCACCGGGCGCCGGCAAGACGACGGCGCTCAGACTCATGCTCGAACTGCAACAGGGCCGCGGTGTCACGTACTTCAGGGGCCGCCCCCTGCACCGTATCGCCCACCCCTCGCGCGAAGTCGGCGTCCTGCTGGGCGATGTGCCGGGGCACCCGGCCCGCACGGTCCGCGGCCACCTGCGCATGCTGTGTGCCGCCGCCGGCGTTCCCGCGCGGCGCGCCGACGAAGTCCTGGAGGCGGTGGGTCTCGTGAGCCTGCGCGACGAGCGCCTCGGCACGCTCTCACGCGGCATGGACCGCCGGCTCGGCCTCGGCTGCGCCCTGCTCGCCGATCCGCACACCCTCGTGCTCGACGCCCCGGCCGACGGCCTCTCCACCCGCGAGGCCCGCTGGCTTCACGACGCCCTGCGCACCTACGCCGCCCAGGGCGGCACGGTCCTGTTCACCACGTCCGACCCCAAGGAGGCCGCGCGCACCGCCGACCGCGTCGTCACGCTGGAACGGGGCAGGCTCGTCGCCGACCAGGAAGCCGCGGACTTCGCCCGCACCCGGCTGCGTCCCCGCGTCGCCGTCCGCAGCCCGCACGCCGCCCGGCTCGCCGCGCTCCTCGCCAAGGAGGCGCGGACGGCGAGGCGTTCCGTCGAGGTGGTGCGCGAGGGCGGCAACCGCCTCTCCGTGTACGGCAGTACCTGCGCGGACATCGGCGAGACAGCCTTCCGGCACGGCATCCTCGTGCACCAACTCGCCGACGAGATCGGCGACATGGGCCCCGGCGCGGGAGCGGAGCCCCCGGCACGGGTGACCGCCGTTCACGACGGCCACGCGACCCACGGCCACGCGACCGACGGCCCTGGCGACGGCCAGGGGCTCTGCCCCGCGGCGGATCGGCGCGCCGAACCGCCCGCCGACGAGATCCGGGCCGGGCACGGAGCCCACGGGCGACCGCCGGCCGACGCCGCGCCGGCCGACGCCGCCAAGGCGCCGTCCGGCCGGGCGAACCAGGAGCGGGGCACCCCCGGCGAAGTCGAACGGCGTCCCGGCACCGGCCCGGCGCGAACCCCTCGGCCCGCCACCGCGCATCCCGCGCCCGCCACCGCGCGCCCGGTCGCGGCCTCCCCGGGTATCACCCTGCCCCCGGCCCGCGAGCCCTCGGAACCCGAAGTTCCCGGCACCGGCCCCGTCCCCGCGGACGCCGCCGCGCGCACGGCTTCCGTCCCCACCGACGCCGCCTCCGCGCAGCCCGCCGCGCCCGGGGCCGCTTCTGGACCCGCCTCCGCCGAGCCCGCCGCACCCGAAGCGGCTTCCGGATCCGACCCCGCGGGGACCGACGCGCCCGGGGCTGCTTCCGCCCCCGCCCCCGCCCGTGCCCACGCCGAGCCCGGGGCTGCTCCCGCCCCAGCGGACGCCACTGCCGCGCGCACGGCTTCCGCCCCCACCGGCGCCGTCTCCGCGAAGCCCGCCGAGCCCGCCGCACCCGGGCCCGCCCCCGCCCCTCCCTCCTCCCCCCTGCCCCCGCTCCCTCCTCCCATCTCCGTCCGGTCCGCCCCCAGCCCCCTGCGCCCCCTCCGCTACGAGATCCGCCGGGCCGCGGGCGTCGGCACCGGCTTCCTCACCGCTGCCGCCGCGCTCGCGGTGTCCGCGGTGACCGCCGTGCTCCTGGCCCGCGTCGGGCACACCCCGCAGCCGCGCCTGCTCGCCGCGTGGCCCCGGGAACTGCCGCTGCCGCCCGCCGCGGTCGGCGCGGGGCTGCTCGGCGCGCTGGCCTTCGGAGACGAATTCCGCCACCCCGCCCTGGCGGCGGACCGGGGCACCGTGCCCCGCCGGCTGGGGCTGCTCGCCGCCAAGCTCGCCGTCTCCGGGGCCTCCGCGCTGGCGCTGGCCGTGCTCACCGTGGGCTGCGACGCCGAACTGCTCTACCTGTTCTACGGACGGGAACTCCTCCGGGTCCCGGCCGACTGGCTGCCGCTCGGCGCGGGGTGGATCGGTCTGGTGGTCGGTTGCGCCTGGGCCGGCGTGCTGGCGGCCGGAGTCTTCCGCTCCACCACGGCCGGACTGGCCGGGGTCGTCGCCGTGCCCATCCTCGTCCTGCCGCTCGTACAAAAGGTCTGGGAGGGATCATCCGTGCGATCCGCGGCCGGTCTCCCGACGCGGCTGCGCGGGGTGTTCCTGAGTCAGTGGCCCTTTGGGGGAGAGCGCTATCTGGCCGCCGTGCTGCGCCTGCTCGGCCAACCCGTCGGAGGCGCGCTCACGTTGTCACTGACCGTCCTGCTCTGCGCTTATCTGCTCACGGCCCTGCGCGGCAGGGCCCGGTGACGGCCTTTCGAACCCGTCGGGAACCGGCCCTGTGCACAACTCCCCATGGAAAGTCCATTTCTTTCCGATAAGGCGTCAATTGCGACGAGGTGAGCGATCACCCTTTCGTGTGCTTTTCACCAAAGACCTCAAGGGAGTTGGAGACACCGCCGACAAAGGATGCGTGAGTACCCTTGCGCACACCATGATGACCGCCGCCCGCTCCGCAGACTCCGGCCTCGCGAGCCCGGGCGAACTCGACCGCTACCCCTACGCCGACGCGACCGCCGTCGATCGCGTCGGGGCTCCCGCCTGGGAAGGAGTGGATCCCGAGCTCGGCCGTGTGAGCCGGCGCGCCGCGGGCAGCCGCGGGCGCGGACTGCACGGGCAACTGGTCCAGCAGCTGGGTCAGATGATTGTCTCGGGCGATCTGGGTGCCGACCGCCCGCTGGTGCCCGAGGAGATCGGCCAGCGTTTCGAGGTGTCCCGCACCGTCGTCCGTGAGTCGCTCCGCGTCCTGGAAGCCAAGGGCCTCGTCAGCGCCCGCCCGAATGTCGGCACGCGTGTGCGCCCGGTCAGCGACTGGAATCTGCTCGACCCGGACATCATCGAGTGGCGGGCCTTCGGGCCGCAGCGCGACGACCAGCGCCGTGAGCTGAGCGAGCTGCGCTGGACGATCGAGCCGCTCGCGGCCCGCCTCGCCGCCGGGCACGGGCGCGAGGACGTCCAGCAGCGCCTGGCCGACATGGTGGGGATCATGGGGCACGCCATGGGGCAGGGTGACGCGCTCACCTTCTCCCGCGCCGATGCCGAGTTCCACACCCTGCTCATCCAGATCGCGGGCAACCGCATGCTGGAGCACCTGTCCGGAATCGTCTCCGCCGCCCTCCAGGTCTCCGGCGGTCCGGTCACGGGCTGTGACCGGCCGAACGAGGCGTCGGTGACGCAGCACGGCAGGATCGTCGACGCCCTCGCCGCCGGCGACGGCGCGGCGGCCGAGGCGGCCATGCGCCAGTTGCTCACGGTCCACCCCGAGGTGGAACGCGTGGTGCCCGCCCCGCGCGAGCACTGATCGCGTTCCGCGCAGCGGCGCGGCCGGAAACGCCAGCCCCCTCCTCTGGCGATGCCGGCCGGTGCGCCGTCGCCCGCTGGGCCCCGCAGAATCCCGTGATTCTGCGGGGCCCCGGTGGCCTGGTGCGGCGGAGGATCGTTTCCGGCGGCGGACCAGCGCTGTGATGCCCTATTTGTTCGTGTCTGGCAGCTTTCGAACGCTTACGGGGTGTGACTCGGGCCACGTGGAATGGGCGTAACGCTCGTGGAACCCACGCGATGACCTAAGAGGTGACAGCCGAGGAGGAATACGGACGCCGTTCACGGCGCTGTGCATCTCCCGGCCCCCGCCCGTGCCGTCGGCCCATTCCCAGGCCGGCGGTCGGCTCCTGTCCGCCCGGACGGGGCCGGAAGCCGTTTTCCAACGTTCCGAGAGGTTGTTCGTGTCGGCCAGCACATCCCGTACGCTCCCGCCGGAGATCGCCGAGTCCGTCTCTGTCATGGCGCTCATTGAGCGGGGAAAGGCTGAGGGGCAGATCGCCGGCGATGACGTGCGTCGGGCCTTCGAAGCCGACCAGATTCCGGCCACTCAGTGGAAGAACGTACTGCGCAGCCTCAATCAGATCCTCGAGGAAGAGGGTGTGACGCTGATGGTCAGTGCCGCAGAGCCCAAGCGCACCCGCAAGAGCGTCGCAGCGAAGAGTCCCGCCAAGCGCACCGCCACCAAGACGGTGGCGGCCAAGGCGGTGACCACCCGGAAGGCCACCGCGACCGCCAGCCCGGCGGCGCCCGCCGGTGACCCCGCCACCGGTGAGGAGGCGCAGAAGAAGGCGGCAGCCAAGAAGACCACCGCCAAGAAGGCCGCGGTCAAGAAGACCACCGCCGCCAAGAAGGCGGTGGCCAAGAAGACCACCGCCAAGAAGGACGACGTCGAGCTGCTCGACGACGAGGTGCTCGAGGACACCAAGGTCGCCGAGGAGCCGGAGGGCGCCGAGAACGCGGGCTTCGTCCTGTCCGACGAGGACGAGGACGACGCGCCCGCGCAGCAGGTCGCCGCGGCCGGCGCCACCGCCGACCCGGTCAAGGACTACCTCAAGCAGATCGGCAAGGTCCCCCTGCTCAACGCCGAGCAGGAGGTCGAGCTCGCCAAGCGCATCGAGGCGGGTCTGTTCGCCGAGGACAAGCTGGCCAACTCCGACAAGCTGGCGCCGAAGCTCAAGCGCGAGCTGGAGATCATCGCCGAGGACGGCCGCCGTGCCAAGAACCACCTCCTGGAGGCCAACCTCCGTCTGGTGGTCTCGCTGGCCAAGCGCTACACCGGCCGCGGCATGCTCTTCCTGGACCTCATCCAGGAGGGCAACCTCGGTCTGATCCGCGCGGTCGAGAAGTTCGACTACACCAAGGGCTACAAGTTCTCCACGTACGCCACCTGGTGGATCCGTCAGGCGATCACCCGCGCGATGGCCGACCAGGCCCGCACCATCCGTATCCCGGTGCACATGGTCGAGGTCATCAACAAGCTCGCGCGCGTGCAGCGCCAGATGCTCCAGGACCTGGGCCGCGAGCCCACCCCGGAGGAGCTGGCCAAGGAGCTCGACATGACCCCGGAGAAGGTCATCGAGGTCCAGAAGTACGGCCGCGAGCCCATCTCGCTGCACACCCCGCTGGGCGAGGACGGTGACAGCGAGTTCGGTGACCTCATCGAGGACTCCGAGGCGGTCGTCCCGGCCGACGCGGTCAGCTTCACCCTGCTCCAGGAGCAGCTGCACTCGGTGCTCGACACCCTGTCCGAGCGCGAGGCGGGCGTCGTCTCGATGCGCTTCGGTCTCACCGACGGTCAGCCGAAGACCCTCGACGAGATCGGCAAGGTGTACGGCGTGACGCGTGAGCGCATCCGCCAGATCGAGTCCAAGACCATGTCGAAGCTGCGTCACCCGTCGCGTTCGCAGGTGCTGCGCGACTACCTCGACTAGGCACCTGGCGCTCGGCGGTCACCTGGCCGCCGTATGAGACCGGCGAGGCCCGGTTCCCCGTGCGGGAACCGGGCCTTCGTGCTGGCCTGGCGAGGCTGGGGCTGTGCGCGGGGCCGTCCCGCGGATGCGGGAGACGGCGAATTGGATCACTCTTGGTGTTCTATGTCTATCCCAGAGTGAGGAGACCGCATGCGTCGCCCTGTTGCCCGCACGCTGGCCCGGGCGCTGGTCCTGGCCGCCACAGCGACCGCCCTGCCGCTGGGATCGGCCGCTTCCGCGGCCGCCGACGGCGTCGTCGTCGGGGGCTTCCCCGTCGATGTGTCCGACAGCCCGTGGGTCGTGGCGCTGTCCAGCCGTGACCGGTTCGGGGGAGCCCGGGCGGGCCAGTTCTGCGGGGGAGCGGCCGTGGGCCGCACCACGGTGCTCACCGCTGCCCACTGCCTGGGCGGCAAGGTCCTGGGGACGTCGGTGGCGCAGGTGCGGGACCTGAAGGTCGTGGCGGGCCGCACCGACCTCGGCACCACCCGGGGGTACGAGATCGCCGTCCGCGAGGTGTGGGTGAATCCCCGCTACGACGACGTCAGCAACGCCGGGGACTTCGCCGTGCTGACCCTCGCCCAGCCCCTCCCCGCCGGGTCGGCCCTGGCGATGGCCCCGGCCGGCGACGCCGCGTACCAGCCCGGCACCGACGCCGTCGTCTACGGGTGGGGGGACACCTCGGGCACCGGCGACTACGCGGACAGCCTGCGGGCGGCACAGGTGCGCGTGCTTCCGGATACGGCCTGCCGGAGCGCGTATCCGGACAGTGCCGAAGGCGCCTACCGTTCCGACAGCATGATGTGCGCCGGGGAGGTGTCCGGTGGCCGGGACGCCTGCCAGGGGGACAGTGGCGGGCCGCTGGTGGCCCGCGGGAAGCTGATCGGGCTCGTGTCGTGGGGGAACGGATGCGGGCGCTCGGACAGCCCCGGCGTCTACACGCGGGTGTCGGCCGTGCTGCGCGCGCTGGGCTGGGACGCCCCCGCGGCGGGACGGCGCGGCGGCTCCTGACGGGAGCCGGCCCGTCCGCCGGGCCATGAGCACGGGCGGCCGCCTCTGTGGGGCACAGAGGCGGCCGCCCGTCTCCCCGGCCTGTGCCGGGCTGGCTCGTCGTCTAACGCGAGGTTGTCAGCGCTCCTCGTCGGAGGCGGATGCCGGGATGGAGGTCAGGCGCTCGGTCTCGTCCTGTATCTCAGCGGCGATCTTCTTGAGTTCCGGCTCGAACTTGCGCCCGTGGTGGGCGCAGAAGAGCAGTTCTCCGCCGCTCAGCAGGACGACGCGCAGGTATGCCTGGGCGCCGCAGCGGTCGCACCGATCAGCGGCCGTCAGCGGGCTTGCGGAAGTCAGAACAGTAGTCACGTCGCCTCTTCTCTAGCTCGACGAGCTGTCGTACCAGGGTCAACATCCAACCAGCCCCAAAACGTTCCCGCTCGTGGCATTTCCTCGAAAAATGTTTCCGAGACGGCTGGCTGCTGCCGGTTGGCGGCGAATGTGCCGTAGTGCGTGTCTGTCGTGTCGTACGGGTTCGCGCGGTCGGTCAGGGTCGGGTCCCGCCGGCTGGATTGCCGGTTGTTCATGAGGACGTGCCCGGAGCCTAAATGGTTCATGCCTCGAAGGGAACGTGATGTGTGCTTCACTCCCACGAGGGATCGAACGTGCATGCGATCGTGGACTAGTCTGAGCTGCCGGTGAGGGTGGCGTTACAACGGCTCTACCAGGCATCGGTACGCTCTCACCGGTGACTGACGCCGCGCCCTTACCCAGAAGGGCCCCATCTGAAATTCAGCGAGGAGCGAACCGCGTGACCGCCGAGACGTCCGTGCCGTCCACAGCGCTGCTGGCAGGAGCAGACCGGGACGGTTCCAACTACACCGCGCGGCACCTGCTCGTCCTCGAGGGGCTCGAGGCCGTGCGCAAGCGCCCCGGTATGTACATCGGCTCGACCGACAGCCGTGGTCTGATGCACTGCCTGTGGGAGATCATCGACAACTCCGTCGACGAGGCCCTGGGCGGGTACTGCGACCACATCGAGGTGATCCTGCACGACGACGGCTCGGTGGAGGTCCGGGACAACGGCCGGGGCATCCCGGTCGACGTCGAGCCCAAGACCGGCCTGTCCGGCGTCGAGGTCGTCATGACCAAGCTGCACGCCGGCGGCAAGTTCGGCGGCGGCTCCTACGCCGCCTCCGGCGGTCTGCACGGCGTCGGCGCCTCGGTGGTCAACGCCCTGTCCGCCCGCCTCGACGTCGAGGTGGACCGCGGCGGCCACACCCACGCCATCAGCTTCCGGCGCGGTGTCCCCGGCGCCTTCGCCGCCCTCGGGGCCGACGCGAAGTTCGAGGCCAAGAGCGGACTGCGCAAGGCCAAGAAGATCCCCAAGACGCGCACCGGCACGCGCGTGCGCTACTGGGCCGACCGCCAGATCTTCCTCAAGGACGCCAAGCTCTCCCTGGAGACGCTGCACCAGCGCGCCCGCCAGACGGCGTTCCTGGTGCCCGGCCTCACCATCGTCGTCCGCGACGAGTTCGGCCTCGGCGAGGGCGGCAGCAAGGGCGAGGAGTCCTTCCGCTTCGACGGCGGCATCAGCGAGTTCTGCGAGTTCCTGGCGAGTGACAGGCCGATCTGCGATGTCCTCCGCTTCTCCGGGCAGGGCACGTTCAAGGAGACGGTCCCCGTCCTGGACGACCACGGCCAGATGACGCCCACCGAGGTCACGCGTGAGCTCGGTGTCGACGTGGCGCTGCGCTGGGGGACCGGCTACGACAGCACGGTCAGGTCGTTCGTCAACATCATCGCCACCCCCAAGGGCGGCACCCATGTGGCCGGTTTCGAGCAGGCCCTCACCAAGACGATGAACGAGGTGCTGCGCGCCAAGAAGCTGCTGCGCGTCGCCGAGGACGACATCGTCAAGGACGACGCCCTGGAGGGCCTGACGGCGGTCGTCACGGTGCGCCTGGCCGAGCCGCAGTTCGAGGGCCAGACCAAGGAGGTCCTCGGCACCTCGGCGGCCCGCCGCATCGTGAACAACGTCGTCTCCAAGGAACTCAAGGCGTTCCTGACCTCCGCCAAGCGGGACGCCGCCCAGCAGGCCCGCGTCGTCATGGAGAAGGCCGTCGCCGCGGCCCGGACCCGGATCGCCGCCCGCCAGCACAAGGACGCGCAGCGCCGCAAGACGGCTCTGGAGTCCTCCTCGCTGCCGGCCAAGCTCGCCGACTGCCGCAGTGACGACGTCGAGCGCAGCGAGCTGTTCATCGTCGAGGGCGACTCGGCGCTGGGCACGGCCAAGCTCGCCCGGAACTCCGAGTTCCAGGCGCTGCTGCCGATCCGCGGCAAGATCCTCAACGTCCAGAAGTCGTCCGTCACGGACATGCTGAAGAACGCCGAGTGCGGCGCGATCATCCAGGTCATAGGAGCCGGGTCCGGCCGGACCTTCGACATCGACGCGGCCCGCTACGGCAAGATCATCATGATGACCGACGCCGATGTGGACGGCTCCCACATCCGCACCCTGCTCCTGACCCTGTTCCACCGCTACATGCGGCCCATGGTCGAGGCCGGCCGGGTCTTCGCCGCGGTGCCGCCGCTGCACCGCATCGAGCTCGTCCAGCCCAAGAAGGGCCAGGACAAGTACGTCTACACGTACTCGGACCGCGAGCTGCGCGACAAGCTCATGGAGTTCCAGAGCAAGGGCGTCCGCTACAAGGACTCCATCCAGCGGTACAAGGGTCTCGGCGAGATGGACGCCGACCAGCTGGCCGAGACGACCATGGACCCGCGCCGCCGCACCCTGCGCCGGATCAACCTCACCGACCTGGAGGCCGCCGAGCAGGTCTTCGACCTGCTCATGGGCAACGACGTCGCGCCGCGCAAGGAGTTCATCTCCAGCTCGGCGGCGACGCTGGACCGCTCCCGCATCGACGCGTAGCCCCCACCGCGCGGTTCGGGCCGGCCCCGGGACGGAACGGTCCCGGGGCCGGCCCGAACCGTCCGGGCGGTCCACGGCGGCCGCGCTCCGGCCGTGGGGCCCGGGCTGCCGCCGCCGCCCCGTGGTGTCCGGCGGGCCCTGCCCCCGATCGCGTAGGGCCCCCGGGACCGGGCAGCGACGCTGCCGGGGGAGAGGGGGGCGGACCCCGGTCTCAGCCGCGCGTCGCCCAGACGTACCGGTGTTCCGGGCGGCCCGCCTCGCCGTACTTCAGGGTCAGCCGGGCCCGTCCCGTGCGTTCCAGAAGCTTCAGGTAGCGCTGGGCGGTCTGGCGGCTGACGCCGGTCCGCTCGGCGACCTCCTGGGCCGACAGGGGGCCCTCGGCCCGCATCAGGGACTGCCGGACCAGCTCCGCGGTGGTGGGGGAGTGCCCCTTGGGCAGTCCGGGCTCCGACGGCGCCGACAGCGCGCCGAAGATCCGGTCCACCTCGGCCTGCTCCGCCTCACCGCCGCCGTCGAGGGTGCGGCGCAGCTCCGCGTACGCCTCCAGCTTGGCGCGCAGCCCCGCGAAGGCGAAGGGCTTGACCAGGTATTGCAGCGCGCCGTGCCGCATCGCCGCCCGCACGGTCGACACGTCCCGCGCGGCCGTCACCATGATGACGTCGGCCTGGTGGCCCCGCCGGCGCATCTCCTGGACGACCGCCAGCCCCGTCCGGTCGGGCAGGTAGTGGTCCAGGAGTACCAGATCGAGGCGGGGCAGCGTCTCCAGGCTGCGCAGCGCCTGCGCCGCGCTGTGCGCCTCGCCGGCGACGTGGAAGCCCGGCACCTTCTCGACGTAGGCGGCGTTGACCCGCGCGACCCGCGTGTCGTCGTCCACGACCAGGACCTCGATCATCGTGACTCCTCCTCGGCGGCGGTGCCCGCGGCCGCGGTCAGGGCGGGCGCCCGGACCGGGTCCGCCTCGGCCAGGGCTTCCGGCAGGACGACCGTGAACTCCGCGCCCCCGCCGTGCGCCTCGCCGGCCACCGCGCTGCCGCCCTGCCGTTCGGCCAGCCGGCGCACCAGGGACAGCCCGATGCCGCGCTGCCGGTGCGCGGGCGGCTCCTTGGTGGACCACCCCTCCGTGAAGACCAGCTCCCGGTGGTCCGACGGGATTCCGGGCCCGGTGTCGCGCACCGTGAGGACCGCGGTACGTCCCTCCGCGCGCAGTTCGACCTCCACGCGCGCGTGCCGCTCGCCCGCCACGGCGTCGAGCGCGTTGTCCACCAGATTGCCCACGATCGTGACGAGCCCCCTGGCGTCGACCAGGCGGTCCGGGAACCGGGTCCGGTCCGAGACCCACAGGGCGACGCCGCGCTCCGCCGCCACGGTCGCCTTGCCGACCAGCAGCGCGGCGAGCAGGGGGTCGAGGATCCGCTCGGTGACCTGTTCCGCGGTGGCCCGGTGGTCGCCGACCACCTCGCCGACGAACTCGACGGCGTCGTCGTACATCTCCAGTTCCAGCAGCCCCAGCAGGGTGTGCATGCGGTTGGCGTGCTCGTGGTCCTGGGCCCGCAGCGCGTCGATCAGGCCGCGTGTGGTGTCCAGCTCCCGGCCGAGCTGCTCCAGTTCGGTGCGGTCGCGCAGGGTGGCGACGGCGCCGCCGTCCCCGGTGGGCATCCGGTTGGCGACCAGGACGCGCTGACCGCGCACCGTCAGCAGATCGGTGCCGGTGACCCGGCCGGCCAGCACGTCGGCCGTGCGTCCCTCGCCGAGCGCCTCGCCGGGGGAGCGGCCCACGGCCTCGCCGCCGATGCCGAGCAGGCGCTGCGCCTCGTCGTTGAGGAGGCGGATACGGCCGGTGCGGTCCAGCGCGACGACGCCCTCGCGGATGCCGTGCAGCATGGCCTCGCGCTCCGCGAGCAGTGCCGCGATGTCCGAGAACGCCAGGTCACGGGTCTGCCGCTGCACTCGGCGCGAGATGAGCCAGGCGGCCAGCGCACCGACGGCCAGGGCGCCCCCGGCGTAGGCGAACAGCCCCGGGATCGCGTGGACCAGCCGGGCCCGGACGCTGTCGTACGCGATCCCGACGGAGACCGCCCCGACGATCTCACCGCTGCCGTCGCGCAGCGGCACCTTGCCGCGCGCGGAACGGCCGAGGGTGCCGTCGTCGATCTCCATGACCTCCCGCCCGGCCAGGGCCTGGCCCGGGTCGGTGGAGACGACGCCGCCGACCCGCCGGGGATCGGTGTGCGACCAGCGCACGCCCCGCGCGTCCATGACCACGACGTACTCCGCCCCGGTGGCCTCCCGGATCCGCTCCGCCTCCCGCTGCACCGGCCCGTCCGGCGACGGACGGGTGCCGCGCAGATCCCGGGCGATCTGCGGCTGCTGTGCCGTGGTCTGCGCGATCGCGAGCGCCCGGCGCATCGCCTGGTCGTCCAGCTGGTCACCGAGGGGCGCGAGGAACAGCCCGGTGGCGAGCACCGCGACGCCGGCGGCGATCGCCAGCTGCATGAGCAGCACCTGCGAGAACACCCGCCGAGGCAGTCCGAGGCGCAGGCGGCGTGCGGGGGGAGTGGGACGCATACCCTGACGGTACGTGGCGGCCCGGGGGGAGCCGTAGGGGGTGTGGCGCGGATCTCCGAGCCCGAGGGCGCCTCCGCGAGGGCTCGGGTTCCGGGTCCCACGCGGCCCCCGGTCACCCGGTCCCGGGCCGTTCGATCGTCCGCTTGCGCGGGGCTTGGCCGTCCGGTCCCGGGAAGCCCGGTCACCCGGTCCGCGAGGTCCGGTCACCCGGGGCCCGGTCGTCCGGGTCGCGCGCACCCCCGGCACGGTCAGCCGGCGAGCGCCGCCGCCATCGACAGCTCGCGAACCGTCAGCACCTCCATGCGGGCGGGCGAACCCAGCACCGGCGTTCCGCAGCTCTCCGGGCGGGGCGGCAGGGAGGCGCCCTGCGCCACGACGACCCGCCAGCGCCGCCCGTCGGCGTGGGCGACGGTCACCTTCCAGCGCGGGGCGGCGCCGTCCGTCCGTACGACGCTCAGCGCGTCCGCCGCGTGTTCGCCCGTCATCGCGCGCACGGCCAGCTCGGCCGCCTGGCCCGGGCGCTCCCACGCCGAGCTGCCGCGGCAGCCGTCCACGACGATCCGCCCGTCCCGCACACCGTGCAGGATCTCCTTCACGGCGTGGGCCCCCACTCGGCCGTACGCGTAGCCGTACGGCAGTACCAGCAGCGTGGGCGAGAAGCGGTGACCACCCAGATGGGTGACCTCCCAGACGCCCTCCAGGCCGGAGGCGGCGAGCTCGGCGGCCAGCGGGCGGCCGAGGAGCGCGCAGCAGCGGTCGCGCTTGCCGTTGGTGCACACCAGCGCGAGCGGTTCGCCCCTGTGGGGGCGGCCGTCGAGCGTGGCGGCGAAGGTGCGGTGGTCACCCCGGCCGAGGGCGGCGAAGTCGAGGCCGAGCAGCCGGCGCGGGTCGGTGATCGTGGCCGTGTGCAGCCAGGGATTCCCCGGAACGGTGTGCGCCGCGTACACCCGCCGCTCGGCGGGCGAGCCGCAGTCCGCGTGGCGGCCGGGGCGGCGGATGAGCGCGATGCGCACTCCCGTGCCCTTGGCGGCCTTCTCCAGAGCGAAGCCGAGTGCCGGGTCCAGGTGGCTGGAGGTGAGCGCTTTGGCACCCCACGGGCCGGGCTGTTCGACCAGCAGCCAGGTTCTCGCGGTGGCCGCGGTTCCCGCGAGGGGTTCCCGAAGGTCCCGGGAGACGGTTGAGCACGTACTCACAGAGGTGAGCCTAACCTGACTTCAGTGGCGGCGACTTTCAGCCGCGCCCGGGCGTGGCATCGGGGGCCGTCCCGGGCGCCGTGACCCTGCGGCACAGGAGTTCCCCGCCCCTGTCCAGGCATGCCCCAGGCACCCCGGGCCGCCCGTAGGGCACAGGAACCTCGCCGGGGATCCGGACCGGCCGGCGGTGGGTGCGGACCCCCGGCAGGCAGGCTTCCCGGCGCGATTCCCGCCGCTCGTATCCTGGGGCGGCATTCCGTTTTCGTTCCCGCACCGCCGCCGCGTGCCGGTGCGCGCGGCGGCGCGAGAGAGGTCGTACACGTGGGGCAGAGCCCGAGTCCGCAGATCCCGGTCGTCGTCCTCGCCGGATTCCTCGGCTCCGGTAAGACGACCCTGCTCAACCATCTCCTCCATCGCAGCGGAGGCAGCCGCATCGGTGCCATCGTCAACGACTTCGGCGCCATCGAGATCGACGCGATGGCGGTGGCCGGCGCGCTCGGCGACTCCACCGTCTCGCTGGGCAACGGATGCCTGTGCTGCGCGGTCGACACCAGCGAACTGGACACCTATCTGGAACGGCTCGCCGCTCCGGCCGCCGGCATCGACGTCATCGTCATCGAGGCCAGCGGCCTCGCCGAGCCGCGGGAACTGGTGCGCATGGTCCTCGCCAGCGAACACCCCAGGGTCGTCTACGGGGGGCTGGTCGAGGTCGTCGACGCCGCCGAGTTCGACCAGACGCGCGCGAAGCATCCCGAGATCGACCGGCATCTCGCGCTGGCCGATCTGGTCGTGGTCAACAAGCTCGACCGGACGGCCGGCGGCGACCGGGTGCTCGGCCTCGTCCGCTCCCTCACCGGCCAGGCCGCCGTCGTCCCGGCCACCTACGGCCGGATCGACCCGCAGTTCCTCTTCGACTGCCGGCCGAGCGAGGAGCGCGTCGGGCAGCTGTCCTTCGACGACCTGCACGACCACTCCGCCGAAGGGAGCGGGACCGGTGAGGAGCACACCGGGCATCCGCACACCGCCTACGACAGCCTGTCCTTCGTCTCCGGCGTCCCGCTCGACCCGCGCCGGCTGATGGCGTTCCTCGACAGCCGGCCCGAGGGGCTGTACCGGATCAAGGGGTACGTCGACCTCGGCCCCAACGACGTGCGCAACCGGTACGCCGTCCACGCCGTCGGGCGCTTCCTGCGCTTCTACCCGGAGCCCTGGCCCCCGGGCGAGCCCCGCCGGACCCAGCTGGTGCTCATCGGCACCGGCATCGACACCCCGACCCTCGGCAAGGAACTGCGGGCGTGCGAGAGCGACGCCCCACACGCCGACGAGCACGGCATGTGGGGCGTCCTGCGGTACGTCCAGGACCCGGAAGCGGACGCGGGCCCGGAGGACCCCTCCGTCGAGGACCCCTCCGTCTAGCGTCTCGCGTTTGGACCACACCGGGCTCGCGGGGTCTGGTGCCGCGCCTCGCCGCGTTGTCGTCGGTTGCCATGGCTCCGCCATGGCGCACTCCTCCGCCGTGCGATGCACGGCACCAGACCCCGCTCCCTGGTCCGGCCTGATCCGAACGAAAGACCCTAGACCGGGCCCGCCACCACCGCGACCGTCTTCGTCAGGGAGACACCCGAACCGTCGCGGCGCGGGTCGATCTCCGGCAGTTCGGCCGGGGAGCCGTTCTTCTGGGCGGCCAGCGCCGGCGTGGCGCCCGCCCAGGCCAGCGACAGGCAGTCCTCGCCCTTCAGGAACCGCTGGCAGCGCACGCCGCCCGTGGCGCGGCCCTTGCGCGGGAACTGGTCGAACGGGGTCAGCTTGGCCGTGGTCTGCACGGAGTCGTCCAGGGTGCCGCGCGAGCCCGCGGCCGTGAAGACCACCGCGTCCGCCGCGGGGTCGACCGCCGTGAAGGAGATGACCTTCGCCCCCTCGGCGAGCTTGATGCCCGCCACACCGCCCGCCGGGCGGCCCTGCGGACGCACCTGCGACGCCTGGAAGCGCAGCAGCTGGGCGTCGTCCGTGATGAAGACGAGGTCCTCCTCGCCGGTGCGCAGCTCGACCGCGCCGGCGATCCGGTCGCCCTCCTTGAGCGTGATGACCTCCAGCTCCTCCTTGTTGGCCGGGTAGTCGGGCACCACCCGCTTGACGATGCCCTGCTCCGTGCCGAGCGCCAGACCGGGGGAGGACTCGTCGAGCGTGGTGAGGCAGACCACCGCCTCGTCGTCCTCCAGGGAGACGAACTCCGCGAGCGGGGCGCCGCCCGACACGTTCGGCGCCGCCGCCGTCTCCGGGAGCTGGGGGAGGTCGACGACGTTCAGGCGCAGCAGCCGGCCCGCCGACGTGACGACACCGATCTCGCCGCGGGCGGTGGCCGGGACCGCCGAGACGATCACGTCGTGCTTGGCGCGCCGGGCGCCGGCGTCCGCCGGGAAGGGCTCCGCGTTGGCCGTGCGGGCCAGCAGCCCCGTCGAGGACAGCAGCACCCGGCACGGGTCGTCCGCCACCTGGAGCGGCACGGTGGCCGCCGCAGTGCCCGCCGACTCCAGCAGCACCGTACGGCGGTCGGTGCCGAACTTCTTGGCGACCGCGGCGAGTTCGGTGGAGACCAGCTTGCGCAGCTCCGCGTCCGAGTCCAGGATCCGGGTCAGCTCCTCGATCTCCGCGTTGAGCCGGTCCTTCTCGGCCTCCAGCTCGACGCGGTCGTACTTGGTCAGGCGGCGCAGCGGCGTGTCCAGGATGTACTGGGTCTGGACCTCGCTCAGCGCGAACCGCTCGATCAGGCGCTGCTTGGCCTGCGCGGAGTTCTCGCTGGAGCGGATGAGGCGGATGACCTCGTCGATGTCGACCAGCGCGGTGAGCAGGCCCTCGACCAGGTGCAGGCGGTCGCGCCGCTTGCCGCGGCGGAACTCGCTGCGGCGCCGCACGACGTCGAACCGGTGGTCGAGGTAGACCTCCAGCAGCTCCTTCAGGCCCAGCGTGAGCGGCTGGCCGTCGACGAGTGCCACGTTGTTGATGCCGAAGGACTCCTCCATCGGCGTGAGCTTGTAGAGCTGCTCCAGGACCGCCTCCGGCACGAAGCCGTTCTTGATCTCGATGACCAGGCGCAGGCCGTGCTCGCGGTCGGTGAGGTCCTTGACGTCGGCGATGCCCTGGAGCTTCTTGGCGCCCACGAGATCCTTGATCTTGGCGATGACCTTCTCCGGGCCGACCATGAACGGGAGCTCGGTGACGACCAGGCCCTTGCGGCGCGCGGTCACGTTCTCCACGGTGACCGTCGCGCGGATCTTGAAGGTGCCGCGGCCCGACTCGTAGGCGTCCCGGATGCCGGACAGGCCGACGATCCGGCCGCCGGTGGGCAGGTCGGGGCCCGGGACGTGCTTCATCAGGGCGTCGAGATCGGCGTTCGGATGCCGGATCAGGTGCCGGGCGGCGGCGATGACCTCGCGCAGGTTGTGCGGCGGCATGTTGGTGGCCATGCCGACCGCGATGCCGGAGGCGCCGTTGACCAGCAGGTTCGGGAAGGCGGCGGGCAGGGCCACCGGCTCCTGCTCCTGGCCGTCGTAGTTGGGGGCGAAGTCGACGGTGTCCTCGTCGATGGACTCCGTCATCAGGCTCGTCGCCTCGGCCATCCGGCACTCGGTGTACCGCATGGCCGCCGGCGGGTCGTCGTTGCCCAGCGAACCGAAGTTGCCGTGGCCGTCGACGAGCGGCACGCGCATGGAGAACGGCTGGGCCATGCGCACCAGGGCGTCGTAGATCGACGTGTCGCCGTGCGGGTGCAGCTTGCCCATCACCTCGCCGACGACGCGGGCGCACTTCACATAGCCGCGGTCGGGACGCAGGCCCATCTCGTTCATCTGGTAGACGATGCGGCGGTGCACCGGCTTCAGGCCGTCGCGGGCGTCCGGCAGAGCGCGGGAGTAGATCACCGAGTACGCGTACTCGAGGAAGGAGCCCTGCATCTCGTCGACGACGTCGATGTCGAGGATCTTCTCCTCGTACGAGTCGTCGGGCGGCGGGGTCTTCGTACTACGGCGGGCCATCGCTGCCGGCTCCTTGCTGAAGCGTGGACGGGGATCTGACGCGGACCATTGTGGACCGGGGTACTGACAGCGGCCGACGAGGACCCGTCACGGGCCGCCCGGTCCGGTGCTGCCCGCAGGGTACGCCCTCACCCCGGGCGCGCCCGTAACCGCGTGCTCGCTCTCGGCGTACGGCGGCCGGGAACTTCACCGCTGGTCCGCACGCTTGCATACAGTGGCAGGACCGGCAGGAACGCTGCGGTTCACCCGATGATTCCGCGATCGAAGGGACGTACATGCCCATGGGTCACACGGCCACAGCCCAGGCAGGCTCCGGCGGCCTGACAGCGACCGAGCACCGCCTGGCCAACGGCCTGCGCGTGGTGCTCTCCGAGGACCACCTGACCCCGGTCGCGGCGGTGTGCCTCTGGTACGACGTCGGCTCCCGGCACGAGGTCAAGGGGCGCACCGGCCTGGCTCACCTTTTCGAGCACCTCATGTTCCAGGGCTCCGCCCAGGTGAAGGGCAACGGCCACTTCGAGCTGGTGCAGGGCGCCGGCGGCTCGCTCAACGGCACCACCAGCTTCGAGCGCACCAACTACTTCGAGACCATGCCCGCCCACCAGCTGGAGCTCGCCCTCTGGCTGGAGGCCGACCGCATGGGCTCCCTGCTGACCGCCCTCGACGACGAGTCGATGGAGAACCAGCGGGACGTGGTCAAGAACGAGCGCCGCCAGCGCTACGACAACGTGCCCTACGGCACCGCGTTCGAGAAGCTGACCGCCCTCGCCTACCCGGAGGGCCACCCCTACCACCACACCCCGATCGGCTCGATGGCCGACCTGGACGCGGCGACCCTGGAGGACGCCCGCCAGTTCTTCCGCACGTACTACGCGCCGAACAACGCGGTGCTGTCGGTCGTCGGCGACATCGACCCCGAGCAGACGCTCGCCTGGATCGAAAAGTACTTCGGCTCCATCCCGTCGCACGACGGCAAGCCCGCCCCGCGCGACGGCTCGCTGCCCGACGTCATCGGCGAGCAGCTGCGCGAGGTCGTCGAGGAGGAGGTCCCGGCCCGGGCGCTGATGGCCGCCTACCGCCTCCCGCACGACGGCACGCGCGCGTGCGACGCCGCCGACCTGGCGCTCACCATCCTGGGCGGCGGCGAGTCGTCCCGCCTCTACAACCGCCTCGTGCGCCGCGACCGCACGGCCGTCGCGGCCGGCTTCGGCCTGCTGCGGCTCGCCGGGGCGCCCTCGCTGGGCTGGCTGGACGTGAAGACGTCCGGCGACGTCGAGGTGCCGGTCATCGAGGCCGCCATCGACGAGGAGCTCGCCCGCTTCGCCGAGCGGGGACCGACGGCGGAGGAAATGGAGCGCGCTCAGGCCCAGTTGGAGCGCGAGTGGCTGGACCGGCTCGGCACGGTCGCCGGCCGCGCCGACGAACTGTGCCGTTTCGCCGTCCTCTTCGGCGACCCGCAGCTCGCCCTGACCGCCGTGCGGCGCGTCCTGGAGGTGACGGCCGAGGAGGTCCAGGAGATCGCCCAGGCCCGCCTGCGCCCCGACAACCGCGCGGTGCTCGTCTACGAGCCCATCGCCCCGGAAGCCGAGACCGAGGCCACCGACGAGAACGAGGAGGCGGCCAAGTGACCGAGCTCGCCACGATGGACTTCCACCCCCAGCCGCAGGCCGGCGAGCCCAAGCCGTGGGCGTTCCCGGCCCCGGAGCGCGGGACGCTGGACAACGGCCTGACGGTCCTGCGCTGCCACCGCCCCGGCCAGCAGGTCGTGGCCGTGGAGGTGCTGCTGAACGCGCCCCTGGAGGCAGAGCCGACCGGTCTCGACGGTGTCGCCACCATCATGGCGCGGGCCTTCTCCGAGGGCACCGACAAGCACTCCGCCGAGGAGTTCGCCGCCGAGCTGGAGCGCTGCGGCGCCACCCTCGACGCGCACGCCGACCACCCGGGCGTCCGCCTGAGCCTGGAGGTGCCCGCCTCCCGCCTGGCCAAGGCGCTCGGCCTGGTCGCCGACGCCCTCAGGGCGCCCGCCTTCGCCGACAGCGAGGTGGAGCGGCTGGTCCGCAACCGCCTCGACGAGATCCCGCACGAGCTGGCCAACCCCTCCCGCCGGGCCGCCAAGGAGCTCTCCAAGGAGCTCTTCCCGGCCGACTCGCGCATGTCGCGCCCCCGCCAGGGCACGGAGGAGACGGTCGCGAACATCGACTCCGCGGCCGTACGCGCCTTCTACGAGCGGCACGTCCGCCCCGCCACGGCCACCGCCGTGGTCGTCGGCGACCTGACCGGCGTCGACCTCGACGCGCTGCTCGGCGACACCCTGGGCGCGTGGACGGGCTCGCCGGCCGAGCCGCGGCCGGTGCCCCCGGTGGTCGCGGACGACACCGGCCGGGTCGTCATCGTGGACCGCCCCGGGGCCGTCCAGACGCAGCTGCTGATCGGCCGCACCGGGCCGGACCGGCACGACCGCGTGTGGCCGGCGCAGGTGCTCGGCACGTACTGCCTCGGCGGCACCCTCACCTCGCGCCTGGACCGCGTGCTGCGCGAGGAGAAGGGCTACACCTACGGCGTGCGGGCCTTCGGCCAGGTCCTGAGGTCGGCGCCGGACGGCACGGGCGCCGCGATGCTCGCCATCAGCGGCTCCGTCGACACCCCCAACACCGGCCCCGCGCTGGAGGACCTGTGGACGGTGCTGCGCACGCTCGCCGCGGAGGGGCTCACCGACGCCGAGCGCGACGTCGCCGTGCGGAACCTGGTCGGTGTGGCGCCGCTGAAGTACGAGACCGCCGCGGCCGTGGCCAGCACGCTGGCCGACCAGGTCGAGCAGCACCTCCCCGACGACTACCAGGCCGAGTTGTACCGGCAGCTCGCCGCGACCGGCACCGTGGAGGCCACCGCGGCGGTCGTCAACGCCTTCCCGGTGGGCCGCCTGGTGACCGTCCTCGTCGGTGACGCCGCGCAGATCAAGGCGCCCGTCGAGGCCCTCGGCATCGGTGACGTCAGCGTCGTCGCGGCCGAGTAGACCGCCCGCCGGGCCCGCCCGGCGGCGCCGCGCGCGTGGGGCCCTGGTGAGGAGAAGTCACCAGGGCCCTCTTATGCCCGAATTGAGGCGGAGGTTGCCTGTCTGCCCTGTGGGATGCGCTACAAAAACGGTCTTTCGTTTGGGATTCGAAAGCCGCCCCCCTTAGCGTCTTCCCGGCTGTCCGTCAGGCAGTGCGCCGCATCCGCGGCACCGGACAGTCATCGCCGAGTCCCCGTACGGCGCGAGCCAGGGGAGCCGGGGACCCAACCGCAGTCCCTGGGGTGAATCGGACGCCCGCGCGCGCAGCGAGGGGGTCCGTAGGAGACCTTCCTGCTCCGAACCCGTCAGCTAACCCGGTAGGCGAGAGGGAAGGAAAGGACCAGTCTGTACATGGCGTTCACGCGCGCCGCCGGGAAGCACCGCCGTCCCAGCCGGATGCAGCGCACCACCGCCCGCGCGGCGGGGGTCGCGGCCCTCACCACCACCGGCGTCATCGGCACCGTGGCGGCTCCGGCGTTCGCCGCCGAGCCGGCTCCCGAGCAGACCGGCCTCACCCCGGTCGTCACCATCGGTGACTCCATCGCCGACCAGATCGACGCCCAGGCCGCCGCGCAGCGGCACGCCGCCGAGGAGGCCGCCCTGCGCAAGATGGCCGAGGAGGCCGCGCGCGAGCGGGCCGCGGAGGCCGCCGAGGAGGCGAAGGAGGCCGCCGAGAAGGCCCGCGAGGCCAAGGAGCGCGCCGCCCGCGAGGCCGAGCGCGAGCGCCTGAACACCTTCGTGATGCCGATCACCGGCTCCTACGTCTCCACCGGCTACCAGGCCGGCAGCTCCCTGTGGTCCTCCGGCAGCCACACCGGCGTCGACTTCCACGCCGCGAGCGGCACCCCCGTCCACGCCGTCGGCGCCGGCACGGTCGTCGAGGCCGGCTGGGGCGGCGCGTACGGCAACCAGGTCGTCCTCAAGATGCACGACGGCACCTACACCCAGTACGGTCACCTGTCCTCCATCGGGGTCTCGGTGGGCCAGACCGTCACCGCGGGCCAGCAGATCGGCCTGTCCGGCGCCACCGGCAACGTGACCGGACCGCACCTGCACTTCGAGGCGCGTATGTCGCCCGAGTACGGCTCGGACGTCGACCCGGTCGCCTACCTCCGCGCGCACGGCGTGTCCCTCTGACGCACCGGACGCCTCCGCGTCCCCGAGCCCCGGCCGCTTCCCGGCCGGGGCTTTTCCGCGTTCCGGGACCCGGCGGCCCCGCCGCCGATCCCATTGCCCGGCCCCGCTGACCAAAAAATACCCATGAATTACGGCCCGCCATCGGAATTTCCGGCCCGCTGTCATACAGTCAATCATCACGCGTCCATCGTCGACGTTTCACGGGGATTAAGACGGAGGTCGGTCATGCGTGTTCCGGCGCATTCGGTATGCACGGCGATCCGGGACGACATCGTCGCCGGCGTCCACGAGCGCGGCAGCCGGCTCACCGAGGAACTCCTCGCGCGCCGCTACGGAGTCTCCCGGGTTCCCGTCCGCGAGGCCCTGCGCACCCTGGAGGCCGAGGGGTTCGTGGTGACCCGGCGGCACGCGGGCGCGTGCGTCGCGGAACCGACCGAGCGGGAGGCCGCCGACCTGCTGGAGATCCGCCTGCTGCTGGAACCGCTCGGCGCCGCCCGGGCCGCCCAGCGCCGCACCGAGGCACATCTGAAGGTGCTGCGGGGCCTGGTCAGACTGGGGCAGGAGCGCGCCAGGCGGGGCGCGAGCGAGGACCTGCGCTCCCTGGGCGGCTGGTTCCACGAGACGCTCTCCCAGGCCTCCGGCAGCCCCCCGCTGATCGCGATGCTGGCCCAGCTGCGCCACAAGATCGCCTGGATGTACGTGGTGGAGGCGCCGTCCGGCCCGGTGGAGCTGTGGGCCGAGCACGGCGCGATCGTGGACGCGGTGGCGCGCGGTGACAGCGAGCGCGCGCGGGTGCTCACGGCCCAGCACACCGAGCGGTCGACGGCCGCGCACCGGCTGCGCCTGCCCGCCGCGCGCGAACGGACCGAGCCTGTGAGGACCTCGCAACACCACGTAAACACGGCTGGCCCACGGAATTAACACAGGCGCCGTATACAAAGAAGAGATATTCGGCCGCGGGCCTCTTTTTCGTTGCCGTTTCCGTGTGGGTGCCCTTTTTCGCGCCCCGGTGCGGGAAATCAGGGGAATTTCCCCAAGGGAGCGGACGTCTGCCGCGGGGAGCGAACACCCGCGGTCGGAGGAAGAGTCATCCACGCGCGAAAAAAGCGCCCGCAGGGGCCAAACGAAAGAGCCGCGCCCCGAGAGAGAGGGCGCGGCTCCGTCGCCGGGCACCAGGGTGCCCGGCAAGGCGACTCAGACGGTCTCGGGGAGCTCCTCCAGCCCCTCCGCGACCAGCTTCGCCAGGCGGTCCAGGGCGGCATCCGCACCCTCGGCGTCGGACGCCAGGACGATCTCCTCGCCGCCCTGCGCGCCCAGGCTGAGGACGGCCAGCATGGAGGCCGCGTTGACGGGGTTGCCGTCGACCTTGGCGATCGTCACCGGGACGCCTGTGGCCGTGGCGGCTCGGACGAAGATGGAGGCGGGGCGGGCGTGGAGACCCTCGGCCCAGCCGACGTTGACGCGGCGCTCAGCCATGTGATGCTGCCCTTCAGGTGTTCAGGGTTGTCTAGACCAGTTTCCCACATCGTGAAGCATGCCCGGGGCGGTCGTGCGACCGCCCCCGCGGGGCGCCGGACCGCGGCCTCGGCCCGGCGTCGTCCCCCACAGCCTGCCCCGCGCCGTTGTCCTGCGCGAGCCGTACTCTGGGGCCCATGCAGACCTCGTCGGACCGGCACGAGTATCCCGCCCACTGGGAGGCCGACGTGGTGCTGCGCGACGGCGGCACCGCGCGCGTCCGCCCCATCACCGTGGACGACGCCGAGCGCCTGGTCAGCTTCTACGAGCAGGTCTCGGACGAGTCGAAGTACTACCGCTTCTTCGCGCCCTACCCTCGCCTGTCCGCCAAGGACGTCCACCGCTTCACGCACCACGACTTCGTGGACCGGGTGGGACTCGCGGCCACGGTGGGCGGCGAGTTCATCGCCACCGTACGGTACGACCGCATCGGCGCCGACGGAACGCCCGCCTCCGCCCCGGCCGACGAGGCCGAGGTCGCCTTCCTCGTGCAGGACGCCCACCAGGGCCGCGGCGTCGCCTCCGCCCTGCTGGAGCACATCGCCGCCGTCGCCCGCGAGCGCGGCATCCGCCGCTTCGCCGCCGAGGTGCTGCCCGCCAACACCAAGATGATCAAGGTGTTCACGGACGCCGGCTACACCCAGAAGCGCAGCTTCGAGGACGGCGTCGTCCGCCTGGAGCTCGACCTCGAACCCACCGACCGCTCGCTCGCCGTGCAGTACGCGCGCGAACAGCGCGCCGAGGCCCGCTCGGTGCGGCGGCTGCTCGCACCCGGCTCCGTCGCCGTCGTCGGCGCCGGCCGCGCCCCCGCGGGCGTCGGCCGCAACATCCTGGGCAACATCCGCGACGCCGGTTTCACCGGCCGCCTCCACGCCGTGAACAAGGCGCTCCCCGACGGGCAGAAGGAACTCGACGGGGTGCCCGCCCACCGCTCGGTGCGCGACATCGACGGGCCCGTCGACCTCGCGGTGGTCGCCGTGCCCGCCGAGCAGGTCCCCGAGGCCGTCGCCGAATGCGGCGAGCACGGCGTGCAGGGCCTGGTCGTGATCTCCGCCGGATACGCCGAGAGCGGCCCCGAGGGACGCGAGCGCCAGCGCGCCCTCGTGCGGCAGGCCCGCGCGTACGGCATGCGCGTCATCGGGCCCAACGCCTTCGGGATCATCAACACCTCCGCCGGGGTACGGCTCAACGCCTCCCTCGCCCCCGAGCCGCCCCGCCCCGGCCGCATCGGGCTGTTCGCGCAGTCCGGCGCCATCGGCATCGCCCTGCTGTCCCGGCTGCACCGGCGCGGCGGCGGGGTCACCGGCGTCACCGGCGTGTCGACCTTCGTCTCCTGCGGCAACCGCGCCGACGTCTCGGGCAACGACCTCCTCCAGTACTGGTACGACGACCCGGACACCGACGTCGTCCTGATGTACCTGGAGTCCATCGGCAACCCGCGCAAGTTCACGCGCCTGGCCCGGCGCACGGCCGCGGCCAAGCCCGTGGTCGTCGTCCAGGGCGCCCGCCACCGGGCCGCGGCGCCGCAGGGGCACGCCGTGCGGGCCACCCGGCTGCCCCACGCGACCGTGTCCGCGCTGCTGCGGCAGGCCGGCGTGATCCGCGTCGACACCATCACCGAGCTGGTCGACGCGGGGCTGCTGCTCGCCCGGCAGCCGCTGCCGGGCGGACCCCGCGTGGCGATCCTCGGCAACTCCGAGTCGCTGGGTCTGCTGACCTACGACGCGTGCCTGGCCGAGGGGCTGCGCCCGCACCCGCCGCTGGACCTGACCACGGCGGCCTCGGCGCGGGACTTCCACGCGGCGCTGTCCCGCGCGCTGGCGGACGACACCTGCGACGCCGTCGTCGTGACGGCGATACCGACGGTGAGGGAGGGGCCGGCCGGCGACGCGGCGCTCGCCGAGGCCCTGAGGTCCGCGGCGGCCCGGACCCCCGCCAAGCCGGTCCTCGTCGTGCACGTCGAGCTCGGCGGGCTCGCCCAGGCCCTGTCCGCGGCGGCGAGCACGGCCCCGCAGCCCGGCCCCGCGGCCTCCGCCGGCCCCGGCAGGTCCTCCGACGTCACCGTCTTGTCGCCCCCCGCCGCCGAGGCGCCCGACGGAGCCCACGAGGCACCCGACGGAGCCCACCTGATCCCCGCCTACCCCGCCGCCGAACGGGCCGTGCGCGCCCTCGCCGAAGCCGTCCGGTACGCCCAGTGGCGCCGGGAGGCCGCCGACCCCGGCAAGGTGCCGGAGTACGAGGACATCGACGAGAAGGGCGCCGCCGGCCTGATCGACCGGCTGCTCGCGCGCGGCCAAGGACTCACGCTCGGCACGGAGGAGACCTGCGACCTCCTCGGCAGGTACGGCATCCGCGTCCACCGCGCCCTGCCCGCGCCCACCCCCGACGCGGCCGCCGCCGCCGCGCGCGGCCTCGGCTACCCCGTGGCCCTCAAGGCCACCGCCCCGCACCTGCGCCACCGCGCCGACCTGGGCGGCGTACGCCTCGACCTCGCGGACGAGGACCAGCTGCGGCGGGCGTACGACGAGCTGACCGACCTGTTCGGCACCCCCCGGGAACTGCGTCCGGTGGTGCAGGGCATGGCCCCGCGCGGGGTCGACACCGTCGTCCGGGCCGTCATCGACCCGGCGGCCGGAGCGGTGCTCTCCTTCGGGCTCGCCGGCGCCGCCACCCAGTTGCTCGGCGACACCGCGCACCGGCTGATCCCGGTCACCGACCGGGAGGCGGCCTCCCTGGTGCGCTCGGTCCGCACGGCACCGCTGCTGTTCGGCTGGCGCGGCTCGGCCCCGGCCGACACACCGGCTCTGGAGGAGCTGCTGCTGCGCGTCTCGCGGCTGGTCGACGACCACCCCGAGGTCGTCGCGGTCACCCTGGAACCGGTCGTCGTCGCCCCGCGCGGCCTGAGCGTGCTCGGCGCCTCGGTCCGCCTCGCGCCCCCGCCCGCCCGGGACGACCTCGGCCCCCGGACGCTCCCCGCCTACTGAACCCCGCCCCGGGCGGCCGGACGGCACCGAGCGGTGCCTCGCAGTCAGCGCGCCCCCGTAGGATGGACGGCATGGCCAAGACCAGTACGACGACCCAGGGGCTGCGTGCGGCGATCGAGCGCAGCGGCTACTACCCGGCCCTCGTGGCCGAGGCGGTGGAGGCCGCTGTGGGCGGCGAGCCCGTCCGGTCGTACCTGGTCCACCAGGAGACCACCTTCGACCAGAACGAGGTCCGCCGGCACGTGACCGTGCTGGTCCTCACCGACCACCGCTTCATCGTCAGCCACACCGACGAGCAGGCCGCCGACGACACCTCCCCGACGCCGTACGCCACCACGTCCACGGAGTCCGTCAAGCTCGGCCGGATCTCGTCGATCGTGGTCAGCCGCGTGGTCGCCAACCCGGAGCAGTACACGCCGGGCCGGCTGCCCCGCGAGGTCGTGCTGACCATCGGCTGGGGCGCCGTCTCCCGCATCGACCTGGAGCCGGCCGCCTGCGGCGACCCCAACTGCGAGGCCGACCACGGCTACACGGGCAGCTCGACCGCCGACGACCTCAGCCTGCGCGTCAGCGAGGCCGGCGACGGCCCGGAAACGGTGCGCCAGGCGCTGGCCTTCGCCCAGGCCCTCTCCGAGGCGACCGCGGACACCGGCCGCTGATGTCGCACCCGTCCCTCTCCGCCGCCCACGGCCGAGGACGCCCCGCGCCCGTCCCCGCCGCCTGGGACACCGAGCCGGAGCCGCTTCCCGTCGCCTCGGCCCCCGTCCCCGAGTACGGCACCGGCTCCCTCGCCGACCTGCTGCCCACGCTCGCCGCGGGGATGGGCGTCCCCGGCCTGACCGCCGCGATCCCGGAGCTGGCCCCCGCCGACCGCAACTGCGTCTTCCTGATCGACGGCCTCGGCTGGGAGCAGCTGAAGGCGCATCCGCAGGACGCCCCCTTCCTGAGCTCCCTGCTGGCCACCTCGCGCGGCGGCACGGGACGCCCCCTGACCGCCGGTTATCCGGCGACCACCGCGACCTCCCTCGCCTCCGTCGGCACCGGCCTGCCCCCCGGCGCCCACGGCATGCCCGGCTACACGGTGCGCAACCCCGAGACCGGCGAGCTGATGAACCAGCTGCGCTGGAAGCCGTGGACGGACCCGCACGCGTGGCAGCCCCGGCCCACGGTCTTCCGGCTCGCGCAGGAGGCCGGCGTCCACGCCGCCCAGGTGACCTCGCCCACCTTCGCCGACACCCCCCTGACCAAGGTCGCGCTCAGCGGCGGCACGTTCCACGGACGGCTGACCGGCGAGGAGCGCATGGACCTGGCGGCGGAGCAACTGGCCGCCGGCGACCGCTCCCTGGTCTACACGTACTACGCCGAGGTGGACGGCGCCGGCCACCGCTTCGGCGTCGACTCCGACGCCTGGCGCGGCCAGCTCGGCCATGTCGACCGGCTGGTCCAGCGCCTGGCCGAGCAGCTGCCGCCGCGCAGCGCGCTCTACGTCACCGCCGACCACGGCATGATCGACGTGCCCTTCGACGAGGAGCACCGGATCGACTTCGACGAGGACTGGGAGCTGCGCGCCGGCGTCGCCCTGCTCGGCGGCGAGGGCCGCGCCCGCCACGTCTACGCCCTCCCCGGCGCCCAGAACGACGTCCTGACCTGCTGGCGCGAGGTCCTCGGCGACCGGTTCTGGGTGGCCTCCCGGGACGAGGCGATCGCGGCCGGCTGGTTCGGCCCGCACGTCGAGGCGCGGGTGTACGACCGCATCGGCGACGTGATCGCCGCCGCGCACGACGACGTCCTGCTGATCGCCTCCGAGCGGGAGCCGAACGAGTCGGCGATGGCCGGCAACCACGGCTCGATGACCCCCGCCGAGCAACTCGTCCCCCTGCTCGAAGTGCGCACCTGACACCGCGCACGCCCGTACGCCCCGCCCGCTCGTGGCGGCGTACGCCTGCCCCGTCCCCGCCGCCCGCCCTTTCGAAAGGTGCTCCTCCCCCCATGCCCGAGCTGGTGTTCTTCTCCGGAACGATGGACTGCGGGAAGTCGACGCTGGCTCTCCAGATCGAGCACAACCGCTCGGCGCGCGGTCTCGTCGGCATGATCTTCACGCGCAACGACCGGGCCGGCGAGGGCAAGCTGTCCTCCCGCCTCGGCCTGGTCACGGACGCGGTCGAGGCGACGGACGGCATGGATCTGTACGCCCACCTCGTCGACCACCTCTCGCACGGCGGCCGCGCGGACTACGTGATCGCCGACGAGGCCCAGTTCCTGGCTCCCGAGCAGATCGACCAGCTCGCGCGCGTCGTCGACGACCTGGGCGTCGACGTCTACGCCTTCGGCATCACCACCGACTTCCGCTCCAAGCTGTTCCCCGGCTCCCAGCGGCTGGTGGAACTCGCCGACCGGGTCGAGGTGCTCCAGGTCGAGGCCCTGTGCTGGTGCGGCGCGCGCGCCACCCACAACGCCCGCACCATTGGCGGCGTCATGGTCGTCGAGGGCGCCCAGGTCGTCGTCGGCGACGTCAACCAGTCCGCCGACGAGGTGGGCTACGAGGTGCTGTGCCGCCGCCACCACCGCCGCCGTATGACGGCCGCCACGGCCCACGCGGCGGCGCTGTCGCCGGACGTGCTGCCGGTGTCGTCCGCCTGAGGGACCCGCGGGCTCAGCGCGCACTCTGCAGCAGCGAGAAACGCGCCCCCTCCGGATCCGCCACCATGGCCGTACGGCCGCGTACGCCGTCCCGCGCCGGTTTCAGGACATGCCCGCCGAGGTCGGCCAGACGCTCCAGCGCCTCCTCCAGGTCGGCCACCTCGAAGAACGTCATCCAGTGCGGCCCCCGGTCCCGGGGCAGCGCGCCGCCCACACCGTGGATGCCGGCGACGGGACGCCCGTCGAGGTGCAGGGTGACGTAGTCGAAGTCCGCGGAGACCACCGCCTCCTGCCGGTAGCCGAACACCGATTCGTAGAACTTGGCGACGCTCGCCGATTCGAAGGTCATCAGCTCGTTCCAGGCGGGTGTGCCCGGTACGCCCGTGACGGCGGTGCCCAGGTGCGCCGCGGCCTGCCAGAGGCCGAAGACGGCGCCCGCGGGATCGGAGCCGATCGCCAGCCGTCCGGCCTCGGCCGCGTCCAGCGGACCGACCCCGATCGTGCCACCGCGGTGCCGTACCGCCTCCGCCGTCCGGTCCACGTCGTCCGAGGCGAGGTAGGGCGTCCACGCGACGGGCAGGTGCCGGTCCGGGGGCAGCTGGCCGATGCCCGCCACCTCCCGCCCGTCGAGCAGGGCCCGCACATAGGGGCCGAGCTGCTGGGGCCCCGGCCGGAACTCCCAGCCGAACAGCGCCGCGTAGAACTCCTGGGCCGCGTCCGGCCCGCGTGCCATCAGGCTCACCCAGCAGGGCGTGCCGGGCGCGGGCCGGGCGTTCCTCCCGCCGCGCGGGCCGGCCGGCCCCCGTGCCTCGGTCATCGTCACTCTTCTCTCGGCCGCTAGTGCCGCACCAGGCAACGTTCGCCCCGTCGCGGTGCCCGGCACCAGCGGTGGCCGGGTCGCTTCCGCTTCGACGCACCCTGTGCCGATGCTCCCACCCGCCCGGCCGCCGCGCGCCCCGGACGTCCCCCGCACGGCGGCCCCCGCCCGGAAGCGGGCCGGGCGCGCCGTCGCCGCCCGTCTCCGCGCGAGGCCGACGGGTGCCGATCACCTGTACGCCCGCGCCCGGATCCGTACGCATGGTGATCGAAGCTGTCCGGCGGGCAGGGCAGCCCGCCGGGGCGTGCCGGCCGCCCCGTGCGCCAGGATGGGGCCATGAACGCCATCATCTCCGCCTCCGAACTCGCCGGCGACCTGGCGGGCGACCGGCCGCCGGTCCTTCTGGACATCCGCTGGCAGCTCAGCCTGGCCCAGGCGGCCGGTGCGCCGGCCTTCGACGGCCGCGCCGAGTACGCGGCCGGGCACATCCCCGGCGCGGTCTTCGTCGACCTGGACCGGGACCTCGCCGCCGCCCCCGGACACCGGGGCCGTCACCCGCTGCCCGATCTCGCGGAATTCGGTGCCGCCATGCGCCGGGCGGGTGTGTCCTCCGGCCGGCCGGTCGTCGTGTACGACGGCGGGCAGGGCTGGGCGGCGGCCCGCGCCTGGTGGCTGCTGCGCTGGACGGGCCACCCGGACGTGAGGGTCCTCGACGGCGGGCTGCCGGCCTGGCCGGGGCCGCTCTCGACGGACACGCCCGACCCGGAGCCGGGCGACTTCGAACCGGTGACGGGAGCGAGCGGGCTCCTCGACGCGGACGGGGCGGCGGCGCTGGCCCGGTCCGGGGTGCTGTTCGACGCGCGGGCGGGGGAGCGGTACCGGGGCGAGGTCGAGCCGATCGACCGGGTCGGCGGGCACATCCCGGGCGCCGTGTCCGCGCCGACGACCGAGAACGTGGCACCGGACGGCCGGTTCCTGCCCGCCGGGGAGCTGCGCGCCCGGTTCGAGGCGCTGGGCGCGGCCGAGGGCACCGAGGTCGGGGTGTACTGCGGCTCGGGTGTCTCCGCGGCCCACGAGGTGCTGGCGCTGGCGGTGGCGGGCATCCCGGCGGCGCTGTACGTCGGGTCGTGGTCGGAGTGGTCGTCGGACCCCGCCCGTCCGGTCGCCGCCGGACCGGATCCCCGGTAGTCAGGCCGGGCGCCGCCGCCGTCGGCGGGGGCGGGCCCCCGGGCCGTCACGCGGGAGGGCCCGCCGCCAAGGGCAGCGGGCCCGGCGCCCCCCATGGGGCCTCGTACGGACGTACGGCGGCCTACTCCTGCTTCTTGCGGCGTGTCCCGAAGACGATCTCGTCCCAGCTGGGCACCGCGGCCCGGCGCCCCGGGCGGACCCCGTCGGCCTCGGCCTGGCGGTCGGTGGCGCCGATGAGGCGGTCGCGGTGGCTCCCGACCGAGCGGGGCATCAGCACGTCGGCGTAGGCGGAACCGGCCGAGGCCGCGGGGGCCGGCGGTTCCTCCGCCACGGGTTCGTCCTCCGGCTCCTCGCCGGACTCCGACGGGCGTTCGGGGACGACCAGATCGCCCCGGAAGCTCGGCACCGCCTCCAGCAGGCTCGTCAGCGAGTCCCGTTCACCCGCGCCCTCCTCGCCGGGTTCGGAGGTCTGTGCGGGCAGGCTCGGGCGCTCGCGGTCGGCGGTGCGGTCCAGCGGCCGGTCGCGCGGCAGGCGCGCGATGCGCGGGACGAACGGGAAGCTGGGCTCGGGCGCGGCGAGGTCGTCGGACTCGCCGATCAGCGCGCGGGCCTCGTCGTCGACCGCCTGGACGAGCCGGCGGGGCGGGTCGTACGTCCAGCTCGCCGAGTGCGGTTCGCCCGCCACCCGGTAGACCAGGAGCACCTCCCAGGTGCCGTCGTCGCGGCGCCAGGAGTCCCACTGGACGGTGTCCTTCTCCGCGCCGCGCAGCAGCAGCCGCTCCTGCACGGCCTCGCCGAGGGGCGGTCCGGAGTTCTCCCCGGGGCGGCGCACGGGGGTCTTGCGGGCGCGCTCGGCCATGAAGGCGCGCTCGGCCAGCACGGGGCCCTCGAAGCGGCGTACGCGCTCCACCGGGATGCCGGCCAGCTGGGCGACTTCCTCGGCGGTCGCCCCCGCGCGTATACGCGCCTGGATGTCGCGGGGGCGGAGATGGCTCTCCACCTCGATCTCGATCTGGCCGAGGCGGGGACGGTCGCCGCGCACGGCGGCGCGGAGCCGTTCGTCAATCGGAAGCGTGTACTCCGTTGAGTCCGCAGCCTTCAGCACCAGCCGTGTGCCGTCATTCGAGACGGCCACGACACGCAGTTCGGGCATGGGGACCTCCCGGGTGGTGCCTGCCGACGTCACGTGCGTCGCTGCTTCCGCTCTGTCGAGTGTGGCCTGCCCGGGTGCAGCCTGCCACAACCTTGCCGAGTTGCCCGGCGTGTCGGGCGCGGGCCCTGGATCGCCGTTATGGCACGGTAACCTACTTCACAACGCTAAGTGACCGAATCTGTCACCCTGTGCAACTAGCCCCCTCCCGGCGGTCCTTCGAGGCCCCGTGCTCCCATGTCGGAAGACCGGACCCAGGGCTCGCAACAGTACTCCATTCGGGCCACCTGCGGTGGACCGGCGCGCCGTCCAACTTCTGGCAAGAGGCGGGGCTTGGTCGGCCCTGGGGCGATTTCCGTGCTGCGGCAAGGGAATCGGCGTGGGGAACTTCACGCAATCACCAGAAACGGAACTAAAAGGTTTCGTCCGTACGTCCCCTTCTCGTGCAGTTGGCTGATCAAGTGGGAAAAGTCGATCATGTCCGGGGAAGGCAGGCAAGGTACGAGGATGCGTGAAAGGCCCGAGGCCGCAGCCGTGACGGAGCTTCAGGGGGAGGAGGGGAGGGACGTCCGGGGCCAAGCGGACAAGAAGCGGATCGACCTGAGCGTGCCCCAGGTCGCGGGCAGCGCGCTCGCGGCGGTGGTGGCCGCCAAGCTCGCCTCCTCCTTCGGCGTCTACGGGACGATCGTCGGCGCCGGTGTGGTCAGTGCCATCGCCACCTGCGGCGGCACGCTCTTCCAGCACTTCTTCAAACGGACCGGCGAACAGCTGCGGAGCACGGGGGTGACCGCGCGGCACCAGGAGCGCTCCCGGCGGCACACGCCCCCCGCGCCCGGTGAGTTCACGGAGGGCACCGTCTACCGCGCCCGCGTCAGGGGCTGGAAGCGGCCGGTGATCGCGGCGGCCCTCGTCTTCGGCGTCACGATGGCCGGAATCACCGTGTACGAAGTCGCCTCCGGCCATAACCTGAGCGGCGGGTCCAGCACGACCGTCGGCGACGCCCTGTCGGGCCGCGACAAGTCGGCCGCGGGGTCGGGAGACGCCGACAACCCGGGAGAGCGGGGCGATTCCGGCGGCTCCGGAGACGCGCGGAACTCCCCGGAGCCCGAGGGCTCAAACACCCCGGGCACGGGCCGGACACCGACGGACGGCCCGTCCAAAACCGCGGACGGCGGGACCGGCGCCGGAGCGTCGCCGGGTGCCTCGCCTTCACGGAGCGGGGCTGGCGAGGACGGTGCCACGCCGGAGCCGAGCCCCTCCGGAAGCCAGGATTCCGGCGATGCCCGGAGTCCCGTGCCCAGCGGCCCGGCTACGGCCCCAGAACCCTCCGCAAGTAGTCGTTCTGGAACCGGCGATCCGGGTCCAGGCGGTTCCGCAGCGTCGTGAACTCCTCGAAGCGGGGATACGCCCGGGACAGGTACGCGGCGTCCCTGGTGTGCAGCTTCCCCCAGTGCGGTCGCCCCTCGTGCGCGGTGAAGACGCGCTCGGCCGCGGTGAAATACCCCCGATAGGGCGTGCCCTTGAACATGTGGACGGCGATGTAGGCCGTGTCCCGGCCGGAGGCGGTGGAGAGCGCGATGTCGTCGGCCGGGGCGGTGCGCACCTCGACGGGGAAGCTGATCCGCAGCCGTGAACGGCCGACCATCGCCCTGAGCTCGCGCAGCGTCTCGACGACGGCCTCGCGCGGAACGGCGTACTCCATCTCCACGAACCGCACCCGGCGCGGTGAGGTGAACACCTTGTAGGGGATGTCGGTGTAGGACCGCGCGGACAGCGCCTTGCTGGAGACCCGCGCGATCGCCGGGACGGCGGCGGGCACCGCGCGGCCCACCCAGTTGGCCACCTGGAAGACGCCGTTGGACAGGAACTCGTCCTCGAACCAGCCCTTCAGCGGCCCCACCGGCTGCTCCGGGCCCGCGCTGCGGTTGTTGCGCTTGGTGATGGTGTTCCCGGTGTGGGGGAACCAGTAGAACTCGAAATGCTCGTTCTCGGCCCACAGTTCGTCGAAGTCGGCGAGGATCCGGTCGAGCGGCATGGGCTCCTCGCGGGCCCTGAGCAGGAACAGCGGCTCGACGGCGAACGTGATGGCGGTGACGATCCCGAGGGCGCCGAGGCCGACGCGGGCGGCGGCGAAGACGTCCGGGTTCTCCTTCTCGGAGCAGGTGAGGACCGAGCCGTCGGCCGTGACCAGTTCCAGCCCCTTGATCTGGGCGGCGATCGAGGCCGAATCGCGGCCGGTGCCGTGGGTGCCGGTGGCGGTGGCGCCGGCGACCGTCTGCTCCATGATGTCGCCCATGTTGGCCAGCGACAGCCCCTCGCGCGCGAGGGCGGCGTTGAGCCTCCTGAGCGGGGTGCCCGCCTCCACCGTGACCGTCATGGCGGCACGGTCGACGTTCCGTATGCCCGTCAGCAGGTGAGGACGGATCAGCACACCGTCCGTGGCGGCTATGGAGGTGAAGGAGTGGCCGCGGCCGACCGCCTTCACCCTGAGCCCGTCCTCGGCCGCCCGGCGCACGGCCTCGGCCAGTTCCCCGGCGGACGCCGGGGCGACCTCCCGCGCGGGGCGGGCGGCGACGGTGCCTCCCCAGTTATGCCAGGTGGCGTTCTTCCCGCCCGTCTTTTCGCTCGCTGTACTGCTCAACGGTCCCTCCCCGACCCGGAGCCGGCCGCGTGAGCCGGCGGTACCCGAGGAAACCGACCACGACCGCGACGGCCCCGGCCACCGCCGGGACCCCGTATCCGGCGCGCGCCCCGGCCGTGTCGATCACCCAGCCGGCCGCCGAGGAGCCGAGCGCCACCCCGACCGCGAGCCCGGTGCTCACCCAGGTCATGCCCTCGGTGAGCTGCGCGCGTGGTACGTGCTGTTCGATGAGGGACATCGTCGTGATCATCGTGGGCGCTATGGACAGGCCCGCAACGAACAGCGCCACGGCCAGAAACGGCAGGTTCCCGACCAGTAGGAGGGGGATCATACTCACGGCCATCGCACACACGCCCAGCAGCCAGCGGCGTTCTGGCGCCCCGGCGAAGTGCAGCAGCCCGAAGACCATGCCCGCCACGCAGGAACCCGCCGCGTACAGGGCGAGCACCAGGCTGGCCGCGGCCTGGTGCCCCTCCTCCTCGGCGAAGGCCACGGTGACCACGTCGACCGCGCCGAAGATCGCCCCCGTCGCCACGAACGTGGCCACCAGGACCTGAAGGCCGCGGGAGCGCAGCGCGCTGCCGCCGCCGCGGTGCTCGCGCGGGTGCGGCGCCGGTTCGGTGGCCCGCTGGGCGGTCAGCCAGAAGACGCCGACGGCGAGGAAGCAGGCGGCCAGCAGCGGCCCGGCCTCCGGGAACCACGCCGTGGACAGCCCGATGGAGATGATCGGCCCGAAGATGAAGCACACCTCGTCCATCACGGACTCGAAGGAGTAGGCGGTGTGGAGCTGCGGGGTGCCCCGGTACAGGGCCGCCCAGCGGGCCCGGACCATCGCGCCGACACTGGGCACGCAGCCGACGCCGGCACAGCACACGAACAGCACCCAGTCCGGCCACCGCCAGTGCGCGGCCGCCAGCAGCCCGGCCGCCGCGACGAGCGACACCAGGGTCGCCGGGCGCAGCACCCGCCGCTGCCCGTGCCGGTCGACCAGCCGCGAGATCTGCGGGCCCGCCACCGCCGCGGCGAGCGCGATGGTGGCCGACAGGGCCCCGGCCAGCCCGTACCGGCCGGTCAGCTGCGAGACCATGGTGACCACGCCGACGCCCATCATCGACAGGGGCATACGGCCGAGGAGGCCCGCGGCGGAGAAACCCTTGGAGCCGGGGGCGGCGAACAGGGCGCGGTAGGGGCTGGGCAACGGGATCTCCGGTGGTCCGCTAGGGCTCGGGCGGGACGTTTCCGGCACGGCCGGCCGGCGGGGCGGCAGGACATGCGGACGACACGTTCGTAAGGTGCGAATGCGGCTCATACAGCTTACGGGTCAGGTCACCCTTATACACCCGGGGGACGGGCGGGCGACACGTGTCACCCCGGCCGTTTCCCGGCTGTCAGTGCCGGGTGGCAGGATCGAGTCATGCCAGACGTGCTCGATGCCACCCCCTACGACGCCCTGCTCCTGCTCTCGTTCGGCGGCCCCGAAGGGCCGGACGACGTGGTCCCGTTCCTGGAGAACGTGACGCGCGGGCGCGGCATCCCCAAGGAACGCCTGAAGGAAGTCGGACAGCACTACTTCCTCTTCGGCGGGGTCAGCCCCATCAACGACCAGAACCGCGCCCTGCTTCAGGCCCTGCGCAAGGACTTCGCCGAGCACGGCCTGAACCTGCCGGTCTACTGGGGCAACCGCAACTGGGCGCCGTACCTGACGGACACCCTGCGTGACATGGTCCGCGACGGCCACCGCCGCATCCTGGTCCTCGCGACCAGCGCCTACGCCTCCTACTCGGGCTGCCGCCAGTACCGCGAGAACCTCGCCGACGCCCTCGCGGCCCTGAAGTCGGAGGGCCTGGAGCTCCCGAGGATCGACAAGCTGCGGCACTACTTCAACCACCCCGGCTTCGTCGAGCCCATGATCGACGGGGTGGTGGAGTCCCTCGCCGACCTCCCCGAGGAGGTCCGGGACGGGGCGCACATCGCCTTCACCACCCACTCCATCCCGAACTCGGCCGCGGACACCTCCGGCCCGGTCGAGGAGCACGGCGACGGCGGCGCGTACGTCAGGCAGCACCTGGACGTCGCGCGGCTGATCGCCGAGGCCGTCCGCGAGCGCACCGGCGTCGACCACCCCTGGCAGCTCGTCTACCAGTCCCGTTCAGGCGCCCCGCACATCCCGTGGCTGGAGCCCGACATCTGCGACCACCTTCAGGAGCGGCACGCCGCCGGTGTCCCGGCCGTGGTCATGGCCCCCATCGGCTTCGTCTCCGACCACATGGAGGTCCTGTACGACCTCGACACGGAGGCCAAGGCCAAGGCCGAGGAGCTCGGGCTGCCGGTGCGCCGCTCGGCCACCGTCGGCGCCGACCCCCGGTTCGCCGCCGCCGTCCGCGACCTCGTCCTGGAGCGGGCCGCGGCCGAACGCGGCCAGGAGGTCGCGCCGTGCGCCCTGGGCGCGCTCGGCGCCAGCCACCACCTGTGCCCGGTGGGCTGCTGCCCGGCTCGCGCCCCCCGGCCCGCCGCCGCGGGCGCGGACAGCCCCTACGCGTGAGGAGCGCCGTGACCGACCCCCTGCACTCGGACCTGCTCGACCTGGCCCGGCAGGCCGCGCGCCGCGCGGGCGAGCTGCTGCGCGACGGCCGCCCCGCCGACCTCGCGGTCGCCGCCACCAAGTCCAGCCCGGTCGACGTGGTCACCGAGATGGACATCGCGGCCGAGAAGCTGATCACCGCGCTGATCGCCGAGCGCCGCCCGGACGACGGTGTCCTCGGCGAGGAGGGCTCCGCCACGGCCGGCACGAGCGGCGTCCGCTGGGTCATCGACCCCCTCGACGGCACGGTGAACTACCTCTACGGCCTGCCGAGCTGGGCCGTCTCCATCGCCGCCGAGCAGGACGGCGAGACGGTCGTCGGCGTGGTCGCCGCCCCGATGCGCGGGGAGACGTACTACGCGGTCCGCGGCGGCGCCTGGGCGACGGGGGCCTGGGACGGCGAGCGCGGGCTCGCCTGCCGGCCCGCGCCGCCCCTGGAGCAGGCGCTGATCTCGACGGGCTTCGCCTATGTCGCCGGGGTCCGCGCCCACCAGGCGGAGGTCGCCGGGAAGGTGATCCCGCTGGTGCGGGACATCCGGCGCGGCGGCTCGGCCGCGATCGACCTGTGCGACGTGGCCGCCGGCCGCCTCGACGGCTACTACGAGCGCGGGCTCAATCCGTGGGACTACGCCGCGGGTGACCTGATCGCCCGGGAAGCGGGCGCGCTGACCGGTGGACGCCCCTCCCGGCGGCCGTCACGCGAACTGACCATCGCGGCCGCCCCGGGCGTCTTCGAGCCCCTCCAGGTCCTCCTGGAGGACTTCGGCGCCTGGCACGACTGACCCCCGGCCGGCCGCGGGGCCACCGGGGGCGGCGGGAAACGGCGGAGCCCCGGCGCTGGATCACGCCGGGGCTCCGCCGTACGCGGGCCGGTCAGACGCCGGACGCGCCGACCTCCACACCGTGCTCGGCGGCGAGGCGGCGGAGGTCGTCGAGCTCGCTCAGCTCGACCTCGACGAGAAAGTCGTCGCCCTCGTCACGGGCCCGCGACAGGTCGGACTCGGTCGCCCTTATGCGCTGCAGAAGTCCTGCGGTGAAAGCGTCCATGCTGCGCCCCCTCGTCCTGGGTCGTGGGTCGGTGGCACGGGGGTGTGCCGTTGTGCGGGAAAGGACGATCACGTCTCCCATGGGTGCCCAGCGCCGCTCGGCCGGGCGGCGGCGGTGCCGGACGCCCGCGCCGCCCTGAGGGAAGCGGGTCGCTGCGTACCGAGTGGTCGTGCGGTGACGCCAGAGCGTGATCGGGGTGTAAACCCGTCCTCCCCACACGCCGTTCCGCGGAAACCTCGACAGCGCGAGAAAATCTCGCGGCACCGGCCCCTCACCCGTCTCCGGCACCCCGCCTCCACCCGGCGGCCGGGCCCGTGCCGATCCGCCTTACCGCCGACTTATGGCCGAAAAGGGCAGGATGGAGGCAACACCACTCACGAAGACCCCTGCCCGCTCACGCCCCCACCGGGGCGCACGGGCGTTCCCTGAGGAAGGACAAGGACGTGCGCGTACTCGTCGTCGAGGACGAGCAGCTGCTCGCCGATGCGGTGGCGACCGGACTTCGCCGGGAGGCCATGGCCGTCGACGTCGTGTACGACGGTGCGGCCGCTCTGGAGCGCATCGGCGTCAACGACTACGACGTGGTCGTCCTCGACCGCGACCTCCCGCTGGTCCACGGTGACGACGTGTGCCGGAAGATCGTCGAGCTCGGCATGCCCACGCGCGTGCTGATGCTGACGGCCTCCGGCGACGTCAGCGACCGGGTGGAGGGCCTGGAGATCGGCGCCGACGACTATCTGCCCAAGCCGTTCGCGTTCAGCGAGCTCATCGCCCGGGTGCGGGCCCTGGGGCGGCGCACCAGCGTGCCGCTGCCGCCGGTCCTGGAACGGGCCGGGATCAAGCTCGACCCCAACCGCCGCGAGGTCTTCCGCGACGGCCGGGAGATCCAGCTCGCGCCCAAGGAATTCGCCGTCCTGGAGGTCCTGATGCGCAGCGAGGGCGCGGTCGTCTCCGCGGAGCAGCTCCTGGAGAAGGCGTGGGACGAGAACACCGACCCGTTCACCAACGTGGTCCGGGTCACCGTCATGACCCTGCGCCGCAAGCTGGGCGAGCCGCCCGTCATCGTCACCGTCCCCGGCTCCGGCTACCGGATCTGATCACCCGTGGCCACGACACCCGCGCCTCCCCAGGCACCCCCGAAGCCCACCTGGGACCCCCGGTCGGCCGCGCCCTTTCCATGGCTGCGCCCCACCATCCGCATAAGGCTCACGCTGCTGTACGGCGGGATGTTCCTGATCGCCGGCATTCTGCTGCTGTCGATCATCTACCTGCTGGCGGCGCAGGCGCTGAACGTGGGCAGCGAGCTTCCGTTCAAGATCGTCGAGGGCAAGGTCACCAGCGATGTCTGCAACCTGCCCGATCAAGCCTCGCCGAGCACGTTCAACAGCGCCATGAACGATTGCGTCAACGAGCAGCGCCAGCACGCATTGGACAGCCTGCTGAGCCGCTCGCTGCTGGCGCTGCTGGGCCTGGCCGTGATCGCCTTCGCCTTCGGCTACGCCATGGCCGGCCGGGTGCTGTCGCCGCTGGGGCGGATCACCCGCACCGCGCGCGCGGTGGCCGGCTCCGACCTCTCCCGCCGGATCGAGCTGGACGGCCCGGACGACGAGCTGAAGGAGCTGGCGGATACCTTCGACGACATGCTGGAGCGGCTGCAGCGGGCCTTCACCGCCCAGCAGCGCTTCGTCGGCAACGCCTCGCACGAACTGCGCACCCCGCTCGCGATCAACCGCACCCTCCTGGAAGTGCACCTGTCCGACCCGAACGCCCCGGTGGAGCTCCAGCAGCTCGGCAAGACCCTGCTGGCCACCAACGAGCGCAGCGAGCAGCTGGTGGAGGGCCTGCTGCTGCTGGCCCGCAGCGACAACCAGATCATCGAGCGCAAGCCGGTGGACATCGCCGAGGTGGCCTCGCAGGCCATCGACCAGGTGCACGCCGAGGCGGAGGCCAAGGGCGTGGTGATCCGCGGCGAGCGCAGGCCCGCGGTGGTCCAGGGCAACGGCGTGCTGCTGGAGCGGATCGCCCTGAACCTGGTGCAGAACGCCGTGCGCTACAACGTGGCCGAGAACGGCTGGGTGGAGGTCACCACCGGCGTCGAGCACGGCCAGGCGGTCCTGGTGGTGAGCAACACGGGGCCGGTCGTGCCGGCGTACGAGATCGACAACATCTTCGAGCCGTTCCGGCGGTTGCGTACCGAGCGCACGGGCAGTGACAAGGGGGTGGGCCTCGGCCTGTCCATCGTCCGGTCCGTGGCCCGGGCGCACGGCGGCTACATCTCCGCGCGGCCGCGGGAGGGAGGGGGGCTCGTGATGCGAGTCACCCTGCCGGTCTGAGACCATGGGGCCGGAACACCGTGGTGTCCCCGTGGCACCCCCCGGAGATGTTCGCTTTGCGCTGAATTTTCGAGGGCGCGAATCCCCGGCACGCCGGAGATCACGTGTGTGATCGATCACAGCGGTACTTTTCCAGCCATTCACCCAGTGTGAACCAGCAACCCGCCGGAACGCCCGGAAAATCCGGGTTTTCGGGGGTCTTGATCACGGGAAGTACACGGGGAGGCGGCTTTGAAGTGCGGCTATGCGACCGTGTACGGTCCCCATCGCCATCCAAGCCGATCACTCGTGCGGAGTCCGGTTGGGTGTCGATTGAGTAACAGACCTTGATGTGAGGCAAAATCTCCGCCTCAGGTCGGGCACAAGTCCGGCCTCTCACGCGTTACGTGCGCGGAAGACACCGCAGACACCCAGAGGGGGAGAGCGATATGGCAACCGACTACGACACTCCACGCAAGACCGACGACGATGTCGACTCGGACAGTCTCGAAGAGCTGAAGGCCCGGAGGAACGACAAGTCGGCCTCCGCGGTGGACGTCGACGAGTTCGAGGCCGCCGAGGGCCTTGAGCTTCCCGGCGCCGACCTTTCCAACGAGGAGCTGGCCGTCCGGGTGCTCCCGAAGCAGCAGGACGAGTTCACCTGCATGAGCTGCTTCCTGGTGCACCACCGCAGCCAGCTGGCCCGGGAGAAGAACGGCCAGCCGATCTGCCGCGACTGCGACTGAGGACCGGTCGGCCGTGACTGGCTCGACCCCTCCTTGGAAGCGCCGCTTCTCCCCGCGGGGAGCGGACCGAGGGCCGTTCCACGGCCCGCACCGCGCGCGTGACGCAGAGCGAGGCCCGACCGACACGGCAGGGGCCTCGCTCGAACCGGCGGCCGAACGCAGTGACCTCCCGGCACCCGTGGAGGTCCCCGCGCCGGCCGCTCGACACCGGGCGGGGGTGATCGGGGACAAGGCCCGGCAGGCCGCCCGCACGAGCGGCGACCGCGTCCGGGCCGTCCTGGGTCACCTCGCCGACCGGATCATCGAGGTCGCCCCGCGCGTCCCCGTACGGGACCTGGCGACACTTCGCCGGCAGTTCCCGGGCCTCGGCCCCGAGGAACTCGCCGACAAACTGGTGGCGGGTGCCATGAGAGGCACGGCCACGGTCGGAGCGGGCATCGGCGCGGCGGCGATGCTGCCGGTGCCGCCCGCGATGCCCACGGAGCTGGCCGCCGAGGTCACCGGCGTCGCGGCGATCGAGCTGAAGCTGATCGCCGAACTCCACGAGGTGTACGGCATACGCCCGCCCGGCGACCTCAGACAGCGCAGCACCGCCTATCTGAACGCCTGGTCGTCGGAGCGCCGGGTCGACGTGAGCAGACCGTCGACGCTGAGCGCCGCGCTGAACGGCCACGCCAAACGCGAGCTGCGCCAGCGGATCATGAAGCGGATGGTCCGCAGTCTGCCCAACCTCACGCCGTTCCTGGTCGGAGCGGCCGTCGGCGCCGCCATGAACCGCCGGGAGACCAGGAAGCTGGCCGACCGGGTCCGGGCGGACCTGCGCAAGGTCCAGGTGCCCTGGGACGCGTTGCAGGAACTCCCCGCCCTGGAGCGTCCGGCGGACGCCCTGGAGATGGGCGACCACGGGAAGGAACCCGGGCGCCGCTCCCGCGAGGACGGCCACTGACCCCCGCGCCCGCTGCGCCGCCGCCCGAACGGCTCGACTCGGCCGCCCCCGGCGACGGACTCAACCGCGGCGCCGCCTTGCCCCCTGCCTCGGCGACGGGCGCGGCGGTGACGGGACGGTGACGGAGACCGGCCGGGACCGGTGACCGGACCGATGACATCGGCCCGATGGCGTCGGCCCGGCGACATCGCGGGACATCGCAGTCCGCCGCGCCCCCCGGGTCCGGCCCGGAAAGCGCCCTCGGCGGTCCCTGCGCCTACGCCTCCGAGTCCGCCTTGGCCTTCGCCGCGCGCAGGGCCTGCGTCAGACGCTCCGGCTCGCGCGTCGACAGGTACAGGTACGGGGTCGGGTCCTGCGGATCCGTGACCGGCACGCGCACCGCCGTCGGGATGTAGGCGCGCAGCAGCAGGAAGGCGCGGGTGTCGGCCTTGTACGTACGCCAGGCCCGGGCCTCCTCGGCGTCCAGGATCTCCGCCTCGCCCAGCGCCGCGACCGGGATCCGGGCGTCGCCCGCGATCAGCGCGTCGCCCACCACGCGGATGCGGACGGAGCCGTAGGCACTGGCCGCCACCGCCGCCGCCGCCGTGCCGCCGGCGAGGCCGCCGAGCATCGGCAGCGTGCCGAACGGCAGCAGGATCAGGGCGGCCGAAACCCCCACCAGGAAAGAGATCAGCCACCAGGAGCGGGGCGCGGTCAGACGTTCTTCGTACGGGGTGGCGGCAAGCTGCATGCCGTCAAGCTTGGCACGGTATCCGGGTATCACCCGCGCGCGGGTAAGGTCTGCGCCTGTGAGTGGTACTTCCGCGGCTCTTCAGCCCCCCGCCGGCGCGGTGCGCCCCGTGCGCCATCCCGACGCGCCCGCGCCCGGCGAGCTCCTCGGCGCGCACTACGGCCAGTGCTTCGGCTGCGGCGGCGAGCAGCCCCACGGACTGCACCTCCAGGCGCGGGCCGGCGAGGGCGTGTCGATCACCGCCGAGTTCACCGTGCGGCCCGCCCACCAGGGCGCCCCCGGCCTCGCCCACGGCGGGGTGCTCGCCAGCGCCCTGGACGAGACGCTCGGCTCCCTCAACTGGCTGCTGCGCACGATCGCCGTGACCGGGCGGCTGGAGACCGACTTCCTGCAACCCGTGCCCGTCGGCACCACGCTGCACCTGGAGGCCGAGGTGACGGCCGTGGCCGGACGGAAGATCTACTCGACCGCCACCGGCCGGATCGGCGGTCCGGACGGCCCCGTCGCCGTCCGCGCCGACGCCCTCTTCGTCGAGGTCAAGGTCGACCACTTCGTCGAGCACGGCCGCGAGGAGGAGATCCGCGCCGCCATGGACGACCCGGACCAGGTGCGGCGTGCGCGCGCCTTCGAGGTGAACCCGTGACCGCCGCCGGCCGCGCGCCCCTGGAGGTGCTGATCCGGCGCGTCGATCCGGACGTACCGCTTCCGGCATATGAGCACCCCGGCGACGCGGGAGCCGATCTGCGCACCACCGTCGCCTGCGAACTCGCTCCCGGCGAGCGGGCCGTGCTGCCCACGGGCGTGTCTGTGGCGCTCCCCGAGGGGTACGCGGCCTTCGTGCACCCGCGATCCGGTCTCGCCGCCCGTTGCGGTGTCGCCCTCGTGAATGCCCCGGGGACGATTGATGCCGGGTACCGTGGGGAGATCAAGGTGATCGTGGTGAATCTCGACCCGCGCGAGCCGGTGCGGTTCGAGCGCTTCGACCGGATTGCCCAACTGGTCGTCCAGCAGGTCGAGAGGGTCCGCTTCCGCCAGGTCGCGGAGCTTCCCGACTCGGCGCGGGCCGAGGGGGGCTTCGGGTCCACCGGCGGGCACGCGGCGGTGGACCGGGCAGACGGCGCGAGCGGCACCAGCGGTCAGGCCGCCGAGGGCGGCACGACGGGTGGGAATCGATACGCTTCGGTCGTATCCGACCGGGAAGGACAGTGACGTGTTCGGACGTCGCAAGAAGAAGGGTGCCGCCGAGGACGCGGCCGGCGAGGCCGAGCAGGTCGTCGACAGCGTCGACACCGAGGCGGACGACGAGGGCGAGGGCGAGCGCGAACGGCTGCGGCTCGAACCGGGACCGCGGCCCGACGGGCCCTGGGACAGCTCCGAGGTGCGCGACCCGGCCGAGGGCCGGGTGGACCTCGGGGGCCTGTTCGTGCCGGGCGTCGACGGCATGGAGCTGCGGGTCGAGGTCGCGGGCGACGCCATCGTCGCGGCGACGGTCGTCCTGCGCGACAGCGCCATCCAGCTCCAGGCCTTCGCCGCGCCCAAGCGCGAGGGCATCTGGACCGAGGTACGCGAGGAGATCGCGGCCGGCATCACCCAGCAGGGTGGCATCGTCGACGAGGTCGAGGGCCCGCTCGGGTGGGAGCTGCGGGCCCAGGTGCCCGTCCAACTGCCCGACGGCACCGGCGGCTTCCAGGTCGTGCGGTTCGTCGGGGTGGACGGCCCCCGCTGGTTCCTGCGCGGCGTGATCTCGGGCCAGGGCGCGGTGCAGCCGCAGGCCGCCGGGCTGCTGGAGCAGATCTTCCGGGATACGGTCGTGGTCCGCGGCGAGGGCCCGATGGCGCCCCGCGACCCGATCGTCCTGAAGCTGCCGAACGACGCGCAGATGGTCCCCGAAGGCGTGCAGCAGGAGGAGGGCGGGTCCCGCTTCTCCGGCGGCATGGGCCAGCTCCAGCGCGGACCGGAGATCACCGAGGTCCGGTAACGGACCCGTGCGCCCGAGCGAGGAGGGCCGTGCCCCCGACCGGGGTGCGGCCCTTTGTCATGTCCGGACCCGTGCGGGCTCCCCGGGCCAGGCGGCCTGGGCAGGCGCCGGGGACCGGCCACGCGCGGACGGCGCGCCGGCGGGCGTACGCGGCAGTGCGCATGAGCGCGCTCGGCCCGGGACGGATCGCCGGGGTGCGGCGCCACCGGTTCCGGGTCGCCTCCGGGGGCGCCGGCCGGCACGCTCGGGCCGCGTCCGGGAAGGGCGGCACCGGCGAGGTCCGGGCGCCGGGACGGGGCTACAGACCTGTCGGTGCGCCCCGGTACGCTTCAGGTATGAGTGCTGTTCCTCGTTCCGACAAGCCGGTGGGCCGGTTCCGGCGCATGTTCGACCGGCTCTCCTCGTCGCAGGAGGACCTGGAGTCCGAGGAACTGCGGGAGGACGCCGACACCGCCGGCTGTACGCCGATCGGTGACTGCCGGGACCGGCAGATAGTCACGGTTACTGGTACCTTGCGCACGGTGACCCTGCGACCACGCGCGGGCGTTCCCGCTCTGGAGGCCGAGTTGTTCGACGGCTCCGCCGCCCTGGATGTGGTGTGGCTGGGCAGGCGTTCCATCGTGGGCATAGAGCCGGGGCGCAAGCTCATCGCATCGGGCCGGATCTCGATGAGCCGGGGCCGCCGGGTGCTGTTCAACCCGAAATACGAACTGCGACCCCTCGGACGGGAGTAGCCGGTGACGTCCCTCGACAAGCCGACCGAAGACACCGAGAACAGCGGAGAAACGGAAGCGGACAAGGCCCGCGCGGTGACGGAGGCCGCGCTGTTCGAGGCGTTCGGCGGAGTCCGGGGCATGATCGAGACGGTGCTGCCCGGCCTTCTCTTCGTCACCATCTACACGATCAACAAGGATCTGAACCTGTCGGCGATCGCGGCCGTGGCCGTGTCGCTGCTGCTGGTCGTGGTCCGGCTGGCGAGGAAGGACACCGTCAAGCACGCCTTCAGCGGCGTCTTCGGCGTCGCCTTCGGTGTCGTCTTCGCGATGATGACCGGCGAGGCCAGGGACTTCTACCTGCCGGGCATGCTCTACACGCTGGGCCTGGGGCTGGCGTACATCATCACCACCCTGGCCGGCGTCCCGCTGATCGGTCTCGTCCTCGGCCCGGTCTTCAAGGAGAACCTCTCCTGGCGCACCCGCAACCCGGGCCGCAAGAAGGCGTACGCCAAGGCCAGCTGGGCCTGGGGCCTGATCCTGCTCGGCAAGTGCGCGATCCTCTTCCCCCTGTACTGGTGGGCGGACACCACCCAGCTCGGCTGGGTCCTCGTCGCTCTGAAGATCCCCCCCTTCCTGCTCGCGGTGTGGCTCACCTGGGTCTTCCTGGCGAAGGCGCCGGCTCCGATCGACGTGTTCGCGGAGATGGATGCCGCAGAGAAGGCCGAGAAGGAGGCGGAGGAGCGCCGGCGGACGGCCCGGTCGTTCGAGGAGGCGGTGGAGCCGCTGGCCGACGAGACGCTCCAGCGGCTCGCGCACGACGAGGACCGGTCCGCCGACTCGCGGGGCAGGCACCGGAAGGCCTGACGCGCCGCGCGCCCGTGCCGCCGGGCCGAAACGTCCCGCAGAACACCGAGACGTCCCTCAGAGCCGCGGACACCGTACGGCGCCGCCGATGGTGGGGACCCGGGCGTATGGCGATGGGGGCGCCCGGAGAGAGATCTCCGGGCGCCCCCATCGCCGTATCGGGGGAGGGCGGGTCAGTCCGCCGTGTCCCGGCGCCGCACCGACAGCAGGTTCTCCAACTGCTCCTCGCGGGCCTGCGCGGCCACGAACAGCAGCTCGTCGCCCGCCTCCAGGGAGTCCTCCTGGGTGGGCGTCAGCACGCGGGTGCCGCGGATGATCGTGACCAGGGAGGTGTCCTGCGGCCACTCCACATCGCCGACCTGGGTGCCGGCCAGCGCCGACTCCTCCGGGAGGGTCAGCTCCACCAGGTTGGCGTCGCCGTGGCTGAAGCGGAGCAGCCGGACCAGATCGCCCACGCTCACCGCCTCCTCGACCAGCGCCGACATCAGGCGCGGCGTGGAAACGGCGACGTCCACCCCCCAGGCCTCGTTGAACAGCCACTCGTTCTTCGGGTTGTTCACGCGGGCGACGACGCGCGGAACGCCGTACTCCGTCTTCGCGAGGAGCGAGACGACGAGGTTCACCTTGTCGTCGCCCGTCGCGGCGATGACGACGTTGCAGCGCTGGAGCGCGGCCTCGTCCAGGGACGTGATCTCGCACGCGTCGGCGAGCAGCCACTCCGCCTGCGGGACGCGCTCGACCGAGATGGCGGTCGGCGCCTTGTCGATGAGCAGGACCTCGTGCCCGTTCTCCAGCAGTTCGCCCGCGATCGAGCGGCCGACCGCGCCGGCTCCGGCAATGGCGACCCTCATCAGTGACCGCCCTCCTCTTCGGGACCCTGGGCGAACGCCGCCTCGACCTTGTCGACCTCGTCGGTGCGCATCATCACGTGCACCAGGTCGCCTTCTTGCAGCACCGTCTGCGAGGTGGGCAGGATCGCCTCGCCGAGCCGGGTGAGGAACGCCACGCGCACCCCGGTCTCCTCCTGGAGCCGGCTGATCTTGTGGCCGACCCAGGAGGTGGCGGCGTGCACCTCGGCGAGCTGGACTCCCCCGGTGGGGTCGCGCCACAGCGGCTCGGCGCCCGACGGGAGCAGGCGGCGCAGCATCTGGTCGGCCGTCCAGCGGACGGTGGCGACGGTGGGGATGCCCAGGCGCTGGTAGACCTCGGCCCGGCGCGGGTCGTAGATGCGGGCGGCGACGTTCTCGACGCCGAACATCTCGCGGGCCACCCGGGCGGCGATGATGTTGGAGTTGTCACCGCTGGAGACGGCGGCGAAGGCACCGGCCTCCTCGATGCCCGCCTCGCGCAGAGTGTCCTGGTCGAATCCGATCCCGGTGACCCGCCGGCCGCCGAAGGAGGAGCCCAGGCGGCGGAAGGCCGTGGGGTCCTGGTCGATCACGGCGACCGTGTGCCCCTGCTGCTCCAGGGTCTGGGCCAGAGCGGAACCCACTCTTCCACAGCCCATGATGACAATATGCATCGCGTCACACCGCGCTTCCCACAGGCCCTGTGACCTTCGTCGATCTCGTGCTCATGTCTCTCTTCTCGGCTCGCCGGGCGACACGTCGCGGCCGTTGGGTGCGGGCCGCCAGGCAACATCATGCCGGGGGACACCGACGGTGACGCCCTCCGGGGCGCCCGGGACGCCGGGTTCCCCTGCCGGGGTCCAACGTATCGGCCCGCCCCGGGCGCCCGTCGAGGGCCCGTGACGCGTGCCGGGCGGAGCGGCCGGCCCTCGCCGCCCGGAGAGGAGTGCGGGGCGTCCGAGAAGCGTGCGGGAAGGGGCGTACGGAATGCAACGGGAATGACAGGGAACGCGACGCGCCCCGTCACCCGTCGGCGGACGACCGGCGCCGCCCGATGCTGCGGACACTGGCGAGTGTCAGGAATCCGAGGCCGACGAGGGCGGCCACGGCGCCGATCAGCTCCGCGGTGGCGTGCATGAGACCTCCAGGGGGCCGCACGAGCCCGAGACGGGCAGGGATTTGTCATATAGACATGCCGGTCCCAGTGCCTGCGGAATCCGCAGCCGTACCGCCCCTGAGTTCACTCGGAGAGCAGACGGCGGGAGGAACGGGGGTGGCGGGTGGGCGCCCCCCCGTTCGAACGCTTACGATCCTCTGTTGTGTCCAAACTGACCGACGTGCCCAAACGGATCCTGATCGGGCGCGCACTGCGCAGTGACCGGCTGGGTGAAACACTCCTGCCCAAGCGCATCGCACTCCCCGTCTTCGCCTCCGACCCGCTGTCCTCCGTGGCGTACGCACCCGGCGAGGTGCTGCTGGTCCTCTCGATCGCGGGCGTGTCGGCGTACCACTTCAGCCCCTGGATCGCGGTCGCGGTCGTCGTGCTGATGTTCACCGTGGTCGCCTCCTACCGCCAGAACGTGCACGCCTACCCCAGCGGCGGCGGCGACTACGAGGTGGCCAACACCAACCTCGGGCCCAAGGCGGGCCTGACGGTGGCGAGCGCGCTGCTGGTCGACTACGTCCTGACCGTCGCCGTCTCGATCTCCTCCGGCATCGAGAACCTCGGCTCGGCGATCCCGTTCGTGGTCGAGCACAAGGTCTTCTGCGCGATCGCCGTGATCCTGCTGCTGACCCTGATGAACCTGCGCGGCGTCAAGGAGTCCGGCACGCTCTTCGCGATCCCGACGTACGTCTTCGTCGCGGGCGTCTTCACCATGATCGCCTGGGGCGCGTTCCGCGCGCTGGTCCTCGACGACACCATGCGGGCGCCGACCGCCGAGTACGTGATCAAGCCCGAGCACCAGGGGCTGGCGGGCTTCGCCCTGCTCTTCCTCCTGCTGCGCGCGTTCTCCTCCGGCTGCGCCGCGCTCACCGGCGTCGAGGCCATCTCCAACGGCGTCCCGGCCTTCCGCAAGCCCAAGTCGAGGAACGCGGCGACCACCCTGGCGCTGATGGGCCTGCTCGCCGTCACCATGTTCTGCGGCATCATCGGCCTGGCCATGGCCACCAAGGTCCGCATGGCCGAGAACCCCGGCGCCGACCTGTTCCGCGACGGCGTCCCGGTCGGCCCGGACTACGTCCAGCACCCGGTGATCTCCCAGGTCGCCGAGGCCGTCTTCGGCGAAGGCAGCTTCCTGTTCATCGTGCTGGCCGCGGCCACCGCGCTGGTGCTGTTCCTGGCCGCGAACACCGCCTACAACGGCTTCCCGCTGCTCGGCTCGATCCTCGCCCAGGACCGCTACCTGCCGCGCCAGCTGCACACCCGCGGCGACCGCCTCGCCTTCTCCAACGGCATCGTGCTCCTGGCCGGCGCCGCCATGCTTTTGGTGTGGATCTACGGCGCCGACTCCACCCGCCTGATCCAGCTCTACATCGTCGGCGTGTTCGTCTCCTTCACGCTCAGCCAGATCGGCATGGTCCGCCACTGGAACCGCCATCTGAGCACCGAGCGGGACCCGGCCAAGCGCCGCCACATGGTCCGCTCCCGGGCGATCAACGCCTTCGGCGCCTTCTTCACCGGCCTGGTGCTGGTCGTCGTCCTCGTCACGAAGTTCTCGCACGGCGCGTGGGTCGCCCTGCTCGGGATGTGCATCTTCTACGCGACGATGACGGCGATCCGTAAGCACTACGACCGCGTCGCCGACGAGATCGCGGCCCCCGAGGGCCCGCCGAGCGACGACATCGTCCGCCCGTCCCGCGTCCACTCGGTCGTGCTCATCTCCAAGATCCACCGTCCGACGCTGCGCGCCCTCGCCTACGCCAAGCTGCTGCGCTCGGACACCCTGGAGGCGCTCAGCGTCAACGTCGACCCGGCGGAGACCAAGGCGCTGCGCGAGGAGTGGGAACGGCGCGGCATCGACGTACCGCTGAAGGTGCTGGACTCGCCGTACCGCGAGATCACGCGGCCGGTCATCGAGTACGTCAAGGGCCTGCGCAACGAGTCGCCGCGGGACGCGGTCTCCGTGATCATCCCGGAGTACGTGGTCGGCCACTGGTACGAGCATCTGCTGCACAACCAGAGCGCGCTCAGGCTCAAGGGACGGCTGCTGTTCACGCCCGGCGTCATGGTGACCTCGGTGCCCTACCAGTTGCAGTCCTCCGAGGCGGCCAAGCGGCGGGCCCGCAGGCAGCAGGAATGGAACGCGCCCGGTTCGGTGCGGCGAGGGCCGGCCCAGGAGCGGGCGAAGGAGTCGTCGCAGTCCACGTAGACTGGTGGGCTGTTGTCCGTTCGGCCCCCCGTCCGTTCGCTTTCCGTTCCCCTTCGTATCCCCTTGTATCGCTTTCGTACTGGCCGCCGCCCCGTTCGGCGCCGGCCGGTACCGGATCTCGTACTGGAGTCACCCGCCATGCAGGCAGAAGAGAAGAAGTCGCTGGTGGGCGAGGAGTACGAGGTCGAGATCGGCCCCGTCGCCCACGGCGGCCACTGCATCGCCCGTACCGACGCCGGCCAGGTGCTCTTCGTCCGGCACGCGCTGCCCGGCGAGCGGGTGGTGGCCCGCGTCACCGAGGGCGAGGAGGGGGCGCGCTTCCTGCGCGCGGACGCGGTGCGCATCCTTGAGGCGTCCAAGGACCGGGTCGAGGCGCCCTGCCCGTTCGCCGGTCCCGGCCGCTGCGGCGGCTGCGACTGGCAGCACGCCAAGCCGGGCGCCCAGCGCCGCCTCAAGGCCGAGGTGATCACCGAGCAGCTGCGGCGGCTCGCGGGCCTCACGCCCGAGGAGGCCGGCTGGGACGGCACGGTGGTGCCGGCCGAGGGCGACAAGGTGCCCGCCGGCCAGGTCCCCGCGTGGCGCACGCGCGTGCAGTACGCCGTGGACGCCGAGGGGCACGCGGGACTGCGCCGGCACCGCTCGCACGAGGTCGAGCGCATCGACCACTGCATGATCGCGGCTCCCGGCGTCTCCGAGCTGGGCATCGAGAAGCGCGACTGGACCGGCATGGAGTCCGTCGAGGCGATCGCGGCGACCGGCTCCCAGGACCGCCAGGTCGTCCTCACCCCGAAGCCGGGCGCCCGGCTGCCGCTCGTCGAGCTGGACCGCCCGGTGTCGGTGCTGCGGGTCGACGAGAAGTCCGGCGGCGTCCACCGCGTCCACGGCCGACCCTTCGTCCGCGAACGCGCGGACGGCCGCACGCACCGCGTCGGCGGCGGTGGCTTCTGGCAGGTCCACCCCAAGGCCGCCGACACCCTGGTGACGGCCGTCATGCAGGGCCTGCTGCCGCGCAAGGGCGACACGGCGCTGGACCTGTACTGCGGCGTGGGGCTGTTCGCGGGCGCGCTGGCCGACCGCGTCGGCGAGCAGGGCGCGGTGCTCGGCATCGAGTCCGGCAAGCGCGCGGTCGAGGACGCCCGGCACAACCTCGCCGACTTCCCCCGCGTCCGCGTCGAGCAGGGCAAGGTCGAGTCCGTCCTGCCGCGCACCGGCATCACGGAGGCCGACCTCATCGTCCTCGACCCGCCGCGCGCGGGAGCGGGCCGCCAGACAGTGGCCCGCCTGTCGTCGCTGGGCGCGCGCCGGATCGCGTACGTGGCCTGCGACCCGGCGGCGCTGGCGCGGGACCTGGCGTACTTCCGGGACGGGGGGTACCGGGTGCGGACGCTGCGGGCGTTCGATCTGTTTCCGATGACGCACCACGTGGAGTGCGTGGCGATCCTCGAACCGGCCGCGAAGGGCTCCTGACCCGCGGGTTCAGTGGGTGCGCGGTATGTGTCGCGCGGGCGTTGCGGGCGATGTCCTGACGCTGAGATGACGCTCTCCGAGGCGTCTCGACGCTCCTGTGACGCTCGCTCTGATGCGGTGTCAGGCTCCCTGTTGCGAGAGGCAGTCGAGTTGTGCGGGATCCGTGATACCCGTCGCACGTTGAGGCCGTCACCCGCCGGACGTCAGGGCTCGGGGCGAGCGGAGTCGGCCGCGGGAGGGAGTGCGACGGCTGTGCGGTGAAACCGGCCCGGCTTGGAGGTGATCTCGATTGGCGTTGTGTGGTGGCCGGGGCCGCCAAGCTGGGGCCACCGGGTGAGTCTGGTGACCCCAGCTGGATGTGGTCAGCGAGGGTCGTGCAGGCGGCTGCTGATTTGTTCGTGGAGTTCGTGCGGCAGGTGGATGGTCCAGCGGTCGGCGGCCTCGGAGGCCAGGTCACGGCTCCAGCGCCAGCTGTTGCGTGCCGCCGTGCGCACGTCCTGGTCGCGGGCGGCAGCAGTGGTGGCGGCGTAGCGATGGCGGTCGGTGTCGGGCAGGTCCTGTTCGAGCGCGCGGCTGGGGGTGAGCCAGTGGGCTGTGCTGTTGCGCAACAGGCGGCAGAGCTGCAGTTGCTGGGGCGCGATGACGGTGTGCAGCAGGGCGTGGGCGCGGGCGATCTCGCCGCGGGCCAGGACGTGGGCGAGCATGAGGGTCCAGTTGGTCAGCTCGTTGGTGAGCTGCTGGGCGGTGGTCACCGGCTCGGGCGGCTGGAAGGTGGCCAGCTGTCGGGCGGCCTGGGTGAGCCGGCCGGTGCGGTCGAGCAGGACGGCGTCGTCGGGGTGGGGTAGGTGCACCATGCCTTGCCAGGTGGGGACTTCGTCAATGCCGGGGCCGGCGGGGGCGAGGTGGAACTCGCCGCGCATCAGGTCGTCGAAGACGACGGAGAGGATGCCGTACATGTTGGTGTAGGAGAGCTGGAGCGGTGCGAGCTGTGCCAGGAAACCGGGGCCGTCGAAGTCGGCGAGGCGGTCGTCCTGGATGTAGAGGTATGCCTCGATGTCGGAATGGGCGTCGGCCTCGCCCACGGTCCACGAGCCGTAGAGTAGTACGCCCTCCAGCCGGGTGTCGGCGTGGGCGAGCTGTCGCAGGCATGCGATGCGGTCGTCCAGGGCGGAACGGGCAGAGTGAACGGACATGGTGTGATGGTTTCTCCTGAGGTGAGCGTGCGGGCACGCTGACGGAGCCCGGCACCTGCCGGGCGAATGTCTGTGGACCGTCGCGGCGGCTCAGGAGAAGTTGCCCATGATCGAGATCATAGGGGACGGCTCAGTCGCCGAGTCGGCGGAAGCAGATCAGGGTGGCCGCGATACCGGCGAAGGCCAGGAAATGCTCGGCCTTACGCTCGTAGCGGCGGTGCAGGCGACGGCACCCAGACAGCCACGCCACCGTTCGCTCCACAGTCCATCGGTGGCGGCCCAGCTTCTGGGAGGACTCGATGCCTCTGCGGGCGAGGCGCGGGATGATATCGCGCAAGCGGAGCCATTTCCGCAGGCGGTCGTAGTCGTAGCCCTTGTCTCCATGGAGCTTGGCGGGCCGCCGTCGACGGGGCCCGCGCCGGGAACGGATGGGAGGTATGCCCCGTACCAGGGGTTTAAGCCCCTGGCTGTCGTGCGTGTTCGCGGTGGAGATACCGATCGAGAGGGGCAGACCGGTCCGCTCGGCGATCAAGTGGATCTTTGATCCCTTCTTGCCGCGATCTACGGGATTCGGACCCGTCAGGTCCACCCTTTCGTCGCGCGCGTATTCACCGAGTCGATCGCGCGCCGCGACCAGTCCAGTTCCCCTCTGGAGCCGAGCTCATCCAGGACCCGGCGCGGGCGTGGCGGCGGAGTGGGAGGGGCGGCCGCGGACGCGGTGACTGTCGGCGCGGCGGTCGCGAGGAGGCGGAGGAGCCGTTCGCCGATCCCTGAAGAGTAGGGCGAAATTTCTGGCTGTCGTTCGGAAAAGCGGCCGGTCGCGGATGTCCGAAGACACGGCCCGTATGGGTGCAGGAACCGTCCGCGAGGGCGCTCCGCCCTGGCGGACGGTGGCGCCGTGACCGAGCGTTGGCGGTCTGACGTGCGACGTTGTGCGCCGCGCGCTGCGAAAGGTTTCGCCGTTTGTAGCGACACATGCGAGAGGGGTTGACGCCGTTCAACGGTTCCCTATCATTCAGGTTGCTCGACACTCCGACCTTTGTTCGGTATTGCGAACGAAAGTATCGGAGTCGCTCCATCGCACAGCAGGGCATCTCCGGGGCGTACCCCCGAACTCCGAGCCGCAAGGAGTTTGCCGCATGCGTATGTCATGCTCTCGTCAAAGCCCCCTCGTCGTCGCCGGGGAGTACGCGAACCTGCGCACCGCGACCCTCACCAACGGCCTCCACGGGGCCGCGACATCCTCACCCGCCGCATCCAGGGCTTCCACCTCCACCGCCACGGTCCACGCGCGAGGGCGGCGCCATACGGGTGGTGACGGTCGGCGGGCCGGCCATCGAAGCAGCTGGAACACCATCGGCCCCGGTCGCGAGTTCGCGAGCGGGCTGTCCACGCCGTGGACCGAGTCCGACGCCGGCCAACCGTCCACCGCATCCGGCCGTACGAGGAGAAGCATGAACCCGCTCCAACGCTTCGGACGTCGCCGAGCCTCGGTGTCGGGCCCGTCGGCCGCGGCGGTCCGGATGACGCCCGGGACGGCGACGGGCCCACCCGACGCCGTCCGAGCCTCCGCCCCCGGCACCCACGCGGCCCGAAGGCGCCGGGCGCCACCGGTCTTTCAGGAGGTCGCGAAGAACCGGGAAGTCACAAGCGGTCAGCGCGGTCTGCCGTGGTGCTCGCCGACCGCGGCACACCGCACCGCACCGACAGTCCGGACAACCTCCGACGAGGCCAACCGGAACCACCTACTCAAGGTTGGGAAGTCTCCATGCACAGAGGAAGTTTCAGCCGCAGGCATCCGTCTGCGGTGCTCGCCGCCGCGGTCGCGGTCCTGGCCGCGTTGGCGGCGATGCTCGTCGCCACCCCGGCTCAGGCGGCTGCCAGCGGCGCGTTGCGCGGGGTCGGTTCGAACCGGTGTCTCGATGTGGTGGGCGCCAGCCAGACCGACGGTACGTACGTGCAGATCTACGACTGCTGGAGCGGGACCAACCAGCAGTGGACGCTGACGGACGCCAACCAGCTGACCGTGTACGGCAACAAGTGCCTGGACGTTCCGGGGCACGCCACCACGGCCGGCACCCGGGTGCAGATCTGGACCTGTTCCGGCGGAGCCAATCAGCAGTGGCGGGTGAACTCCGACGGCACGGTCGTCGGTGTGGAGTCCGGGCTGTGCCTGGAGGCCGCGGGAGCCGGTACGGCCAACGGCACGGCGGTGCAGATCGGGACGTGCAACGGCGGCAGCAGCCAGAAGTGGACCGGTCTGTCCGGGACGCCGCCGACGGACGGCACGTGTGCTCTGCCGTCGACCTACCGGTGGTCGTCGACGGGTGTGCTGGCGCAGCCGGCGAACGGATGGGCCGCCGTGAAGGACTTCACCGCCGTGAAGCACAACGGCAAGCACCTGGTCTACGCCTCGAACGTGTCGGGATCGTCGTACGGCTCGATGATGTTCAGCCCCTTCACCAACTGGTCGGACATGGCGTCGGCCCGCCAGACCGGGATGAACCAGGCCGCGGTGGCGCCCACGCTGTTCTACTTCGCTCCCAAGAACATCTGGGTGCTGGCGTACCAGTGGGGTGCGTGGCCGTTCATCTACCGCACGTCGAGCGATCCCACCAACCCCAACGGCTGGTCCGCTCCGCAGCCGCTGTTCACCGGGAGCATCTCCGGCTCCGACACCGGCCCGATCGACCAGACCCTGATCGCCGACGGCCAGAACATGTACCTGTTCTTCGCCGGTGACAACGGCAAGATCTACCGGGCGAGCATGCCGATCGGGAACTTCCCGGGCAACTTCGGCTCGTCGTACACGACGATCATGAGCGACACGAAGGCCAACCTCTTCGAGGGGGTGCAGGTCTACAAGGTCCAGGGCCAGAACCAGTACCTCATGATCGTCGAGGCGATGGGCGCGAACGGGCGCTACTTCCGCTCCTTCACGGCATCCAGCCTGAGCGGCTCGTGGACCCCGCAGGCCGCCAGTGAGAGCAACCCCTTCGCCGGCAAGGCCAACAGCGGTGCCACCTGGACCAACGACATCAGCCACGGTGACCTGGTCCGCAGCAATCCCGACCAGACGATGACCATCGATCCCTGCAACCTGCAGTTCCTCTACCAGGGCAAGTCCCCCACCGCGGGCGGCCCCTACGACCAGCTGCCGTGGCGGCCGGGTGTCCTCACCCTGCGGCGCTGACCTTCCCGGTTCGCGGTGACCGTGATGTGGCGCGGTCCGCGGGCGTGGAGGCGAACGATTCACGGCGTGGGCGCCACCACCCGCTGACCGGCGCACACCGCTTCGAGGAACCCCGACCGTGCAGCGGCCGGGGTTCCTCCCGCTTCCGCGGCGGGTGCCACCGAGCTCCCAGGTCCGGCTTCGACCTGGGGCTCTCCATCGCGGGAAGCGATGCGGTGTGCCCGCGGGCGGGGGCTTCCGGGAGACGGTGACGCCCAGATGACGCTCCGTCCGTTCATCCGGAGCCGGTGGGGACCCCGGACGCCACCTTGACACGGCGGACCGCGCGGAGGCGGGCGTCGAGATGAGGCGGTCCGGGTTGCGCGGCCGACGTCGCGCGGCTGTCCAGTGTGGGATTGCCGCGCAGTATCTGCCACTCCAGCCGTTGCAGCCGGTCGGTGGGGTCGATCCCCAGCTCCTCGACGAGCATCCGCCGCACCCGCGCGTAGGTGGCGAGGGCGTCCGCCTGGCGCCCCGTCCGGTGCAGGGCGACTATCAGCAGCTCCCACAGCCGTTCGCGGAACGGGTGCTGCCTGGTGAGAGTGGCGAGCTCCGGTATGAGGGCGTCTGCCTGCCCCAAATCCAGCCGTGCCTGGGCGGCGCGTTCCACGGCGAGCAGCCGCAGTTCCTGCATGCGTTCCAGTTCGGCACGGATGGGCATCGAGACGGGGAGGCCGTCGAGGGGGGTGCCGCGCCAGAGGGCGAGGGCGGACTGGAGGCTCCCGGCCGCCTGCTCGATCTGCCCTGCCGCCGTCTCCTGTTCGCCCTTCCGTAGTTTTTCCATGAAGACGGCGAAATCAAGTTCGGACGTGCCCACGCGCAAGAGGTATCCGCCGGTGAGCGTGGTCAGCCGTTCGTCGGGCGGTATATCGCTCCGGTCGCTCTCGCCCTTGCCCAGTGTTCGGCGCAACGCGCTGATATATCCTCGGACATTGACGGCCGCCGAGGGCGGAGGCTCCTCGCACCACACGGCTTCCAGCAGGTGAGGCACCGTCACCATACGGTTCGCATGGATCAAGAGCGTGGCAAGTACGACGCGCTGTCGTGGACCGCCGAGTCTTACAGCGGTTCCGCAGTCCGAAGACACTTCCAAGGGGCCGAGAATGCTGAACCTCATCACCGTCTCCCTCATGAACCTCTGTAGGACATGCCGCCTTTACCGCGGCACTGGGACTGCCGGCTGTGTTCTCTCTGCTTGAACGATCACGATCTCGCGCCGAGAGACGGTGGAAAGAGCATCCGTCATTCCGGGGCTGTCTGGCAGGGGAAGGATTCTTCGAGTAGCTCCCTGGGAGGGGATCGCGCGATCCCCTCACGTCACGCCGCGGCAGTGAGGGGCGGCGTGGCCGGGCGGCCGGGGCACCGACGGTCGTGCCGCGGTTCGACGGCCGGCCGGGGGAGGGGCGGCCGAAGGGGGCCGTCGGCCGCTCATCCCTCCGCCGCCGGGCCGATTTCCACTCCGTCCCGCTCCGCCGTCCCCGCCCGCCCCGGCGCCGAGGCGTTCTCCGTCTTTCCCGCGGCATCATCGGGGGACCGGCGCGCCAGGCGCAGGCTGGCCAGCGTCAGCAGCACCAGGATGCCGGCGCCGCACAGAGCCGCGGCGTGCATGCCGCCGGTGAAGGCGGCACGGGCGGCGGCGAGCAACTCGTCTCCGGCCGTGCCGGGCAGGCGGCCGGCGGCGTCGGCGGCGCCCGCGAGTGTGGACCGGGCGGCATCCGCGAGCTCCGGCCGGACGCCCTCGGGCAGGGCATCGCCGGCCATCCGGGCTCCGTAGAAAGCCGTCGCCACCGACCCGAAGGCCGCCACCCCCAGTGCGTTGCCGAGTTCGGCCCCGGTCTCCCCGACGCCCGAGGCGCTGCCCGCGCGCTCCGGCGGCGCGCTGGTGATGATCACGTCGTTGGTGAGGGCGAGCGAGGCCTGGACCCCGAAGGAAAGGACGGCGAAGCCGGTGGTGATGAGCGTGAGGCCGGAGGCGGAGTCCGCCAGGCTGATCAGCACGAGTCCCGGTACGGCGAGTGCGAAGCCGCCCGCCATGACGCGGCCGGGATGAAGCCTGGCGGCGGCGGCCGGTGCGAGGAGGGTGCCGACGACTCCCGCCACCATCGCGGGCAGCACCCACAGACCGGCGGTGAGCGGGGAGAGTCCCAGGACGAGCTGGAGGTACTGAAGGACCAGGAACTGCGTCCCGGTCACGACGAAGAGTCCCATCGTCTGGCCGCCCAGTGCCACCGAGAACCCGGGACGGCTGAAGAGCCGCAGGTCGAGCATGGGGGCGGTGAGCCGGAACTGGCGGCGTACGAAGGCGACCCCGAAGCCCAGCCCGAGGGCGACGGCCAGCAGCGGCGTCAGGTGGACGCCGTCCTGCGCCACCTGTTTGAAGCCGTAGACCACCGGCAGCACCGTGACGATGGACAGCACGACGCTGAGCGGGTCCAGCCGGCCCGGCCGGGGGTCGCGGCACTCGGGCAGCACCAGCGGGCCGACAATCAGCAGGACCACTCCCACCGGCACGCCGACCAGGAACACCGAACCGGGCCAGAAGTGTTGCAGCAGCACGCCGCCGACCAGCGGGCCGATCATCCCGCCCACGCTGAAGTTGGTCATCCACACCGCGATCGCGAACCGGCGCTGGTTCGGGTCGTGGAACATGTTGCTGATCAGCGACAGGGTGGACGGCATGAGGGTCGCGCCGGCGATGCCCAGCAGGGCGCGCGCCGCGATGAGCATCGCCACCCCGGTCGCGTAGGCGGCCAGCAGCGACGCGACGGCGAACGCGGCGGCGCCGATCAGGAGCAGCTTCCGCCGGCCGATACGGTCCCCGAGGGTTCCCATGGTGACGAGGAAGGACGCGACCAGGAACCCGTAGATGTCAACGATCCAGAGCAACTGCGCGGCACTCGGGTTCAGCCCCTCGCTGAGCTCAGGGGCGGCCAGGTGCAGCACGGTCATGTCGAGACCGATCAGGATGGTCGGCAGCGCCAGGACGGCCAGTCCCGTCCACTCCCGCCGGCCCGCTCGGACCTGTTGATCGACAAGCACGGAAGAAGCCTTTCCTCGCTCACGCGGACATCGCAGCACGCCACGGGCCTGTTCTGGCTCCCGGGATCCTAGGCACGTCGAACCGTTCGGTGCATCCGGACCCGAGGAAGATCGGCCACTGTTCGGCACCCCTCACGGCGGAAGTCCGAGGTCGCGGGGCCGACGCCGGTCGGACTCGTCAGTAATTGGCGAATTCCTGACTGTGTGTGCGCAGAAGGGCCTGCACAGCGTGAGTGAGTGGGCGCTGCAGCGCTTCCTCCGGGGTGAGCCAGACGGCGGTGACGCCCTCCGGGCCCAGGCGCACCTCCCTCTCGCCGCCGTCGCCCGCCTCGCAGCGGTAGACATGCCATACATGGGCGTCGGCGCCCCGGCGGCACCCGTCTCCCGGGACGGGGGTCCGGCCCACGAACGTCAGGCCGCGCGGGGCCAGTTGGGTCTCCTCCTCCAGTTCGCGCGCCGCGGCCAGGTGCGGTGCCTCGTCCCGTTCCACGTGTCCGGCCGGGACCGTCAGACCGAAGGGGAACGCGGTCCGGTCGAAGAAGAGGAAGCGTCCGTGAGCGTCCCGCACGAAGACGCCCGCCGTCTCGTGCCAGTACTCGCCGTCCTCGTCCGTCCACCACGTGACCGCGGGATCGAGCACCAGCGCCCGGTCCCGCACCGCTCCGCAGGCACCGCAGACGCAGTGCCTCCGGTCTCCCTCGGTGCGCCACTCCACCGCGTCCTCGCGGCACCTGAGGCAGTACTGGTGCACGGCCCCGTCGGTCAGATCCCGAGGGGGGACGAAATCGAGCCGCATAACCTCTCCCGACGCAGTAGCCGGTAGGAACGGGACGCCCGCGTCACACCTGGCCGCGCGGCGTCCATGCCGGGGACGGGCCGTCAGACGTCCAGGCCGTAGCGGGAGAACAGTTCCGTCTCACCGGTGACGTAGGACGTGTCGGTGACCGCGGTCTGGTCGGACGGGCCGCGGCTGCACATGCACATGTGCCGCCCGTTGGAGACGACCCGCGCGGCGCGGGCGCCCCCGGAGCTCATGATCTCCTCGGCGATCTCCTTCACCAGGTGTTCCTGGATCTGGAACCGCCTGCTGTACGCCTGCACCAGGCGCGGGAACTTGCCGAGGCCGAGGATGCGGTCGCCGGGGACGTACGAGATGGCGATCTTCCCGAAGAACGGCAGGAAGTGGTGGGCGCAGATGGAGAAGTAGTTGATGTCGTGCACCCGGACCACGCCGGCGTGGTCGCCGTCGACCTCGACGGTGGTCTTGAGGATCTTCGAGGTGTCGATGTCGTAGCCGCTGAGCAGCTGGCGGTAGGCGCGGACGATGCGGGGCTCACACTCCTCCTCCTGGAACCAGTCCAGAGCCCGCTTGTCCGTCGTCACGTTCTCTTCGAGCCACTGGGCGATGCTGGTCATGCTGGCCTCCCGCTTGAGATCGATTCCGCTGTCGGTTCTTGTGGCTGGCTCCTGCGGCCGGCGGGGAACGCGCCGGCCGGCGGCACGGTCACTTCTTGTCGGCGGGCGGCCATGTCTTCGGCGGAGCCTGGCCGAGGAACTCGATGACCACGTTCCGGTAGAAATGGTCGCTCCGGTTCACCAGGCGGTGCGGCTTTCCGCGCCGGCGGTGCACCACCTGGCCGATGAAGTCGTCCTGGTCCTCGATTTCTCCGTCTTCGTATTCCAGTCGCACCTGACCGGGGTGGTCCACCACGAATACGTAATCCCAGGGATGCTCGTGCCATTCGCTGGCCTCGCCCGGCTGGAGTTCCAGCAGCCAGACCCGGGTGCTCTCGTCTTCGAAGAGAAGTTTCGTCCCGGCCGTGCCGTAATGCCGGCCGGGCGTCTTACCCCTTAGCTCGTCAGGTATTTCCGCGCTGCTGGACGGTGCGCTGCCGCCTTGCGTCATTTCGGCTTTCCCTCCTGGGAGACGGCGTCCGGGTGATGTGCCTCCGACATATTGCCCAGTCCATGTATAAACCACGTATAAAGCGTGTACATTTGCGCGGAGATCCTGAGGTCGGGGAAGCTCGGTGAGGTAGATTCGACCGGGCATTCCAAAGTCGGCAGACTCCCCGGAAAGGAGATGCGGAGATGGCGAGGCGCACCCGGAAACCCGATGTGGAGGGCAGGAGCAAGAAACTCTGGATGAACGACGACGGAACCTGCGATATCGAACTGATACCGAGCCTGCGCAGCTTCACTTACGACCGGGATGCCCTGATGCCGCAGACCGCGGCGCTCCGGCTCGACTTCTACGAGGCGGCGGCCGAGCGCCTCGCCGGCAAGGGGGTGCGCACGGTCTTCAGGGAACGGCTCGACGCCGTCTCGTACCGGGCGGACTTCGTGCCGGCGCCGCCGTTCGAGGTGATCGTGAAGAACGTCGCCACCGGGTCCACCGTGCGCAAGTACCCGGGACTCTTCCCCGAGGGCCATCGGTTCCATCCCCCGGTGGTGAAGTTCGACTACCGGATCGATCCCGAGGACCAGCCGATCGGCGAGGACTACCTTCGCGCGGCGGGCGTGGACGTCACCTCCTTCCGCGACTGCGCGCTCCAGTGCAACGACGCGCTGCGGTCCTGGCTCGCGCCCCTGGACCTGTGGGACTTCTGCCTGGTCGTGGGGGTGGGCGCGGACGGCGAGCCCGTCATCAATTCCGAGGTGTCACCGGACTGCATGCGGTTGCGCGACGAGGCCGGCAACCCCCTGGACAAGGACCTGTTCCGGCGGGGAGCCGACGAGGCCACCGTGGTGCGCGCCTGGACGGACCTGGTGCGAAGGGTGCGGGGATGAGCGCGGCCGCGGCCGGCGCCGGCGCGACGGGAAGCGACGGCCCGCCGCCGCACCGCGATGCCCCGCCGCCGCACCGCGATGCCCCGCCGCCCCCCGGCGCCGCCTCCGCGCACCCCGGCGACGGCCCCGTCGTGGTGCTGACCGGGGCCAACCGCGGCACCGGCCGGGCGGTGGCCGAGGAGTTGCACGCCGCCGGCTGGCGGGTCCACGCCCTCTCCCGGACCCCGGCACGACTGCCGTGGCTGCACGAGGTCCCCTGCGACCTGCGCCACCCCGAGCAGGTCGGTCCCGCGATCGAACGGATCGCCGCGGCCGCCGGGGGCCTGGACGCGGTGGTGACCGGCGGAGTCGTACGCGCCTTCGGCGACGTCGCCTCGCTCCCGCTCGACGACTGGCGGGAGGCGGTCGAGGTCAATCTCACCTCCGTACTGGCACTGGTGCAGTCGGCACTGCCCCACCTGCGCCGCCGCGGGGGCCGCATCGTCCTGATGGGCAGCCATGCGGGCAGCCGCTTCTTCGAGGGCGGGGCCGCCTACTGCATGACCAAGGCGTCCCTGAAGGCGCTCGCCGAGATCCTGCTGCTGGAGGAACGAGTGCACGGGGTCCGCACCACCCTGCTCAGCCCCGGGGCCATCGCCAATCTGCCCGGCGACGACTCGCCGATGAAGATGGCCACCTCCTCGGTGGCGCGGGCCGTGCGCTGGACGCTGGAGGCGCCGGAGGACACCGTCGTCGGTGAGCTCGAGATCCGGCCCGCCCGTCTCACCGCCCGCCCCGCGGTGTCGGGTCTGGATCGGCTCCAGTCCGTCTGACGGCGCACCTCACCCCGCCGCACCGCACAGCGCAGCACCTCACGAAGCCGCACCCGACACGAGGCGCACGGACCGCCCGTCGAGGACGCCGCACACCGGGAAGGTGAAGAAGAGGCATGACCGAGCAGACGAAAGAGCCCGACGCGGTCACCACCGCGCCCACCGTCGACGTGAGCTGGGACCTGGGAGTGGGCCTGGTCACCGCCGTCGGCGACACGCCCGACGCGACGTCCTCGGGGGGCGGCGGGGTGCACATCGGCTTCGCCTCCCGCCTGTGGATCTCCCTGGACACCAGCGGACGCCCCGTGGCCTTGGACGTCTTCGACATCCCCGCGGTACTGCTGGGCGTGATCCCGCCGACCCGGCGCGGCGAGGACGCCGCGTGCGCCGCGCCGCCGGGCACGATCCCCTGGTTGCTCGACACGGACAGCAACTGGGTGTGGATCGAGCTGATGGCGGTGCCCGCGAGGCAGCGTCTCGTTCGCCACGGCTGGATCGAGGTGTGGCTGCACCAGGACCGGCCGGTGCGGCTCAAGGTACGGGCACCGGTTGCCGGACCACCCGCCTCGGCCCGGCGGTTCACGCTGTGAGCGCTCCCGACCGCATCCGTCTGGTCTGCACGGACCTCGACGGCACCCTGCTCGACGAACGTGGTGAGATCGGGCCGCTGACCCGCGCCGCGCTCACCGAAGCGGCGCGCGGCGGTGTCCCCGTGGTGGGCGTGACCGGCCGCCCGTTGCGTGACGCGCTGTCCGTCTGCCGTGACATCGGTATGGACGGTCTGATGGTCTGCAGCAACGGGGCCGTCGTGGCGGAGGTCGGGACCGGGCAGGCGCTGCGGTGCCGGGGCTTCTCCCGCGGCCGGACCGCGGCGGTCCTCGCCCGGCTGCGCGCTCGGCTGCCCGGGGTGGTGCTCGGCGTGGACACCTTGCGCGGACTGTTCCTGGAACGCGGGTTCGAGGAGCTGGTGCCGGACTGCTGGCAGCACGTGTGCGTCCGGGACGCCACCGAGGCGTTGCTCCCGGGCGACGGCGTGGTCAAGATCCTGGCCGTGCATCCGGACCGGCCGGTACGGGCGCTCGCGCGTGCGCTGGTCCGCCCCGGCGACGGAGTCCGGGCGACCCGCTCCACCCCGTACTTCCTCGAAATCGCGCCGACCGGTGTGGACAAGGGCGCGGCCCTGCGCTGGCTGGCCGGCCATCACGCGGTGCGGGTCACCGCCGTGGCCGCCGTCGGCGACATGCCCAACGACCTGCCGATGCTGAGCGCGGCCGGTCTCGCCGCCGCCGTCGCCAACGCCCACGCGTCCGTGCGCCGGTGCGCCGACCTGATCCTGCCCAGCAACGAGGAGGAGGGGGTGGCCGACCTGCTGTCGATGGTTCTCTCGGCGCGGCGGGAGGAGGCCGCGTGCGGCGGCGGGAGGGAGCGCCGGACCCGCCGCCACGGGCGCGGTCCCGGTGCCGCGTTGCGCGGCGGGACGACGGGTCCTAGCGCGCCGAGTGACCGCCGCCGGGGGGCGACGCGCTGATCCCGGCCGTCGTCAGCGTCCCTTCGAAGTACGTCCAGTCCGTCGCCCCCGGGTCGGAGACGTGCAGGAGGTTCTCCAGCGCGTCGTAGTGCGTGGTGGGGTAGCGGACGACACGGCGCACCACCTCCTTCAGGATGTGGAGACTGCTGAGGTTCTCCTCTCCTTCGAGCAGGAGGATCTCCCCCTCGTTGCCCGACAGGTAGGCGGTCAGGTCGCCGGCGAGCCTGGTGTAGTGGGTGTTGTAGGCGTAGAGGCCGAGGACGTCGCGGTGGGTGAAGCGGCGCCGGGTGCTTGCGACGACGGTGAAGCCGAGGGCGTCCACCATGCCGAGGATCAGCCCGGCCGTCTCCGCCGGGGCCTGCCCGGTCAGCGCGGGGGACCGCAGGAGGGCGTTCAGCCGGTCCAGGCGTTCCCGGGGGGGACCGCAACTCCTTGTCGTACCAGTCGCGCGCCGCGGTCTTCCGGTCCACGTTGCGCCGGGCCCAGCGGACGGCGCCGCCGGACGTCCCCCCTTCGTACGGTCCGGGCGGCCGCCCGGTGTACAGGTCGACCAGTCCGCGCACGGCGTCCCTGGCGACCGCGAGACCGGAACACGTCGCCCCCGGCGGTGCCGGCCGGCACCGCCGGGCGGAGCCGCGCCGGTGCGCGGATCGGACGCGCGACGGCGACGGATCGCCCATCGCTTGCGCCCGCCACCGCGCGGCCCGCGGTGGCGGGCGTGCCGGTCAGGCAGCCGGGACCGGGCCGCCGGGACGGAACCGCTCCACCCCGACGATGTGCCGCACCTTGACCGGGCGCACGATCACCGCGACCCGCCGCTCCCCGGGCATGAGCCACTCGAAGCGCTCGCTGCCCAGGTACTTGCGGGCCAGCCGGTCCATCCGCTCGTGTGCCTCCTCGCCCTCGATGAAGCGGGCCACCACACCGCTGATCTGCACGCGGTCGAAGGGGTCGGTGGTGTCCGCGTGCGAGAGGTAGACGCGGGGATCGCGGCGCAGGTTCTCCTCCTTCACCCGGCCCACCGAGGTGTTGAACGTCAGCTCTCCCTCCCCCTCCAGATCCACCCACATCGGGCTGACCTGCGGTGCTCCGTCGGCGAACACGGTGCCGACGTACCAGATGTTGGGGGCCCGCAGCCGGGCACGGACGGCTTCGTCGAATGTCGCGGTCATCACGGGAGGCTATCAACCATGATCGGCGAGGCAGCCCGGGGAAACCCGCCCCGAGCCGTCAGAGGCCGTAGACGCGGGTGGCGGTCGCGCGGAAGACCTCGGCGCGCTCGGACTCGCTCAGGCCGGCGGTCAGCTCGGCGGCCACGGCCACCACCTCGCCGTAGGGCGCCGCGAGGGTGCACACCGGCCAGTCGGAGCCGAACATCAGCCGGTGCGGCCCGAACGCGTCGAGGACCACGTCGGCGTACGGCCGCAGGTCGCGCACCGTCCAGGAGGCGGGGTCGGCCTCGGTGACCAGCCCGGACAGCTTGCAGACCGTGTTGGGCAGCGCGGCGAGCGCGCGGACGGCGCCCGCCCACGGCTCGGTCGCGCCGGAGGCGACGGGCGGTTTGCCGAGGTGGTCCAGGACGAAGGTGAGCCCCGGGTGCTCCGCGGCGGCCCGGACGCAGGCGGGCAGGTGGCGGGGCCGTACCACGAGGTCGTAGACGAGCCCGGCCTCCGCGACGGCGGCGAGACCGCGCCGTACGTCCGGACGCAGCAGCCACTCCGGGTCGGGTTCGTCCTGCACCTGGTGGCGGACGCCCTTGAGGTGCCGGCCGCCGGGGAGGGCGCGCAGCCGGGCGAGTTCACCGGCGACGTCCGGCCGGGTGAGGTCGGTCCAGCCGACGACGCCCCCGATCAGCTCGTGACGGTCGGCGAGGGCCAGGAACTCGGGGGTCTCCTCGGGCACGGTGACCGTCTGGACGAGCACCGTGCGGCCGACTCCGGCGGCGCGGGCCTCGGGGCGCAGGTCGCCGAGGGTGAAGTCGCGGCGCAGCGGCGCCAGGTGGGGGCCGGTGATCCAGTCCTGGTCGCGTACGGACAGGTCCCAGACATGGTGGTGGGCGTCGACGATCACGACCGGTCCTCGCCGGGCAGGGGGGCGCCGGCGGGCAGCAGGCCGGTCTCCCGCAGCTCCCGCCAGAACGCCTCCGGTACGGGGGTGCGGAACTGTGCGGCGCAGTCGTCGACCTCGGCCGCCGAGCGCGCCCCGACGAGGACTTCGGTGACGGCCGGGTGCGCGGCGCAGAAGGCGAGGGCGGCGGCGCGCAGGGTGGTGCCGTGGCGTTCGGCGACCGCCTTCAGTCGCAGGGCGCGGCCGACCAGCTCCCGCGGTGCCCGCCGGTAGTCGTACCTGGCCGCCGGTCGCGGGTCGGCGAGCAGGCCGGAGTTGAAGGCGCCGCCGAGGACGACCTTCGTGCCGCGTTCCCGGGCGGCGGGCAGGAGATCGGTGAGGGCGCTCTGGTCGAGCAGGGTGTAGCGGCCCGCGCACAGCACCACGTCCACGTCGGTGTCGCGGACGAACCGGGTGAGCAGGGCGGTCTGGTTCATGCCCGCGCCGATCCGCCCGACCACGCCTTCCGCGCGCAGCCGCTCCAGCGCCGGGTAGCCCTCGCGGAAGGCCTGTCCGGCGTGGTCGTCGGGGTCGTGGAGGTAGACGGTGTCGACCCGGTCGAGACCGAGCCGGCCGAGGCTGGCGTCGAGGGTGCGGCGGATGCCGTCGGCGGTGAAGTCCCACACGCGGCGGTGGGTGGCCTGGACCGCGAAGCCGTGCGCGAGGTCGTCACCGGTGCCGTCGGCGGGCTCCAGGCGGCGGCCCACCTTGGTGGAGACGGTGTACGTGTCGCGCGGGTGCTCGCGCAGGGCGGCGCCGAGGCGGCGCTCGGACAGGCCGAGGCCGTAGTGCGGCGCGGTGTCGAAGGCGCGGATGCCCTGGCGCCAGGCGGCGGTGACGGCGGCGTGCGCCTGCTCGTCGGACACCTCGGTGTAGAGGTTGCCGATGCCGGCGGCGCCGAAGGCGAGGGCGGTCACCGGGCCGCCGGGCGCGGGCGCAGCCCCTGCATGCCGCCGTCGACGGCGAGCGCGGTGCCGGTGGTGGCGCCCGACAGGGGGCTGGCCAAGTAGGCGATGGCGCCCGCCACTTCGGCGGCGGTCACCAGACGACCGGTGGGCTGGCGGGCCTCCAGGGCGGCCCGCTCGGCGGCCGGGTCGTCGGCGGCGTCGAGGAGACGGCCGACCCACGGGGTGTCGGCCGTCCCGGGGTTGACGCAGTTCACGCGGATGCCCTCGCGGACGTGATCGGCGGCCATGGCGAGAGTCAGGGAGTACACCGCGCCCTTGGTCGCGCTGTAGAGGGCGCGCCGCGGCAGGCCGGCGGTGGCCGCGATGGAGCAGGTGTTGACGATCGCGGCGTGCGCCGAGCGGCGCAGCCGCGGCAGGGCGGCGCGGGCGGTGCGGACCATGCCGAGGACGTTGACGTCCAGGACGCGGTGCCACTCGGCGTCGTCGTTGTCCTCGACGGTGCCCTGGGCGCCGATGCCCGCGTTGTTGACCAGGACGTCCAGCCCGCCGAGGTCGTCCGCGGCGGCCGCCACGGCCCGGCGTACGGAGGGGTCGTCGGTGACGTCGGCGCGGTAGGCGAGCAGCGGCTCCCCGACCGTGGTGGGGTCCAGGTCGAGTACGGCGACCCGGGCACCGCGCTCGGCCAGCAGCTCGGCGGTGGCCCGGCCGATGCCGGAGGCGCCGCCCGTCACCAGGGCCTTCAGCCCCTCGAAGTCGTTCATACGGCCTGCTCCTTCCGCGTGCGCTCGGCGAGGTCGGCGGCCCAGAAGGCGCCGCCGGGGTACGTGTACCGCGCGATCGACTCCGGGCGCAGGGCGGCGGAGAAGCCGGGCGCGGCGGGGGCGGTGTAGTGCCCGTCCCGGATGACCACCGGGTCGAGGAAGTGGTCGTGGAGGTGGTCGACGTACTCGATCACCCGGTCCTCGGTGGTCCCGGAGACCGCCAGGTAGTCGAACATCGCCAGGTGCTGGACGAGTTCGCACAGGCCGACGCCGCCCGCGTGCGGGCAGACCGGCACGCCGAAGCGGGCGGCGAGCAGCAGGATCGCCAGGTTCTCGTTGACGCCGCCGACGCGGGCCGCGTCGAGCTGGAGGACGTCGACGGCGCCGGCCTGGAGGAGCTGCTTGACCACGACGCGGTTCTGGGCGTGCTCGCCGGTGGCGACCTTCACCGGGGCGACGGCCCGGCGGACCGCCGCGTGGCCGAGGATGTCGTCCGGGCTGGTGGGTTCCTCGATCCAGTACGGGTCGAAGGCGGCGAGCGCGGTGGTCCAGCGGATCGCCTCCGGCACGTCCCAGCGCTGGTTGGCGTCCACGGCCAGGCGGACGTCCGGGCCGATAGCCGCGCGAGCGGTGCGGCAGCGGCGGACGTCGTCGTCGAGGTCGGCACCGACCTTCAGCTTGATCTGGGTGAAGCCGTCGGCGACGGCCTGGCGGGCGAGCCGGGTCAGCTTGGCGTCGTCGTAGCCGAGCCAGCCGGGGGAGGTGGTGTACGCCGGGTAGCCGCGCTCCAGGAGCCGGGCCCGCCGCTCGTCGGCGCCCTCCCGGCCGCGGCGCAGCAGGTCCAGCGCGTCCTCGGGGGTGAGGACGTCGGTGAGGTACCGGAAATCGGTCTGCCCGACCAGCCACTCCGGCTCGGCGTCGGCCAGCAGGCGCCACAGCGGCTTGCGGGCGCGCCGGGCGGCGAGGTCCCAGACGGCGTTGACGACCGCGCCGACCGCCATGTGCGCCACGCCCTTGTCCGGGCCCAGCCAGCGCAGCTGGCTGTCACCGGTCAGGTCCCGGTACAGAGCGGCCGGGTCGGCGCACAGCGCGTCGACCGAGCGGCCCACCACATGCCCGCGCAGCGCCTCGATCGCCGCGACCTGTACGTCGTTGCCCCGCCCGATGGTGAAGGCGAACCCGTGGCCCTCCGGCGCGTCGGCGGCCTCGGTGCGCAGCACGACGTAGGCGGCCGAGTAGTCGGGATCGGGGTTCATCGCGTCCGAGCCGTCCAGCTCGCGCGAGGTCGGAAAGCGGATGTCGTAGGTGTCGACGGCGGTGACGCGGGCGGAGCTCGGGGACACGGAAGCCCTTTCGGTCCAGGACGGCGGCATCGGCATATTTATCAGACCACTTGGCCCAGAGGACACCCCTTGAGCGGGACGGGCGGCCTCCGTCCCCGGTATTGGTAGGGCCACTCGCGGGCGGGGGCGGGGCCGCTCGGTGGCTAGACTGCGGGCCCACCGGAGGAACGGGAGAGCGGCGGACGTGAGCAGGACGGACGCGGAGGCGGGGACGGGCGCGGAGACGGGGACGGGCGGCGGGCAGGAGGCCGCCCCCCGGAAGGGCACGGTGGCGCAGCGCGCCATCGAGCGGATCAAGGCGATGATCGCCGAGGGGCGGCTGGAGCCGGGCGGGCGGCTGCCCACCGAACGGGACCTCGCGGCCGCCCTCGGCATCTCCCGCAGCTCCGTTCGCGAGGCCATCCGCGCGCTGACCGTGCTCGGCGTTCTGGAGGCGCGGCACGGCTCCGGCATCTACGTCACCCGGCTGGAGGCCGCCGGCCTTCTGGAGTCCTTCGGCGTGGTCGCCGACCTGTCCACGGGCGGGCGCCTGGTCGAACTCCTGGAGGTGCGCCGCGTCCTGGAGTCGGCGGCGACGGCCCTGGCCGCCGCGCGCATCACGCCGGAGCAGCTGGCGGAGGTCGAGCGGCACCTGACGGCGATGGACACCACCGACGACCCGGACGTGATCCTCGCCCACGACCTGGCCTTCCACCGCGCGATCGCCGTCGCGGCGGGCAACGAGACCCTGGCCGCCCTCCTGGAGGGCCTGTCCTCCCGCACCTTCCGCGCCCGCGTCCGGCGCGGCTACCAGGAGGCCGGGGCCATCCCCCGTACGCGCCGCGAGCACACCGCCATCCACCGGGCACTGACCGCCCGCGACCCGGAGGCGGCCCGGGCGGCCGCCGCCGCCCACGTGGGCGAGGTCGAACAGTGGCTGCGGGGGCGCCTGGCACCGTAGCGCCCCCGGCCGGCCGCGACGCCGCGGAGGCGCGTGGGGGCGGGCCCACCGTGTGCTCGTCAGTTCCGCGCGGCGGGCAGGGGCGGCTTGTCCGGCGGGGGCGAGAGGCGTACGCCCCCGTCCCGCCCGTCCGGGCTCCTGGCGGGCGGGGCCGGCCCGGTGACCTCCACGTGGGCCGGGCGCAGCAGGTGGCCGCCGAGGCGGTAGCCGGGCCTGAGGACCGTGGAGCAGACCAGGCTGTCCCTGTCGGGACGGACATGGTGGGCCAGGGCGTCGTGGCAGGCGGGATCGAACGCATCGCCCACCTCGCCGAACGACGTGAGACCCAGCGAGCCGAGCTGCTCCCGCAGGCTGTCGGCGACGTCCTTCAGCCCCGGGGTCAGCGGCTCGTGCGCGCACGCCCGGTCGACGGCGTCCAGCGCCGGCAGCAGCGCCCGGAGCACGTTGGCCACCGCGATCTCGCGTACGGCCAAGCGGTCCCGCCGCACCCGCTTGCGGTAGTTGTCGTACTCGGCCTTCACCCGCTGGAGGTCGGCGGTCCGCTCCTCCAGGAGGCGCCGCAGCCGTTCCAGTTCGGCGCTCCGCGGCCCGCTCCCGGTCATCGTCCGCCGGCCTCCGGCCTGTCGTCGTCGACGGTCCCGGCGTCCGCGGAGCCCTCCGGGCGCTTGCCGGACACCGCAGCCGACTGGCGGTCATCGTCACGGTCGGCCATGAGGTGCTCCCCTCGGGTCGGACGGCTTGCCGCGGCGGGCCTGGGCCGAGGGCGGGACCGCTCGGGTGGTGACGCCGCGGTGCGGGGCCGAAAGGCGGATGCCGTGGTGTGCGGGCCGCGCGGCGACGGCCGCGACGGCAGGGGGCTCTCGCCGTGCCCGCCGCCGCGCGGCCCGGTCCGGAGGGACCCCCTCGCGGCCGTCACCGCGACCTTGTCCTGTTTTGTCCTATGTGTACATGCGTAACCCGTATCCGGCCACACATACGCGATCCGGTCATGAAGGCTCGGCGGCACACCGAAGCTGCCGGGTGGGCGCCCGAGACGTGCTTCGATTGTCTGAGTTTGTGATGAAGTAATTGCGGCACTCGGGGTCACCCCGGAGGAGTGCGGGAGGAGCGGCCCCTCCTGAAGGTGATCATCGCCGCGCGATGGGCTTGACCGGACACGTCGCGAGCCGGATCCCGGCAGGACGCGGAACAGAGGGCGATCGATGACGACGATCGGGGTCGAAGAGGAATACCTGCTGGTCGACCCTGTCACGGGTCTTCCGGTGCCGAAGGCGGAGAAGGTGCGCGGGGCCGCCGGTCTGGAGTTCCTCATGGGCGACCAGGAGGTGCAGCCCGAGCTTTTGCAGGCGCAGGTCGAGGTGGTCACCCCGGTGTGCGGCACGCTGGAGGAGGTCGGGGGTCATCTGCTGCGTCTGCGGCACGCCGTCGGAGCGGCCGCCGAGGCGCACGGCTGCCGGGTCGCGGCCGGGGCCACGCCACCCCTGCGCGAACGGCGGCCGGTGGCCGTCACCGACAAGGCCCGGTACCGCGCCATGCTCAGCCAGGCGCCCCAGCTGGTGGCGGAACAGCTGGTCAACGGCATGCACGTCCATGTCGCCGTGCCGAGCCGCGAGGCGGGCGTACAGGTCCTGAACCGGATCCGGGGCTGGCTGCCGACGCTGACGGCCATGTCGGCGAACTCCCCGCTGTGGGACGGCCACGACACCGGCTTCGCCAGCTGGCGCACCGTGGTCTTCGGCCGCTGGCCGGTCAGCGGCATGCCGCCGTACTTCCACGACGCCGCGGACTACGACCGGCGCGTGCGGCACCTGCTGGAGAGCGGACTCGTCTCGGACACCGGTCAGCTGTACTGGCAGGCCCGGCTCTCCGAGCGGTACCCCACCGTCGAGGTGCGCTGTCCGGACGTCCAGCTGCGCGTGGACGACGCGGTCATGCTCGCGGGGATCACCCGGGCCCTGGTGGAAACGGCCCTCGCGGAGGCGGAGGCGGGAGCCCCGGCGCCGCACCGTGCGCCCGAACTGCTCCACGCCGCGATGTGGCACGCGGCCCGCCACGGTCTGAGCGCCGCCCTGATCGACCCCGACGGCAGATCGCGCCGAGCCGGTGACGTCCTGTACCAGCTCCTGCGTCATCTCACTCCCGCGCTGGAGGCGTCCGGCGACCTGCGGCAGGTCACCGCCCTGACGCAGCGGCTGCTGCGGCACGGGACCGGCGCGGACCGGCAGCGTGCCGCTCTCGCCGCGGGCGGCCTGCGGGCGGCCATCGACCTGATCACCCAGGAGAGCGTGATGCCGTGACCGTCCGCGGGCGCAGGCCGTCCGCGGGCGCAGGCCGGCCGCGGACGATGGACGGTGCCGGGTCAGCGCCGTCTGCGCGGTATCGCGAGCGCAGCGCCGCAGAGGAGGACCCCGGTCAGACCGGCGAGGATCTTCTTGATCGCGGCGGCGGGCGTGTTCAGGCCGAGCACGTCGCGCACCCGGTCGTAGACACTGAGCGGTACGCCCAGAACCGCGTTGCCGGGCGGACGCCGGGGGACGACGGGGTGGGGACGCGTGGGCGCGCTCCTGCGGACCGCCTCCCAGGCCGTGCCGAGCCGGCGCAGCTGCTCGGCGTCGAGGGCCTGCTGGAGCCGGGGCAGGACGAGACGCTCCTCGTCCCTGACGTCCTGCCGGATCAGGGCGAAGACCCGGGCCGCCTTCTCCTCGCGCTCCGGCTCCCCGGGGGACAGGCGCTCGATGGCGGCGACGAGATCGTTGATCTGCTGGTGTTCCTCCTCGACCCGGGTCGTCAGCGCCTCCCCGTCCTCGACCGAGCGCCGCACGGCCGGCCAGAGCACCGTCTCCTCCGCGAAGGCGTGGCTGAAGACGAGCTGGACGATCTGCTTCCAGACCCGTTCGCGCTCCTCGCCGTCGGCCAGGGCCCGGTACCGGTCCATCAGGCGGTCCATCTCGGCGTGGTCACGGCGCTGCCGCGCCAGAACGCTGCCCCGGCCGCCCAGTTCCTCGGTCGTCTGCGCTTCGATGCTCCTGGGCACGGGTCGCTCCCTTCTGCCGACCGGCGGCGACGCCGGCACCGGCTCCGGCGGCCTCCGCGACCTCCCCGCGCGGGTACCCCGGTGCGGCGGGCCACACCCCACGGCCGGCCCCCGCGGCACGAGGGGGAGCGGCCCCGCCACCGCCGCGTGCCGGGTATGCCGGTGCCCGAGCGGCCGAGCTCCGGCGACGCGGTCCCGCGCGCGGCCGACCCGCGCCGCCACGGAGGCAGCGGGGCTGCCGGCGGGTACCCGGGACCCTGTCGTCCGCCCGGCCGGGCGGGCCCCCTACCGCGAGCCGGCGAGGAGGAAGACGGTGTGGCAGCCCGACGAGGATCCGCTGGACTTCGACACCAGCGCCCTCGAAGACTGGGACGAGGAACGCGCGCGAGCGGCACTGCGCGGCACGCACGCGACGCTGTACCGCAACCACCTGCACATCGCCGCGAAGCTGGACCAGTGGGCGATGGCCGAAGGGCAGCGCACCGACGCCGACGCGCGGTACAAGGCCGGTTACGTTCAGGCCCTCCAGGACATGGCCGCCTTCCTCAGGCAGACGTACTTCCTCCCGGCGGGCCCGGACTGAGCCGTCGAACGGCGGCCGCCGGTACGGCTGCCCCGCGGCGGTGGCAGTATGACCGCCATGCGAGAGGAAACCGCCTGCGCCCGCGGCGTCCCCGGCGGTGGGGCCGACGGGTCGCCGCACCGGGTCGCGGTGCTGGTGCTGGAGGGTGTGCTCCCCTTGGACCTGGGCATTCCCGCCCAGGTCTTCACCGCGGTGCCCGGGACGCCGTACGAGATGACGCTGTGCGGGCGGTCGGCGGGCCCGGTGCCGACGGCGGCGGGGTTCGACGTGACGGTGGCCGCGGGGCTGGAGACGGTGCGGCGCGCGGACACCGTGGTGGTGCCGGGGTACGCGCCGCATCTGCGGCCGGTGCCCGCGGCCGTGCTGGACGCGCTGGCGGACGTCCACGCCCGGGGCGGGCGGCTGGTGTCCGTCTGCACCGGCGCGTTCGCGCTGGCCGCCGCCGGCGTCCTGGACGGGTGCACGGCCACGACGCACTGGCTGTACGCCGATGACCTGGCCGCGCGGCATCCGCGCGTGTCGGTGGATCCGCGGGTGCTGTACGTGGACGAGGGGCGGGTGCTGACCTCGGCGGGCGTCGCGGCCGGCATCGACCTCTGCCTGCACCTGGTGCGGCGCGACCTGGGAGCCGCGACGGCCAACGAGGTGGCGCGCACCCTGGTCGCCGCTCCCCACCGCGACGGCGGGCAGGCGCAGTACATCAAGCGTCCGCTGGCCCCCGCCGAGAAGGACGCGACGCTCGCCGCCACCCGGGCCTGGGCCCTGGCCCGCCTGCACGAACCGCTGACCGTCCGCCGGCTCGCCGCGCACGCCCACATGGCGCCGCGCACCTTCGCCCGGCGGTTCGTCGCCGAGACCGGCACCACACCGTTGCAGTGGCTGCTCGCGGCCCGGCTCGACCGGGCCCGCGAACTCCTGGAGAGCACCGGACTCGCCGTCGACCAGGTGGCCGAGCGGTGCGGGCTGGGCAGCCCCTCCAATCTGCGGCTGCGCTTCCGGCGGGCGCTCGGCACCTCGCCCACCGCCTACCGCACGGCGTTCGCGGCCGCGGACCCCAAGGGCGACTGAGGAACCATCAGTTTTCCTCCGAGAAGGCTGAGTAGCGGTCAGCCGTACCCATCCAGGGGCCGCCGCGTTGGTGACACCGCGTCCGGTGACAGGGGCGGATGGCGCGATGTGTGGGATGCGTGTCGTTGACGCCGTCCGCCGGGCCGACGGACTGTGGAGGGGTGACACAGCGCCGCATCGTCTTCGTGATCTTCGACGGGTTCCAGCCGCTCGATCTGGCCGGACCGCATGAGGTGTTCCAGTACGCCGCCGGCCTCGGCGGCGACTACACGTGCGAGGTCGTCGCCCCGCGCGCCGGCGGGGTGCGCTCCAGCAGCGGGCTCCTCGTGCACGCCGGGCACGCCGCCGCCGACCTGGACCCGGGCGGCGTGGACACCCTCGTGGTGGCCGGCGGACGGGGCGTCGACCACGCCCGCGAGGACACGGCGCTGGTGGGCTGGATCGCCGGCGCGGCGGCCGGCGCCCGCCGGGTCGCCTCGGTGTGCAGCGGCGTGTTCCTCCTGGCCGCCTCCGGACTGCTGGAGGGCAAACGGGTCACCACGCACTGGGCCCGCGAGGGCCAACTGGCGCGGGAGCACCCGGAGATACGGACCGACTGCACGCCGATCTTCATCCGCGACGGGCGGATCTGGACCTCGGCCGGTGTCACCGCGGGCATGGATCTGGCGCTGGCGCTCGTGGAGGACGACATGGGCCGGGACATCGCCCACGCCGTCGCCCGCGAGCTGGTGCTCTTCCTGCGCCGGCCGGGCAGCCAGGCACAGTTCAGCGCGGCCATGGCGGTGCGGCAGGCCGCCACCGACCCGGTGCGCGCCGCCGTCGCGGCCGTCCACGCCGACCCCGGCGCCCGGCACAGCATCGCGGACCTGGCCGCGCACGCCGGACTGAGCCCGCGTCACCTGCAACGCCGCTTCACCCGCGAGGTCGGCGTACCGCCCGCCACCTACGTCGAACGGGTGCGGGTGGAGGCGGCGCAGCGCTCCCTGGCCGAGGGCGACGAGCCCGTCGAGGCGATCGCGCGGCGCCACGGGTTCGGCACGGCCGAGACGCTGCGCCGCTCCTTCCACCGCAGGCTCGGCGTCGCGCCGTCCGACTACCGGGCCCGCTTCCGCTCGGCCACCTCATCGTGAACAGGAGTACACATGACCACCTACGGACTGCTCGTCTTCGACGAGGTCGAGGAGCTGGACCTCGTGGGACCCTGGGAAGTCTTCCAGGCGTCCGCGCTGCTGCGCGGCGGCGCCGACACCGCGGTGATCGTCGCCGAACACACCGGCCCCGTGCGCTGCTCCAAGGGCCTGCGCGTACTGCCCGACCACACCCTGGACGACCATCCGCCCCTGGACGTGGTGCTGGTACCGGGCGGCCGGGGCGCGCGCCAGGTGCAGGTGCACAACCCGCGGGTCACCGACTGGATCGCCAAGACCGCCGACCGCGCCGACTGGGTGCACGGTGTGTGCACCGGGGCCTTCCTGCTGCACGCGGCCGGTCCCGCCCGCGGACGCCGGGTCGCCACGCACTGGCAGCACGAGGACGAGCTCGCGGCACGCGGTGACGTCACCGTCGTGCGCGACGCCCGCTACGTCGTCGACGGTAACCTCCTCACCAGCCAGGGCGTCTCCGCCGGCATCGACAGCGCGCTGTGGCTCGTGGGCCGGCTGCACGGCCGCGACCACGCCCGCGCGGTCCGCCGCGCCATCCATTACGACCCGGCGCCGCCGTACCTCGCCGACGAGCCGGTCCCGGCATGACGCCGTCGGAAACCAGGGCGTGATCGCCCGACCACCGAACCGGGCGGCGCGGGGGCGCCGCCCGGCTGTTCGCCGCCCGAGGAGAGGACGCCGGCCCGGTCGGGCCGGACGGCAGTGGCACGTCCTTCCTCCCGCGCACCGTGGTTCACCGCGCTCTACGGTGGTGAGGCCAAAGGGGTGCCCCCGGCGCGCGCGCCGGCTCGGAACCGGACGTGCCGACGCTGGACGGGCGGCCAACCTCCGTGTTCCCGAGAGGGAAACTCGCACGTTTGTGTCGGCAGCGATCTGTTGTACCGCGATGGAGCCGCTGCAAGGATCTCGCTCCATGACGACACTCGCGTTCATCGGACCGACGGCGCGGCGGCCGCGATGCGTCCAGGCACGGTGGTCGCGCGGCTGCCGGCCATCGGGCCCCGCGGGGTACGCGTTACGCGCCCAGTCGCCGGACGGGATCGTGCTGCGGGACACACGAGTGCTCGGCGGCACCCGCACGCCACTCCCGGCCGCGGACGCGGACGGCATGTCCAAGGCCAACCTCAGCGCCGTCATCCATCACCTTCGCCGATCTCGAGAGGCATCGCTGTGAAGTCCACCTTCGAGAAGCCCTCCGACGCGCCCACTCCGGCCGGAGGGGCAGCATGACGATCCCACGGATCTTCCAGCCCGAGTTCCAGGCGGCCGCCGCGCGGTTGCGTGTGCCGGAGATGGGAACCGACGTGGTGGCCCCCCTCCTCGCCCACCTGGTGCGGCTGCTCCGGCCGCGTCGGGTGCTGGAGATCGGCATGGGTTACACCACGCCGTTCCTGGCAGCCGAACTGGCCGAGCTTCGGGAGGTCGTCCGGGCCGAAGCGGAGTTGCTCGCCGAGAAGACCCGCCGCCACCTCTCGGAGGCGCAGCAGCTCGACGATTCCTGGCTGCTCGCTGACCCCCCTCTGGTCACGCCCGCCGCCCACGCCGAACCATACGAGCCGCGCCTGGCGGTCGTCGACAACCTTCGGGACCCCGACTCTTCCGCCAGCCGGGTGACAGAGGTGCTCAAGGAACTGGCCCTCGAAGACTCGGTCACGGTGGTGAACGCCGACCTGAAGGAACTGGACGACCACCTGCCCGCCGAGTTCCGCCCCATCGACTTCGCCTGGGTGGACGCCTGGGAGTGCCTGTACTTCTTCGACCACCTGATGGACCTGATCAACCCTGACGGCGGGGTGGTGGTCATGCATTACCTCATGACCTATCCCGAGGGCGAGGCGGTGCTGCGCTACATCGCCGAGTACCAGCGCAAGCACCCTGGCGAGCTGGAGGTGCTGAACCTTCTGGAGTCACAGAAGCTGATGCAGAACAGCATCACCGTCCTCTCCCGGACGTCCGGCCGCGTCAAACGCCGGTACGCCAAGCTCGGAGGCGCCATCGACTACGGCGCCGAGCTGCACGCGGCCTCCCGACGGCAGGCGGGGATGCGGTGACGACCCGGGCGGACACCCGCAGCTTCCTGTTCGTCCTGGCCAGCCACCGCGCCGGCGGCCGGACCGAGGAGCTCGCCCGGAAGTGGGCCGCCGATCTCCCGTCTGCTACCGCCCAGCGGTGGCTCCGGCTGGCCGACCTCGCGCTGCCGGACTTCTGCGACCACCGCGGCGACGGGACGGGGACGGCCCCGGGCGAGAACGAGTCGCTGCTGCTCGAAGCCACGCTTGAAGTGAGCGACCTGGTCATCGTGTCGCCGCTTTACTGGTACAGCGTCACGGCGTCGGCCAAGCTCTATCTCGACTACTGGGGCCGCTGGATGGAACTGGACGGCGTCGGCTTCAGGGAGCGCATGCGAGGCAAGCGACTGTGGGCCGTCTGCACGCTCTCCGAGGGCAAGGACATCGACGATACGCGCCCCATGCTCGACATGCTCAGCAAGTCGGCCGCCTACCTCGGCATGGAGTGGAGTGGCGCACTGGTCGGCGACCATCACCTCCGTTGAATAGAGAGAGACCGGGGTCGCTGCCGAAACTCGCCGGTGTGGGAATTCATCGGTCGTGACACTGCGGAACAGGGGGCGGTCCGTCACGGGGTGGCTTATCGGCGTTATCGCGGAACGTGGCTACGCCCCGCCCTGGACCGCCCCCTGTCCAAGGCCGGCCGGCTCGCGGCCGGCCCCTGCCGAGAAGTAAGGACAGAGCCGCTCAGTCAGTGAGGTCGAATGGATCGAGGAGATTTCTCTTGGCGATGAGATAACCGAGCTGAGTCCGGCTGGTGCTGCCCAGCCGACGAGAGATCCTCGCCACGTGGGCGGCGACCGTCCGGCGGCTCATTCCAAGACTCCGGCCGATCTTGTCCTCCGTGTCCCCCTTCACCAACCGCTCCATAATGGCGATTTGCACATCATCAACCTGAGCGCCCCTTTTGGTGTCGGTGCCCGACAGTCCGCCCGGTAGCCGGCCGCGCCGCCACAGTGAATCGAAATAGTTCGCCAGTGACTCGACGGCGGCGGCCTCTCGTGCCTCGACCGGTGCGCCGCCGACGAGGGTGAACGCGACCTCCCGGTCGAACACGGCGCACTGGATGGGCACTTCCTCGATGAGACGCATCTGCAAACCGCTCTGTGGATTCGCCTCGCGGGACGCGATGGCTCGCCGCGGGATGTGATCGCACAGCACGAGGACCCGAGGGGGAGTGTCGGCGTCTCCCCCTCGGGTGCGCAGTGAGTGCTGGACGGTCTCCAGCCAGGTCTCGTCGCGGCCCGCCACCGCGATGAGCACCTGACGCGCGGACGGCAGGCGTTCTTCCAGGACCCCGGCGAACGGTTCGGCCGATATGTCGACAAGCTGTTCCACACGCATGACGATCGGTGATTCTTCCCTTGCTCAGAGTTGCTGCCGTATCTCATGGCGTAGCCATGGAAGGCGCAGCGCGGCGCCGGTGCCCTCTGCGTCCAGTCTGCTGGGCATGTATCAGCCGGCTATGACGCGTGGGCTGCCGTTCGGTGATGGTGTGAAGACCACGCGGACGGCAATGGCGCTGACGATGCGCCCAAGGCGCGGCGCGGCTCAGGTCAGGGCAATGCCGCAACCTGGCATGTCCGTCGCCGCCGAACCTCAGGGGCGCGAAAGATCCGCGCGACAGTAGGAAAAGGAGGCCAATGCCGCCGACTCGGGCTCCTTTGCCCGTGATGTACGGCTCACAGGGCTTTGGCGGTCATGGCGCGGGCCCACTGTCAGTCGTCTGAGGTGGACAGTTCCTCGGAATGCACCAACTGTGCGCCGATGTGCTGGCTTTGCTCCAGGAGTTGGGCACGCCTCATCCATGCGGGAGCGCCCTCGACGACGGTCAATCCTGCGTTGGCGCCGATCTCTTGAGTGAATAGGTGATACAAGTACCCCATGTCACGCCCCCCTACTAGATCAACGAGCCCAGATTGAGCCGAGAAGCAAGATCACGGTATAGGATCGGCGTGTCAAATGGAAAGAGGGTATTGCCCACCGAGATTGAACTCGTGGTGTCGCAGGGCCGGCCCTCGCTCTGTGCGTGCGGCGGCGTCATTCGCGGCACTGTCCCGGTCCCGGCTTGTGCCGTCGAGCCCCTCGCCCCAAGGCGCACCACCGAATGGCGGGGCGAGTTGGTCACGGTTGCGGAGTACTTCGCACGGCTACGGCGGCGGCGAAGCCGTCAGGTGCGGTGACGTCCGTGATGCTCCAGCCGGCGGGGGCGTGTGCGGGGTAAGCCCCGGTCCCGAGGTAGTCGCGTGACAGGTTCCCTGCCACGCCGGTGCCCAGACCCTTGAGATAGGCCTCCTTGCGGGTCCAGACACGGGCGAACGCGAGAGGGCTCGCGGCGGTGTCCAGGGCCTGTAGTTCGGCGATCTCCGTCGGGTGCAGCATCCGCCCCACGTCGGCGATGGTCCGCGGCTGGGGCAGCCGTTCGATGTCCACGCCAACCGGCGCGGACGACAGCGCCAGCAGCACCATCGGACTGCTGTGGGAGAGGGAGAAGTGCACGGAGCCGTCGTCGAGGGAGGGCCGCCCGTGCGGGGCTCCGCAGCACGGGCAAGGATCGCGCACCAGGCGCAGTTTCCGAGGGGACCGTCCCGTGACCGCAGCCAGCAGCTGGCGCAGCGCCACATGGGCGAGCAGGTAGGTGAGTCGGTCCTCCGTGCGCCGGAAGGCGGCCGCGCGGGTGAGTTCGTCGTCGTCGAGCACGGTGGGCGCGAGGTGGGCGGCCCGTTCTCCATCCCGCTCGGCATCGGCTATCCACACCGACGGAACGCGCGGCCGAACCGGCGGCCCAGTCAAGGAGAACGCGCTGGGCACTTTCACGATGGGCGTGGCTGGCACGCGCACAGCATAGGTCACCGGCCACAAGGCGTCACCGCGGGAGACCGCCGCCGTCACGGGCCGGCGCAGCGGGGCCGGCGTCCGGGGCGGACGGCCGGTGCGCCGCCTGGGCGGGGCGCGCCGAGCCGAAGGCGGTGGTGAGCTGGTCGAGCAGGGGTATCGCGGAGGGGTGCGGATCGCGACGCCGCATGATCGTGTAGATGCCGCGGGCCGGGGGATCGACGAGGGCCACTGTGGTGACGTCGGCCCGCAGCGCGCGCGTCAGCACTCCGGGTATCAGCGCGATGGCGTGGCCGGTCGCGACCAGGGCCATCTTGCCGAGCAGATCGGCCGCGGTGAGGTCGATGCGGGCGGTGACTCCGGCGCGGGCGGCGTGCTGGCGCAACAGCGCCGCGGAGCCGTCGTTGTCCTCGACCCAGGTCTCCTCGGCCAGCGCCTGGACAGGCACCGGACCGCGCCCGGCTCGGGGATGGCCCACGGGCAGCACGACGACCATCTCGTCCATCCCCAGGAACCGTCGTTCCACCCGCGTGTCGTGGGGCAGCCCCGGTGGCGCGTCGGTGACGACGGCGACGTCGAGGCTTCCGGCGACCACGCGGTCGTGCAGCTCCGGGCTCAGCCCGGGCAACAGGCTCCAGCGAAGGGGTCCGGCCGTGTCCAGCAGGCGGCGGATCGCCGCGGGCACGATCCCGGCGGCCAGAGACGGCGTCGCACCGACGGCCAGCGGCCGGCTGAGCGCCCCGTGACGCACGTCCCGGACGGCACGCAAGGCGCGGTCGGCCTCGTTGAGCGTGGCCAGGGCGTGGTGACGGAACACCTCGCCGGCAGGCGTCGGGCGCACGCCGCGCACATGCCGTTGCACCAGCGGCACCCCGGCCTGGCGCTCCAGCCCGGCGATCTGCCGGGAGACGGCCGACTGCGTGTAGCCGAGCTCGGCGGCCGCCGCCGAGAGCGATCCGAGCCGGCACACCGTCACGAACGTCCGCCACGCAGTCAGTGCCATGGCACGAGTATGCCTGCCCGGTATGCGCGTCCCGCATCGCTGCCCTGCGAGATCTGCGCTTGTCGTGGGGCTTCCGATACCCCACGCTGGATCGCATGACCGCACCGCAGACGATCACCGTGCTCGGCCTCGGGCGCATGGGCACCGCTGTAGCGACACGACTCGCCGACCAGGACTGGGACGTTGTCGGCTGGACGCGCTCCGGGCGCCCGGCAGGCGCTGTCGTGACGGCCGACGACCCCGACGACGCCGTGGCGAAGGCCGACGTCGTGCTCCTGGCGTTGTTCGACGGTCCGGCCTGCCGGCAGGTCGTCGACCGCGTCCGCGGCTCGCTGCGCGCGGACGCCGTCGTCCTGAACATCAGCACCATCGCCCCCGCCGAGGCCGCGGGGCTGGCCCGGGACCTCGGCGCGTCCTACGTGCACGCGCCGGTGCTCGGCTCCGTGCCGGCTGTCGCCGCCGGCTCCCTGCACATCCTCGCCGCCGCCGACCAGGGCGCGTTCGACCGGGTCCGGCCGGTTCTGGAAGCGCTGGGCACCGTGCGGCGCGTGGACGACGCCGCTACCGCCGCCGCGCTCAAGCTGATCGCCAACAACAGCCTCGCCGGTGCCGTCCTCGCGCTGCGCGACGCGCTGCGGCAGGCCGACGCCCTGGGGCTGCCCCGTGCCCAGGTGCTGGACGTCCTCGAACTCGGCCAGCTCGGCGGGCTGGTGGCGCGTAAGCGGCCCTTCCTCACCGGCGAGCCGGCCGACGCCGCCGCGGCGGCGTTCACCGTCGGTGCGCTGGCCAAGGACATGGCACTGCTGGCCGCCGCGACCGGCGTCCCCCTGCGCAGCGCTGCCGAACTGGCCGGCAGCCCCGCCGGCCCCGAGGCAGACATCGCCGTCGCCGCCACGGTCCCCGCCGTCGACGACGCCGTACTCGAACCCCTGCGCGCCTACATCCGCGGACACGCCACCGGCGACCCCGCCCACTTCCGCGACGCGTTCCTCCCCACGGCCCACATCGAGGGGCTTCGGGACGGCGTGTTCGTCTCCTGGCCCCTGGAGGAGTACTGCACTCTCTTCAACGGCCGGCCGGCCCCGGACGAACCGGCCCGCTCGCGCCGTATCGAGGCCGTCGACGTCCACGGCACCGTCGCGACGGCCACCATGACGCTCTGGCACGGCGCGGACACCTTCAGCGACATCTTCCTGCTGGTCCGGGTCGACGGCGGCTGGCGTATCGCCAACAAGGCGTACCACCGGCACTCCTGACCCGGAACCGGCCGTCTCAGCGAGCCGCGGGGCATACGGCGTCGATCTCCCGCCGGATGGCGCGGCCCACCGCCTCCACGTGGTCGAACAGGTAGAAGTGGCCGCCCGGCCATGAGTGCGCCGTGGTCCGGGCCGTGGTCTGCTCGCTCCAGGGGGCGGCCGCCCCCGGAGGAGCCACCGGATCGTCCTGCCCGGTGAACACCGAGACCGGAACGCGCAGGGGCGGGCCCGGGTGTCTCCGGTAGGTGTCCACGACCGCGAGGTCGTCACGCAGCACCCGCACCATCACGTCGAGCACGTCCGGCATCTCGAAGACCGACTCCGGGGTGCCGCCCAGTTCGCGCATGAAGGCGGTCAGTCGTTCCCGCGGCCACAGATGGCGCCGAGCCCGGTCAAGGCGGCTCTCCGGAGCCGCGGACCCGGAGAGCCCCACCCAGGCGGGCGGCATTCCCTCCCGGGACAGCTCCCGGGCTGACTCGAACGCGATGAGGGCACCCATGCTGTGCCCGAACAGGGCGAAGGGACCGTTGAGCAAGGGCCGCACTCTGGGCAGCAGGAAGTCGAGGACCTGGGTGGAGGTGCGGCACGCCCGCTGCCCCCTGGTCATCATGCGGCCGGGGAGGTCGACGGAGAACACGTTCCACTCGGCGGGAAAGCACCGGACGAACGGAACGAAGGCGGCAGCCGAGCCCCCGGCGTGATGCAGGAACACCAGGGTGAACGGAGCCGGTTCCGCGCCCGGCTGTCCTGCGGACGGCGCGGATACGGACGCCGGCCACCGCCGCAGGTCCTTCACCCCAGGCTCAAGGGTCATGTCGCTCCGTCTGCTGTCAGGCCGCTCGCGGCGCGGCTGGTTTCGGCTCGTACGCCACAGCCGTGACACCCCAGTTGAAACCCACTCCACTCGTGCAGAGCAGGATCAAATCACCCGCGTTCAGCCGGCCCTCGGCCTTCAGGTCGGCGAGGGCGATGAAGGTGTCCGCAGGCCCCTGATGCGCGTAGCGGTGGTAGTTGAAGACACTGCGTTCCCGCGCGATGCCGAGGTTGGCGAGCAGTTCCTCGTGCATCGTCCGGTCGGTCTGGTTGACGAGCAGTCGCGCCACGTCCTCCCGGCTTCGGCCGAGGGAATCGAGCGTCAGGTCCACCAGCTCGGCGAGGTTCTTCAGATAGGCCTCGCGCAGACCCGAGCGGCGTCCCCGCCGCCGCACCCGAGTGACGAAGTCCTCCCGGTCGGCGGAGTAGTAGTCAGCCCAGGAGGCGTCGGTCCGCTGCTGCGAGTGCAGGATTTCGAACTCGCCCCCCTGCCGCCCCACCAGCACCGCGGCTGCCGCGTCGGCGAAGTTGAACAGCGCCTTGGACTCGGGGTCCTCGTAGTCGACCAGTTGGCTGAGCCGGTCGCCGAGCAGGACGAGCACGTGCTCGCTGCGGGCCGACGCCGTCTCGTCGCAGGCCAGTTGCAGGGCGGGCGAGGCGGAGTTGCAGAAGTTGACCACTTCCATGCAGTGCGCCTCGCGGAGGCCCAGCACGTCGGCGGCCTTGGCGGCCGGCGACCAGAACGCGGGCTCCCACTCGCCCGAGCCGGCGTAGACGACCTTGCCGATCGTGGCCCGGTCGACCCCGGTCCGGTCCAGCACCGTGCGTGCCGCCTGGATGGCCAGGTCCCACGGCTGCTCGCCGGGGGCCAGAACGGGCCATTCCGGAGTGACGGTGATCCGCTGGATCTGGTCCGCCGGCAGACCCGAGGATCGGGACAAGTCCTCCACCCGGGCCCTGCCGCTCGGCAGCACGTAGGCGAAATCAACGATGCCGCTCACGGTCGTTCTCCCCTCGTCGTTCCGGTGGCGATCCGCTTCCTGACGTCCTCCAGCAGCTCCAGCCCCGCCAGCACCGCCTTGTGCGGCAGTCCGAAGTCGATCAGGCAGGCCACCTCGTCCACGCCCAGCGCGGCGAACTCGGCGGCGTTCCGCGCGGCCTTGTCCACGGTGCCCAGGAGGCCGCCGCTCTCGAAGTAGCGGTCGAACGCGCGACCGATGATGAACTCGGTGTCCGCCGGGGACAGCTTCTTCGGATCGACCATCCGCGCGCCGTCGTACCGGGCGCCCAGCAGCATCCGGAGCGAGCTTGCCAGGTAGTCCGACAGCGGCTTGCGGACCTGCTCCTTCACCTCCGCCTCGTCGTCGCCGAGGAAGGTGTGCACCATCAGCGCGACGTGCCCGTTCCAGCCGTCGTGGTCGGGCCGTTCGGCCAGCGCCTCGCGGTAGGCGGTGATCTTCACCGCCAGTTCCTCCGGCTCCTGGCCCAGCAGGTGGGTGAGCACGCCCGTACCGAGCCGCCCGGCGGCGCGGAAGGTCTCGACACTGCCCGCGCTGGTCACCCACACCGGCAGCTGCCGCTGCACCGGCTGCGGGTAGATGGCCACGTCCCGTTGCGTTCCGACTCCGTCCGTCAACGACATCGTCTCGCCGCGCCAGAGCGCCCGGACCTGCTCCACGTGCTCACGGACGAGCCTGTGGCGGTCCTCGTAATTGTCGGGGGCGAGCACGAAGTCGGCCGCGTTCCAGCCCGAGGCGAACGAGACCCCGGCGCGGCCCCCGGAGAAGTTGTCCACCACCGACCACTCCTCGGCGATCCGCAGCGGGTGGTGCAGCGGGGACACCACGCTGCCGGCCCGGATCTGGATCCGCTCGGTCACGGCCGCCACGGCCGCGCCTGTCACCGCCGGGTTGGGGTAGAGGCCGCCGAACGGGTGGAAGTGCCGTTCCGGAGTCCACACGGCCGAAAAGCCGTTTTGGTCGGCGAACCGGGCTCCGTCCAGCAGCAGTTGGTAGCGGTTCCCCTCGAACTCGCGGCTGTCGTTGGCGAAGTAGAACAGGCTGAAGTCCACAGTTGGCTCCTAGCTGGTTGTCTCGGGAACCGTCTGCTGCGGGGCGAACCGGTCCCTGGTTCCCTCGGCCCAGCGGACGGTGAGCGGAGCGGCCAGTCCCGCCAGGGCCAGCGGCACGGCCAGCAGCATCCACCCCGCCCAGGCGAAGTGCGTCAGCAGGTAGGTCGCCAGGGCCGGGGTCGCGACGGTGCCGAGCTGCACGGACATGGCGAACAACCCCTGGTACTGACCCTGGGCGTGCTCGGGGGCCAGCGAGAACGACACCGACCACTGCCCGGCGCCCTGAAGCATCTCGCCGATCGTGTGCGCCAGCACCCCGACGGCCAGCAACAGCAGAGCCAGCCACAGCGACCGCCCCTGCATCAACGCGAACAGCGCGCAGCAGGCCGCGAGCGCCAAGCCGGCGCGCCGCAACGCCAGGCCTCCGCCGGCCGCGCGCTCGCTGCCCCGGCTCACCCGGACCTGGAGCAGCACCACCATGGCGGTGTTGACGATCAGCGCCACCGAGTAGGTCCAGGCCGGGCTGGAGGTCTGCGTGGTGATCCAGATCGGCAGCGCGACGGTGAGGATGGTGATGTGCATGACCAGCACGGTGTTGAGCAGCGCCAGCAGCACATAGGGGCGGTCGCGCAGTACGGCCGTGCGCCGCTCCCCCTTCCGCGCCGTCGCCGGGACCGAGGGCACGGCGAAGTAGGCGGCCCCCGAGACCAGGAACAGCACTCCTCCGAGGACGAGCACGCTGAGGTAGACCGCCTTGGTGTCGAAGTAGAGCGCGACGCCGCCCGCCAAGGCTCCCGCGGCGATGCCGATGTTGGCCACCGACCGCATGTACGAGAACGTGCGGACCCGTTCGTCCGGCGGTATCAGCCCCGCGACCAGCGCACCCCGCGCCGCGTCGGTGGCGGTCTCGGCCATCAGCGCCAGGCTGACCGCCACGATCAACCCGACGAACCCGGTCACCAGCGCGTACCCGGCGGCGAACACGCCCAGCAGGAACAGGCAGATGATGGTGACAGGCCGAGGCCCGAACCGGTCGGCGAGGTGACCGGCCGGGATGCTGCCCAGCATCCCGACGGCCGCGCCGAGGCTGAGCGCCAGACCGACCTGATCGGCCGGGATGTCCACAGTCCGCGTGAAGTACAGGACGCTGACCGACATCAGGATCCCGTGGCCGGCGGTCTTGGCGAGGTTGCTCAGGCTGAGCAACCGCACGATGCCCGCCGGGGGGATGGTCTCGCGGAGGAACTCGGTGAGGATTGGCATGCGCGCTTGACTCTCCGTTCGGTCTGCTGCCCTTCAACGTGAGGCTGGGAGGGCACCTTCGCGCTCGGCCACCAGTTCCCGCACCCGGCCCCGATCGATTTTGCCGTTGGCGTTCAGCGGAAGCGCGTCCAGATGGTGAAGCCGCCGGGGGACCATGTGGACGGGCACGCGTTTGCGCAGCCAGCGCACCAGCGCGCCCCGTTCGAGCGGAGTGCCGGTGTAACAGCCGAACAGCCGGGTCTCGCCGGCGTCGCGGATCGCCACCACGACGGCCTGCCCGACCTCGGGGTGCTTGCGCAGCGCGGCCTCTATCTCGCCCAGCTCGATCCGGTAGCCGCGCACCTTGACCTGGTTGTCGGACCGGCCGAGATGCACGAGCGTGCCGTCCTCGTACCGGACGCGGTCACCGGTCCTGTAGTAGTGGCCGGGCGTCAGGTTCTCGACCTCCCAAACCGCGCGGCCCTGGTCGAAGCCGATGAAGCGCCCTTCGTTGTCGGACGGATCGAGATAGCCGTCGAACCGCTGCGAGCCCCGGACGAACAGCTCCCCCTCCTTGGCGGGCTTGCCCTCCTCGTCCAGCACCAGGAAGTCCAGGAAGCCGTAGACGTCGCCGATCGGGATGGTCCCGTTGGAGGTGACGGGCCAGGCGGCGGGGTCGTCGGGCAGTGTGTAGTCGGTGCACTGGATGGTGAGCTCGGTCGGCCCGTACACGTTGGTGAGCTTCGCCTGCGGGGCCACCGCGTGCCAGGCCGCCGCCTGCTCGGCTGTGAGCTGCTCGCCGATGAACACGCTGTGCCGCAGCGTGTTCGCGCCACCGGCCGGCAGGTTGCCCAGTTCGGCGGCGACCGACACCACCGACGGCACGGAGAACCAGTGCGTGAGGCTGTTGCGTGCCACGTAGTCGACCGGCGTGAGCATGTCCTGCCCGCCCGGCACCACCAGCGTGGCGCCCCCGGACCAGGTGACGAACAGGTCGTACACCGAAGGGTCGAAGGTCAGGTCGAAGGTGTGCGACATCCGGCAGCCGGGTCCGACCTCGAACCGGGCGACGTTGTGCCTCAGGAAGGGAGCCACGTTCCGGTGCCGGATCGGCACGCCCTTGGGGCGGCCGGTCGAGCCGGAGGTGAACAGGATGTAGGCGACGTCGTCCGGGGAGGCGGTGAACGGCGGCAGCTCGGCCTCGCCTCGAAGGCCCGCGATCTCCTCGTCGGTGAACCGCAGGATGGGCCCGGTGTCCTCGTCGGTGAGCTGCGCCGCTCCGGCGGTGTCGGCGATCAGCACGTCCGGCTTGGCGAGCGAGCGACTGCGGCGGTTGCGTTCGGCGGGATAGCCCGGGTTCAGCGGAACGACCGTCGCGCCCAGCCGCAGCGCGGCCAGATAGCCGGCGAAGGCGGTGACGCCCCGCGCGGCCAGCAGCGCTACACGGCGCGGCGGTTCGCCGGTGACCCGGAGCATGCGTTCGGCCACCGCGTGCGCGCAGTCCCGCAGCTCACGGTAGGTCAGCGTGATCCCGCCCGCCTCCACGGCGTGGTGGTCGGGGTACCGCTCCACGGAAGCGGCGAACCACTCGTACAGCGTCCCGTGCTCGGTCACGAGGCCTCCTGGAGTTCCGGAACGATCAGGCGCATGGTCGTGGGCGGTTCGGACACCTCGGGCTCGACGTGGAGCACCTGGATCCCGGGGGCCTCCCGGTCGCCGGAGAGCTCGCCCAGGCAGTCGCAGCTCTGGTCGGTCAGGCCGGCGAAGCGGTAGGCGACCTCCATCATCCGGTTGCGGTCGGTGCGCCGGAAATCTCCGGCCAGGTGCGCGCCCGCGAGCGCGGCCTGGCTCATGAGCCAGCGCAGCAGCACCGCGCCCGCGCCGAACGAGACGACCCGGCACGAGGTGGCCAGCAGCTTCAGGTGCCATACCGAGGGGTGCCGTTCGAGCAGGATGATGCCGATCGAGCCGTGCGATCCGAAGCGGTCCTTCATGCTCGCCACCAGCACGTCGTGTCCGGGGTCGGCGAGCAGACCGCGCAGCGTCTCGTCCGAGTAGTGCACGCCGGTGGCGTTCATCTGGCTGGTGCGCAGGGTCAGTTCCTCGACCCGCGCCAGGTCGTCCTCACTCGCGCGGCGGACGAGGAGTTCCAGGTCGAGGGTGCGCAGGAAGTCCTCGTCGGGCCCCTGGAACTCCTCCCGCGCGGCCTCGCGTTCGAAGCCGGACTGATAGATCAGCCGCCGCTGCTTCGACTCGTCGGTGACGGTCGCCGGTTTGAACTCCGGCAGGTCCGGCAGCTCCAGCACCTGGGCCGCGTCGTAGCAGCGCACCTCGGGCAGGTGGTGGGCGACCTCGGCGCGCTCCGTCGGCTGGTCGTCGACGAACGCCATCACCGCGTCGGCGAAGTTGAGCTTGTCGGCGATGCGGCGGATCGACTGCGACTTGGGGTGCCAGCCGATCTCCGGCAGGACGAAGTACTCGGTGAGGCCCAGTTCCCCGAGCCACTTCCAGGCCAGGTCGTGGTCGTTCTTGCTGGCGATCGACTGGAGGATGCCGCGTTCGTCCAACGCCACGATCACGTCCCGGACACGCGGGTCGAGCGTGACCCGGCCGTCCTCCAGAAGGGTTCCCTGCCAGAGCGTGTTGTCCAGATCCCAGACGAGACACTTGACGGTCTTCATCACACCTCCCACAGGGTCACCGCCCAGGCGGCGACCGGGCTGTTGTTGAGCACCATCACCAGATCGCCCTCGGTCAGCTCGCCGGTGGCCAGCAGCCGGTCGAAGTTGAGCACCACGTCCATGGCCCCGAGATGGCCCAGGGTGGCGAGCTGATCCCGGCAGACCTGGTGGATCGGCAGGTCGAGCAGGGTTTCGTAGAAGGTGAAGGCCCCGGCCGTGACGTTCTGCATCAGCGTGGTCGCCACGTCCGCCCGGGTGACGCCGGCGTCGGCCAGCGTCTCGTCCACCAGGCGCGCGATCCGCTGCCTGCTGTGCATGGCCAGCTCGAAGCGGTAGCGGTCGGGAGAGGCGCACTCCTCGCGCCACTCGTACCAGGGCACCTGCTTGTAGTCGACGCTGAACAGGTCGTGGAAGGACCCGTCGGTCTCCATCCGGTGCGCGCGCAGCACCGGGCGGCCACCGCGTACCAGCGTGGTGGCGTACGCCCCGTCGCCGATGATCGTCACTGGGTACCGGACCCGGTCGGCGCCCGTGGGGCGGCTGGCGTGCGCGATCGTCACGCTCCGCCGGGACGGGTCGGCCAGCAGCAGGTCGCGGCCGAGCGCCCAGGCGGCGCTGGACCCGACACAGCCGACGCCGTCCACGGTGAACGCGAACGCCGAGGTGAGGCCCGCTTCCTGCTGGACCCGGCAGGCGTCCGAGCCGAGCAGCACGTCGGGCGCGCGCGGCCCGACGAGCAGCAGAACGTCCGCGTCCGGGCCGCCCTCGCGCGTCACCTCCTCGTGCAGCTCGCGGGTGACTCGCGCGGCCAGCTCACCCGCGGTCAGGTCCTCGAACACGCCGACCGTCTCGATGCCGCTCGTGGTGACGAACTCGGCCTCCTCGTGGCCGAGCTCGTCGAACTCCGGCAGTTCCTTGACGGGCACCCGCCTGTCCGGCAGTGCGACGCGGGTGCGGCCCAGGCCGATGGCCGCGTCCGTACTCATGCCCACACCGCCACCGCGTGGCGCGCCAGCAGCAGCCGGCATATCTCACTGCTCCCCTCGATGATCTCCATGAGCTTGGCGTCCCGGTACACCCGGGCCACCGGCGTCCCGTCGCGGCTGCCCGCCGAGCCGAGCAGCTGCACCGCTGTGGCGGCGCCCCGGGCCGCGCTCTCGGCGGAGACCTGCTTGGCGACCACCGCGGCGGTGGGCAGTTCCGAGCTGCCCTCGTCCCAGCACCGGCTGGCGTGCTCGCAGCACCGCGTGGCGGCGTGCTCGGCCGTCAGCAGGTCGGCCAGGTGCCCGGCGACGAGCTGGTGCTCGGCCAGCGGGCTGCCGAATTGCTCGCGGCGCGCCGTGTGTCCCGTGGTCTCGGTCAGGCAGCAGCGCAGCATGCCCACGCACCCCCAGGCCACCGAGAGCCGCCCGTAGGTCAGGACCGAGGTGACGAGCCAGTCCAGCGGCAGCCCGGCACCGCTGAGCAGGTTCCGGCGGGGCAGCCGGACCGCGTCCAGCGTCACGTCGGAGTGTCCGGCCGCGCGGCAGCCGAGCGGATCGGGGACACGCCTGACCGCGACGCCGGACGCGTCGGTGGGGACCACCACCGCGGCCGCGCCGTCGCCGTACCGGCCGAAGACCACCAGCCGGTCGGCGTAAGCGGCCCCGGTGACCCAGACCTTGGAACCGGTGACGAGCACGTCGTCGCCGTCCACCTCGATCCGGGTCCGCATCGCCGACAGGTCGCTGCCCGCGCCGGACTCGCTGAAGGCGACCCCGGCGACCGAGCCCGACGTCAGTGCCGACAGGTGTTCCGCCTTCTGGCCGGTGTCGCCGAACCGCTGCACCGCCCAGGCGGCCATGCCCTGGGAGGTCATCAGGCTGCGCAGGGACGAGCAGCGGCTGCCGACGTGCGCGGTGAACTCGCCGTTCTCCAGGCTCGTCCAGCCGGCTCCGCCGAATTCGGTGGGCACCTGGGCGCACAGCAGGCCCTTGACGCCGAGTTCGCGGATCAGGTCCCGGGGCAGTTCGCCGCTCAGGTCCCAGGCTCCGGCCTGCTCGCCGATCAGCTCGTCCACCCAGTCGGACGCGTCAGTCACCGGTGATCCTGAGGACGAGCGCCGTCATGGTGTCCACCGTGCGGAAGGTGTCCAGCCTCAGCTCCTCGGGCGGCACGGTGACCTTGAAGGCGCCCTCGATGTGCGTCAGCAGCTCCATCGCGAACAGCGAGGAGACCAGCCCGGTGGCGAACAGGTCGAGATCGTGGGTGATCTCCTGCTTGGTGCGTGCCGCCAGGAACTCGGTCAGATTCGCGCGGATCGCCTCGTCGGTCAGCGGAGTGGTCGTGGTGTTCATGATCACCTTCCTGCGGTGGCGTGGTCGAAGAAGCCGCGGCCGGTCTTGCGGCCGAGGTCGCCCGCCTCGACCTTGGCCAGCAGCAGTTCGCTCGGGAGATATCCGGCATCGCCGGTCCGTTCGTGCAACACGCGCAGGGTGTCCACGACGTTGTCCAGACCGATCAGGTCGGCGGTCGCCAGCGGGCCGGTGGTGTGGCCGAGACAGCCCTGGAAGGCGGCGTCCACCGCCTCCGGCGTCGCGATCCCCTCGGCGACGATGCGGGACGCCTCGTTGATCGAGCGCTGCAAGATCCGGTTGATGACGAAGCCGGGGCCGTCACCGACCACCACTTGCGTGATGCCCAGCGCGTCCAGCAGCGCGCCCGCGGCGTCCATGGCGGCCTGACCGGTGCGCGGCCCCCGGATGACCTCGGCGGTGCTGATGAGGTACGGCGGGTTCATGAAGTGGACGCCCAGCAGCAGATCCGGCCGGGCCACCGCGTCGGCCTGCTCGTCGATCGGGATCGCCGAGGTGTTGGAGATGAGCACGGCCTCCGGCGTGGTCTGGTGCGCCTCGGCGAGCACCTTCGCCTTGGTCTCGGGAATCTCGGTCACCGCCTCCACGACCGCCGTGCAGTCGGCGATGCCGGACATCGAGGTGGTGGTCGTCAGGGTGCCGGGCACGGCCTCGCGGGACAGGGAGCCCATCATCTGGGCGAGCCGCCGCTGGGTCGGCACCGTCCGCTCGGCCGTGGCGAGCGCCTCGGCCGACACGTCCACGAGCACGACCGGGATGCCCCGGCCGGTCGCGAGCGTGGCGATCCCGGTGCCCATGCTGCCGGCGCCGATCACCGCGAGTCGGTGCTGCGTCGTGGTGGTCATCGCTCCTCCGTCTTCTCAACCAGCTCGGGCAACAGTTCGGCGATCTCGGGGAGCCGCCCGGCGAGGTAGCGCAGCCCCGCCAGCAGCTGCTCGCCGGTGACATTCGGGTCGACCTTGGCGCGACGCAGCCAGGGCCGCCAGTTGCGCGCCTGGACACCGTCCTCGTCGAGATGGAAGGCGTCCTCCTGCTCCCAGAGCGCGGTGGTGGACATGACCTGGTTGCCGCTCTTGATCGCCTCGTCGCCGACGAGCTTCTGCCAGTCGGCCAGCGGCATCGGGCGGGTCGGCCAGCCCACCTCGCCGAGCAGCTCGAACATCCTGGGCAGACTGATCGACTTCTCGTGCACCAGGTGGAAGGCCCGCCCCGCCGAGGCGGGCGACAGTGCCAGCTCGACCAGGCCGCGCGACAGCACGTTCACGGGCGAGACCGGAATGGCCTGGTCGTCCAGCGGGTGCGCGCCCACGGCCAGGCCACTGGCCAGCACGAACCAGATGAGGTCACGGTCGTTGCAGGCCCCGCTCTCCGAGGACGCCATGATCATGCCCGGCCGGAAGACCCTGCATCGCATGCCGTCCTCGTCCGCGCGCTCCAGCAGCCGCTCGCCCACCCACTTGCTGACGCCGTAGCCGCCGAGCATCGGGTTGAGCGGCTGTTCGCGGGTCTCCAGCAGCGTCGACGAGTTCTCGTCCGGCGGCGCGGCGGCGGCGAGCGTCGAGACGTAGCTGAAGTCGCGGATCCCCTTGGACCGAGCCCAGGCCAGCAGGTCCACCAGGGGCAGGACATTGCTGTCGCGCAGCACCCGGTAGGGCTCGGTGAACACGACCTGCGCGGCGCAGTGGATGATGTGCCCGATCCGCTTGGCCAGTTCGCCGTCCCGGTAGAGACGGCAGGCCACGCCGATGTCCTTCAGGTCGGCCGGCACCACGTGTACCCGGTCGGGGTCGGGCTCCGGGAGGCCGAACTTCTCGGCGTTGGCGCGCAGCCGCGCCATCCCGGCCGCCTCGTCCTCCGCTCGCACCACGCAGTAGACCCGTCCACTGGAGTGGCGCACCAGGTCGGCCAGCAGGAACGCGCCCAGGTATCCGGTCGCGCCGGTCAGCAACACGTCGGTGCCCGGTGCCTCCTCGGCCGCCAGTTCGCCGATGGGGAGCTGGAGGTCCTGGTCGACCAGGGCTCCGTCGCCGTCGGCGGCGTCCACACCGTCCGCCTCGATCCCGGACCCCTCCAGCAGGCCGCGGACGATGAGGGCGAGCTTGCGGATCGTCGCCCTGCTGCCGCCGGCCCGGTGCAGGTTGACCAGCACGCCGTACCGCTGCTGGACCTCCAGCGCCATCTGCACCGACATCAGCGAGCTGCCGCCCAGGGCGCCGAACTCGTCGTCGAGGGCGATGGACTCGACCCCGAAGAGCTCCTGCCATATCTCGGTCAGCTCGTGCTCCAGCGGGTCGGCCGCGCCGGAGCCGGGCGCGGTCTCCGCGGGAGCCGCGGGGGTGTCCGGGCGGAGGACGTCGATGCGGTCGAGCAGCCAGTGACGCTTGCGCGTGAACGGGTAGGTCGGCAGTTCCACGCGCCGTCCGGTGCCGCCGGAGAAGGCCGTCCAGTCGACCTCGACTCCGTTCAGCCACGCGGCGGTCAGTGCCTTCTCCACCGCGTCGTCGTCCGTGCCGTCCAGGGTGATCTCGTACGCTCCGGCGGCGGCGTCGGTGCGTCCGGGAAGCGCGGCCACCAGCGCCTCGGGGGCGTCGGCGGGCACCACGACGGCACGTCGCGGCTCGGCGCGCTGGGTGCGGGCGGCGGGCGGCCGGGGAAGGCGCAGCGCGGCGGCGAGCTTGTCCGCGGCGGCGGTGACGACGCGCCGCTCGGCGAAGTCCGCGCGCCCGACGCGCAGCGTGTGCGCGACGTCGGCCACCGGCAGGTCGCCGGTCTCCAGCGCGTCGGCGAGACGGCGGCACTGCTCGTCCAGCTCGGATCGGGTCCGCGCCGAGACGGTCAGCCGGACGACCGGCCGCTCGGGCGCCGGAGCCCGGGTGGGGGCCGGGGGCGCGCCCAGTACCACCGAGGCGTTGGTCCCGCCCACGCCCATGGAGTTGACCAGCACGTGCCGGTCGGGCCTGGTGGCCTCCCGGGCCTGCGTCGTCACGTAGAACGGGCTGTCCGCCATCACGTCGGGCGTGCGCGGCTTGTCGAACATCGGGTGCGGCGGCAGGACGCCCGTCCGTGCGATGTTGACGGCCTTGATGAATCCGGCGATCCCGGCCGCGGGGCCGCTGTGCCCGATGTTGGTCATGGTCGAGCCGAGCGCGCAGTACCCGGTCTCGCGGGTGAACGCCCGAAACGCGCGGCGCAGCGCGATCAGCTCGATCTCGTCGCCCACGGCCGTTCCCGTGCCGTGGCCCTCGGCGTAGACGAACGATTCGGCGGGAACGTCGGCCACCCGCAGCGCGGAGCCGACGACCTCCGACACCCCGACCGGGCTCGGCGCGACGTACCCGAGCCGATCGCCGCCGTCGTTGCCCACGGCGCTGCCGCGGACGACGGCCAGGACGGGGTCTCCGTCGGCCAGTGCGTCCGACAGTCTCCGCAGCGCCACGACGCCGACGCCGGAGCTGTAGATCGTGCCGGTGGAGGAGGCGTCGTAGGAGCGGCAGTACCCGTCCTCCGACAAGACCCCTCCCGGCACGTGCTGATATCCGAGGAACGGCTCGATGACGGTCGCCCCGCCCGCGAGGGCGATGTCGACCTCGCCGGACAGCAGGCTGAGCGTCGCGTAGTGCAGCGCGTACAGCGATGCCGAGCACCCGGTCTGAATGCTGACGGCGGGTCCGCGCAGGCCGAGCTTGTAGGCGGCGCGGGAGGTCAGGAAGTCCGGCTGACCGCCCACGGTCAGGTCGAGGTCGTCGATCGCCGCGCGCAGTCCCTGCCGCCGCGCCTTGGCGTTGAACACGGCGGCCGAGTAGTGCCCGGCGTAGCTGGCCGCGAACACTCCGGTCCGGGGGCCGCCGTCGTGCGGCGGGTGGCCGGCGGCCTCCAGCGCCTCCCAGGCGGCCTCCAGGAAGATCCGCTGCTGCGGATCGATGGTCTCGGCCTCCTTGGGCGTGTAGCCGAAGAAGTCGGCGGCCCAGTCGGTGACGCCGGGCAGGGTGGCGCCCATCTTCACGAAGCCGGGAGCGTTCAGGACACGGTCGGGCAGGGCGGCGTTCGCGAGCTGTTCCTCGGTCAGCTCGCGTATGGCGACCAGGCCCTGCTCGATGTTGCGCCAGAACTGCTGGGGTGTGCCGGCGTCGGGGTAGCGCAGCCCGACGCCGACCACCGCGATGTCGGTGGGACGGGTCATCGGCCCGCACCCCGCAGCCCGAGAAGGTCGGCCCGGCCCGGGCCCTGGGGAGCCACGTCGGCGGCGACGGGTTCGGCCTCACCGGCCAGCAACGCTGCCTGCGCGCGTACCGTGGAGTGCTGGAAGAGATCCGAGACGCGCAGATCGCGGTCGGTCTGCTCGGACAGTTCCTCCCAGAGCATGATCAGCAGCAGTGAGGTGCCCCCGGCCTCCAAGAAATTCGTGTCGAGCGGGACGCTCGTCGGGTCGTCGGCGCCGAGGACCAAGGCCCAAGCGTCGCGCACGCGATCGAGGAGTTGATCGTCCACTGGTGTCTCCTTGCTGGGTGCCGTCAGGGCTGGGAATCGGGATGGTCGGAAAGGTCCGCCGCCGCGGCGACCATGGCGTCCAGCAGGGCGCGCGCCGTGCGCTCGTCGAACAGCGCGGTCGCGTACGCCAGTTCCAGCTCCAGGTCGTCGCCGCGTTCGATGGCGGTCAGTTCGAGCTCGTACTTGATGAACAGGGGGTCGGGCGCCAGGTGGCGGGTGAAGGGCGCGGGCAGGTCCGGCTCCTTCGCGGAGGTCACGTAGAGCGGGGTAAGCGGCGGGCGGCCGAGGTCCCGGGTCGGGTGAAGGGTTTCGACCACCGCGTCATAGGGCGCTGTCGCGTCCCGGTAGGCCGCCTTGGCATCGTCGCGCACCCGGGTCAGCAGCTCGCGCCAGGTGGGCTCGCCGGTCAGGTCCACCCTCAGGACCAGGGTGTTGACGAACATGCCCACGGCGTCGGCCGCACCGGTCGAGTCGCGCCCGGACCAGGGAAAGGCGAGCAGGAAGTCGCGCCCGCTGCCGCCGCGCGCGAGGGCCGCGCCCATGAGCGTGGCCGCGATCACGAACGTGCTGCACCCCAGCTCGCCCACGGCGACCTGGCGCAGCCGCCGGAGGCGTTCCTCCCCGATCAGCGCGCTGACGGTGGCCGCCCGAGTGGACTGGAGTTCGCCCCGGGGACGATCGTGTGGCAGCGGTGGGTCGAGCGGAGCGCCCCGCAGGCGTTCCACGACGGCCTCGACGCGGTGGGCGTCGACCGGCTCGGCGACCGCCGCCGGGTGGACGGGCTCGGCGAGGTCGCCGTCCTGCCGGTAGACGGTCGCGATCTGGTCGAGGAGGACCTGCGCCGACCAGCCGTCCACGACGATGTGGTGCGGGACCAGGGCCAGCAGCGTCCGGTCGTCCAGGCACACGATGTCGGCGCGTACCGGAGCCTCCTTGGCCAGATCGAACGGCGTGGCGCAGATCTCGGCGAGGTGCTCGCGCGGATCGGCCGGTGACTCGGTGACGGTCGTGACGGCGGGCGGGCCGTCCGTCCGGTAGTGGACCCGGCGTTCCTTCCGGTCGAGGGTGAACCGCGACCGAAGCGCCGGATGCCGTGCGAGGACCGTGTCCACTGCGCGCCGCAGTGCCTCGCGGTCGATCCCGTCGGCCAGCTCGACCACGGTGGGCGAGAGATAGGCCGGACGCAGCCACGGCATCCGGTCCAGCAGCCAGAAGCGCTGCTGCGCGGAGGTCGCGGGGCGCGGCCCGTCATCGATCACGGCCGCCGGCGTGTCGCGCCTGGCCTCCGCCGCCGCAAGCGCCTCCGCCAGTCCCGCCACCGTGGGGTCGGTGAGGAAGACCCGGGGCGACAGCTCGACGCCGTACCGCCGCTCAGCCTCCGCGAGCATGCTGACCGCCAGCAGCGAGTGCCCGCCGAGGACGAAGAAGTCGGCGTCGGCGGTCAGCTCGTCCGCCGTCCCCACCACGCCGTAGCGGCCGCCGTCGCTCAGCACGGCGGCGAACAGCTCCGCCGCCCGCCTCTGCTCCTTGGTGAGCGGAGCGCTCTCCCTCTTGCGGGGAGCCGGACCCGAGGTGGCCCGCTGGACGGCAGCGGGCTCGCCCAGGAACTCCTTCAGCGGACGGTCCGGGTCGCCGACGGCAGCCGTGAGCAATTCCACCAGAGTGTTCCCGAGGCGGTCGCAGGCATCGTCGGAGTAACGGTCGGTGTCGTACTCGATGGTGACGGTCAGGTCGTCCCCGACCTCGTTGATGATCACCATCAGGTCGAACTTGGCCGTGCCGGTGGCCAGTTCGGACGGCGGCGCCCAGCGGGCGTGCCCGGTGGGCGGGGCCTGGTGCACGAAGCCGACGTTGACCAGCGCCGACCGGCCGGTGCCGCGGGCCGCGTTCACCGCGGTGGTGAGCTGGTCGAAGGGGAGCTTCTGGTGACTGAGGGAACCGAACGCCTCGGTCCGCGCCTTGCGGCACAGCTCGGCGAACGACCAGCCGGGATCCACCGCGCAGCGCAGGGGGACGGTGTTGGCGAAGAACCCGACGACCCGTTCCAGCATCGGGTGGTTCCGGTTGGCGGTCACCGCGCCCACCAGGAACTCGCGCAGCCCCGACCAGCGGTACAGCGTGGCTTGGACGGCGGCGAACCACAGCACGAACGGCGTCGCCCGCAGCGACAAGGACAGCTGCCCCACCCGGGCCGACACCTCGGGGGGGACCGGGAAGTGCCGCTGCCGCCCCGGACGGCGTCCCTCGTCGGCGGCCGGGCTCCGGGTGCATCCGTCGAGGACGAGTTCGCCGGAGACGTCCAGCAGTTGGCCGACGCGCTTGTGGAGCGCGCGCTGGATGTCGGGCGTCCGGGCCAGGGCGCGGTCCCAGACGGCGAAGTCCGCGTACTGTACGGGCAACTCGTCGGCCGACGGCCGCTTGCCTCCCAGCGCCGCGTCGTAGGCGACGGCGAGGTCGTCGAGGAGCGGACCGAGGGACCAGCCGTCCACAGCGATGTGGTGCACCACCAGCAGGAGGGCGTCACCGTCGGGCGACCCGCGCCAGACGACGCAACGCAGTACCGTGCCCTTGGCCAGGTCGAGCGGCTCGCTCCCGCGCCGCGCGGCCTCCTCCCGCACCCCTGCCATGGACTCCGCGTCGATGATCTCGATCGGCGGTGTCTGCGGATCACGGACGATCTGGAGCAGCTGCCCGTCGCGCAGCTCGTAGGCCGTCCGCAGCGCTTCGTGCCGTTCGACGACGAACGCCAGCGCCGATTCCAGCGCCGCCACGTCGATGCGCTCCCGCCAGGCCAGGAACACGGGCACGTTGTAGGTGGCGCTGCCTCCGGAGGTCTCCTCGATCAGCCACAGTCGTTCCTGACCGGCCGAGGCGGGGGCGACCCGCTCCCCGCGCCGGCGCAGTTCGGCGCTCATGCGGTCACCGCTCCCAGCTGTCGGACGTGCTCGGCCAGTTCGGCGAGGGAGTCGAGCAGCAGCACCGTGCCCGGCTCCACCGGCACGCCGTATCTCTGGTCGATCCGGGAGACGAGCTGCATGGCCCGCACCGAGTCACCCCCCAGCTCCAGGAAGTTGTCGCCGGCTCCGACCTCGTCGGTGCCCAGCACCTCGCGCCAGAGCTCGGCCAGTTCGTCCAGCAGCGTGTCGTCGCCGCCCGGCTCGCCGGCCCGCGCGAGGGCGGGGTGGGCATCGGGGGCGGCATCGGCGTCCAGCAGCCGCAGCAGCGCGGCGCGGTCGACCTTGCCGGTCGAGCCCACCGGAAGCCGCTCCACCACGACCCACCGGGCCGGGATCATGTAGGACGGCAGGCGGTCGGCCAGCGCCTCGCCCATGGCCTTGAGCAGGTCGTCCGGCTCGGCCGGCCCCGTGGTGGACGGCAGAGCGAAGCCGACCAGCATCGCCGACGGCCCCTCACCCACCTTTTCCACGAAGGCGGCGCTCACGAGACCGGTGGCCGCTGCCGCGCGCTCGATCTCGGGCAGCTCGACCCGGAAGCCGCGCAGCTTCACCTGCCGGTCGGCACGTCCCAGGTACTCGATCGTGCCGTCCGGCAGCACGCGGCACAGGTCGCCGGACCGGTAGTGCGTCTCGCCGGTGGCGCCGTCGATGACGAAGCGTTCGGCCGTCAGTTCCGGGCGGCCGAGGTACCCGAGGGCGACGCCGGGTCCGCCGATGACCAGCTCGCCGACGTCGCCACGCGGCACCTCGGTCAGGTCCTCGGCGACGACTTTCAGCGTCGTCTCCTGGATCGGGCGCCCGATGGGCACCCGGTCACGGCCCGCCAGGCTGTCGAGCGTGCAATCGAAGTAGGAAGCGAACGTCGTGGCCTCGGTCGGGCCGTAGGCATTGACCAGGCGCCCGGGCGCGGCCGCCGCCAGGACGTCGCGCACTATGCCCAGCTCCAGCTGTTCGCCCGCCGTGATCAGGGTGCGCAGTTCGCCGAACGCCTCCGGCCGTTCCCGCCCGACGGTGTGGAACAGCGAGGTGGTGAGGAACATCGTGTCGATGCCCTCCGACCGCACCATCCGTGCCCACGCCTCGAGTGACAGGTCGGTGACCACCGAAGGCAGCACGACGAGTGTGGCGCCCGCGGTGAGGGTGTTCCAGACCTCGAAGGTCGTGACGTCGAACGCGGGGTTACAGGTGTTGGCGACCTGGTCGCCAGGCCCGATGGCGCAGAAAACCGGTTCGCGCACCAGCCGGATCACACCCCGGTGCGGCACGATCACCCCCTTCGGCCGGCCCGTCGATCCGGAGGTGTAGGTGATGTAGGCGGGCGCCTCCGCATCGGAGGCGACCGGATCTGTGACGACCCCGCCCGGCGAGGCCGACGTGGGCACCGGGACGACGCGAGGGCCGTCCGGCAGGTTCGCCCAGGGCTCGCGGCGCGAGTCGGGGCCGTAGGTGACGACCAGCTTGGCGCCGACTTCCTCGATGATCCCCCTAAGGCGGGCCTGCGGGGCCATCGCGTCGAGCGGCACGTAGGCCGCGCCCGCGCGGAGTACTCCGAGGAACGCCGGAACGAGCTCCAGCGATCTGTCCACCGCGACCGGAACGGCGTCCCCTGGGCCTACTCCGGCGGCGATGAGATCGTCGGCCAACTTGCCCGACACGCCCCACAGTTCTCGATAGGACAGCGATTCGCCGGTGGCTGGAACGCGTACCGCGCAACTCTCCGGACGGCGCTTCACCCATTCGGCAACAAGATCCTGGACCCGCCCGACCGCCATCATGACCTGCTCACTCCCCGCCATGTCGGGATAGGGGCACAACGCACCTATCGGCCATCGCACGCGAACCAGCCCGAGGGAACCATCGGGCAGCACTCAAGAACGATGCATGCGACGCACAGGCAGGGGCCAGAGCCGGAGGCTGCATGTTTGTGCATAACCGCGCATGTCGAGGTGCCGCGCCTCACTCACAGTCATCGACTGATCACGCGAGGTCGCGAACGTGGGGGGTCTGAAGGATCTTCGACTCCGTTTGGCTGAAAACGTCTCAGTGCCCCGGCATGCCCGCCCCCCGGGGCGCCGGCTTCGTCGCCGTCCTGCGGCAACTCGTGCGACGAGACGGTCCCGGTAGCTCACCCGAAGCGGAGTCGGGGCGGGGGCTGGTCCTGGTGGCGGGCTGCGCCGGGCGCTGGGGCTGCGAGGTGCGGGACACCTGCACGAAGACGGTGTGGGCCGAGATCGCGTGCCCGCCGTGAGCGGCTCCGCCCGCCAGGACGCCGAACCTGGGTCCGTGGCCGGGCATCCGTGGCCCCCCTCAGTCGAAGTACGACTCCAGCACCCCCCGCCGCCGCACATCCAGCGTCGCGCAGTGGAAGGAGCCGCCGAACGGGGCGTAGTGGAGCAGGTCGCACGGGATGGGTTCGAAGCCCCACTTCTCCAGGGCGCGCAGCATGCCGGTGTGGTGCCGTTCGGCGATCACCCGTTTCTCGTCGACCATGAGGACGTTCATGCTGAGCCACTTGCCGCACAGGGACGTGACCTTGAGCAGGTGCTGGTCGATGGGGTCGGGTTCGGGGGCGATCAGGACGTCCCACGAGCGCAGGACGTCGGGCAGGTGGTCGACGTCGACGTACTCGGGGTTGACCAGCACCTTGCCGGGGGCGAGCAGGACGAAGGTCGTGTCGATGTGCATGGGGGTGCGGCAGCGGCTCGGGATCTCGTGGACGCGGTAGCCGGGGCCCAGGTGGCGGCGCAGCCAGTCGATGCCCATCCGGTTGGTGACGTTGCTGCGGGTGACGAACAGGTCGCGTCCGGCGCGGACGAAGTCGGCCGCGTCGAACACCGGCTCGAACTCGGTGAGGATGTACCGCATGGGCTCGCCGGGCCCGGGGACGCGGAAGCCCGGTTCGAAGAGTTCGTCGGTGAGCTGCGGTTTCGGGGCGGAGGTCCAGCGTGCTCCGCGCCGGAAGTAGTCCTTGAGGATCGTGCGGTAGGAGTGGGTCTCGAAGTACCGGCACGGCCAGGCCATCGGGGTCTCGATGATCTCGTCGCCGATCACCAGCATGCTGTCGCGGGGACAGGTGTTGCAGAACCCGCGCGATGTCCAGTCGGGGGTGCCGAAACGTTTCCTGTGGTCGACCGGGTCCGGGCGGGTGACGGTGACACCGAGGGACCGCAGCAGGGCGACGAACGCGTCGAGTTCCCGCTGGGCCCGCTCCACCAGGGCGCGCGGATACCTGAAGCCGGCGGCGAGTCCCTGGAGCCGGGCCGCCCAGGGCGGGATGTTGCACGCCACCACCGGGTGGCTGGAGGGGATCGTCGCGCCGTCGAGGCGCCCGACGATGATCTCCTCCAGCGGGTCCCACTCGTTGTGCGAGTTCACCGGCGAGGCGTGGGGTTCCGCCGCGCTGCCGGGGGCCGTGGTCGAGGGGGCCGTCATCGCGCGTGGGCCAGGGCCCGTGCCGGGGCGGTGCCGTTCCGGCACGCCGTCGCCGTCGCCGTCGCCGTCCGAGCCGCCGTCGCCGTCCGGAGGCCGGTCTCCCGCGTCACCACCATGCTCATCCGCTTTCGATCGCCGTTTCGACCACGTGTCGCACTCGGTACGTTTCTCACCGTGGCGCGGTGGCGTCGCCCGCGTCAACCGGGCGACCGGCAGTCGGGCGTACGCCGCCGCCGGCGGCCCGTTCCCCGGGGCCGCGAGGACGCGGGAGGGGGCCGGACCGCCGGAGGACCGGCCGGGCCGGTCTCAGCAGGCGGCTGTGAGGCCGTCCAGGAGCAGCGGGGCGCCGGTGCGGGCCGTGATGTCCTCGGCGGTGACGTCCGGCGCGGTCTCGACGAGGGCGAGGCCGCCGGGGGTGACGTCGAGGACGCCCAGGTCGGTGATGACGCGGTGGACGCACCGTTCGCCGGTGAGGGGCAGGGCGCACTCGTCGACGATCTTGGGGCTGCCGTCCTTGGCGGTGTGTTCCGTCAGGACGATGACGCGGCGGGCCCCGTGGACGAGGTCCATCGCGCCGCCCATGCCCTTGACCATCTTGCCGGGGATCATCCAGTTGGCCAGGTCGCCGCGGGCGGAGACCTGCATGGCGCCGAGGACGGCGGTGTCGATGTGGCCGCCGCGGATCATGCCGAAGGAGAGGGCGGAGTCGAAGAAGGACGCCCCGGGCAGGACGGTCACGGTCTCCTTGCCCGCGTTGATCAGGTCGGGGTCGACCTCGTCCTCGGCGGGGTAGGGGCCGGTGCCGAGGATGCCGTTCTCGGAGTGCAGGACGACGTGCACCCCGGGCGGCAGGTGGCCGGGGATGAGGGTGGGCAGGCCGATGCCCAGGTTGACGTAGGAGCCGTCGGCGAGTTCGGCGGCGGCGCGGGCGGCCATCTGGTCGCGGGTCCAGGCCATCAGGAACGTACCGTCCTCTTCTCGATCTGCTTGTCGGCGGCCTCGGCCGGGGAGAGCTCCACGACGCGCTGCACGTAGATGCCGGGCAGGTGCACCTCGTCGGGGCGCAGCTCGCCCGGCTCGACCAGCTCCTCCACCTCGGCGACGGTGATCCGCCCGGCCATGGCCGCGAGGGGGTTGAAGTTGGCGGCGGCCCGCCGGAACACCAGGTTGCCGTGGCGGTCGCCGCGCCAGGCCCTCACCAGGGCGTAGTCGGTGGTGATGCCGTGCTCCAGGACGTGCGGGCGGCCCGCGAAGTCGCGGGTCTCCTTGGGCGGGGAGGCGACGGCGACCGTTCCGTCGGCCGCGTACCGCCAGGGCAGGCCGCCTTGCGCCACCTGGGTGCCGACGCCCGCCGGGGTGTAGAAGGCGGGGATGCCCGCGCCGCCCGCGCGCAGGCGTTCGGCGAGGGTGCCCTGCGGGACGAGCTCCACCTCCAGTTCGCCGGTCAGGTACTGGCGGGCGAACTCCTTGTTCTCGCCGACGTACGAGCCGGTCACGCGGGCGATGCGGCCCGCGGCCAGCAGGATGCCCAGGCCCCGGCCGTCGACGCCGCAGTTGTTGGAGACGACCTCCAGGCCGCCCGCGCCCTGGTCGTGCAGGGCGCGGATGAGGACGTCGGGTACCCCGCTGAGGCCGAAGCCGCCGACGGCGAGCGAGGCGCCGTCGGGGATGTCGGCGACCGCTTCGGCCGCGCTGGGGCGGACCTTGTTCACGTGCGGTTGTCCTTTCAGGTGGTGGCGCCGGGCAGGACGGCGGACCAGCCGCCGTCGACGACGAGGTGGGCGCCGGTGATGTACGCGGCCTCGTCCGAGGCGAGGAAGACGGCCGCGTTGACCACGTCGTCGGGCCGGCCGACCCGGCCGAGGGGGATGTGGCGGGCGATGGAGCGCATGGGGTGGTCGTCGGCGAGCAGATCCCCGCGGGAGCCCTCGGTGTCGATCATTCCGGGGCTGACGCAGTTGGCGCGGACGCCGTACGGGGCGCCCTCGGCGGCCAGTTGGCGGGTGAGCGCGATCACCGCGCCCTTGGACGCGGTGTGCGCGGTGCGCCGGTTGGTGAGCGAGCCGGTCAGTCCGGCCGTCGAGCCGACGGTGAGGACGCAGCCGCGGCTGCGCACCAGGTGCGGCCAGGCCGCCCGGACGGTGAGCCACACCGAGTCCAGCTCGGCGCGCAGGGTGAAGGAGAAGTCCTCGTACGACTGGTCGGTGATCGCCCCGAAACGGACGGCGCCCGCGTTGGCGTACACGATGTCGATGCCGCCGAACGCGTCGGCGGCCTCCTCCACCCAGGCCCGTACCGACTCCTCGTCGGTGACGTCCAGGGGGCCGGGGGTCAGGGCGGTGCCGCCCTCGCGGGCGATGAGCCGCTGGGTCTCCACGGCCTCCTCGTGCCGCAGGTCGCCGCCGACGACGAGGGCGCCCTCGGCGGCGAACCGCAGGGCGGCGGCCCGGCCCTGGCCGCGGGCGGTGCCCGAGATCAGCGCGACCTTCCCTTCGAGGCGTTTCATGACGCCGCTCCCTCCCGCAGGGCGTCGGAGACGGACTTGACGCCGCCGTGCGCCGTGAGGCCGCCGTCCACGGGGATCTCCGCGCCGGTGATGAAGGAGGACTCCCCGGACAGCAGGAAGACGACCAGCGGGGCGACCTCACCGGCCGTCCCGGTGCGGCCCAGCGGTGTCTCGCGGACGTTGGCCTCGCGGAACGCCGGCGCGGCGGAGGCGGTCATCTCGGTCTCGATGTAGCCGGGGTGGATCGTGTTGACGCGGATGCCGCGCGGGCCCAGCTCCAGGGCGGCCGTCTTCGACAGGCCCCGCAGCGCCCACTTGCTGGTGGTGTAGGCGACCGGGTAGTGGGCGGTGAGGGCGGCCGAGGAGCCGACGTTCACGATGGAGGAGCCGGGCGGCATGAGGGGCGCGAGGTGCTGGATGCCGAGCAGGGGGCCGGTGACGTTGACCGCGTGGACCCGGGCCATGTCCTCGGGGCGTACGTCGCCGACGCGGGCCCGCCAGGTGACGCCCGCGTTGTTGACCAGACCGTGCACCCGCCCGTACGACTCCTTCAGCTCGGCGGCGAGCGCGGCCCACTCCCGCTCGCTGGTGACGTCGAGCCGACGGCAGCCGGGCGCCTCGGTCACGTCGGTGGCGATCACGCGGGCGCCCTCGCGGGTGAGCGCCTCCGCTTCCGCGGCGCCCTGGCCGCGGGCCGCGCCGGTGACGACGACGACCTTGCCCAGCAGCCTCTTGGGGTGCAGACCGGTCACGGCCGCTCCCGGCTGCGGCGCCGTCCGGCCGGCAGCGGCACCGGCGCGGCGCCGGGGACGACGGTGCTGGTGAGGGTGCCGATGCCCTCGACGGTGAGGCTGACGGTGTCGCCGGGCGCCAGCGGCGGCGGGGTTCGCTCGCCGCGCAGGCCCCACAGCTCGGCGAGGCAGCCGCCGTTGCCGCAGGTGCCCGAGCCGAGGACGTCGCCCGGCACGACGCGGGTGCCGCGCGAGGCGTAGGCGGTCATCTCCTCGAAGGTCCAGCTCATGTTGGACAGCAGGTCCTCGCCGACCACCTCGCCGTTGACCCGTGCGGTCAGGGCGAGGCGCAGGAAGCCGTCGGCGTCGCGGTGGGGCTCCAGCTCGTCGGCGGTGACGAAGTACGGGCCGAGGGTGGTGGCGGTGTCCTTGCCCTTGCAGGGGCCGAGGCCCACCTTCATCTCCGCCGACTGAAGGTCGCGGGCGGACCAGTCGTTGAAGACGGTGTAGCCGGCGATGTGGTCGCGGGCCTGCTCGGGGGTGAGATCGCGGCCCTCGCGGCCGATGACGGCGGCGACTTCCAGTTCGAAGTCGAGCACCGCCGAGCCGGGCGGCACCGGGATGCCGTCTCCGGGGCCGTAGATCGCGTGCGGGTTGGTGAAGTAGAAGGTGGGCGCCGCGTACCACTGCTCGGGCACGCCGGAGACGCCGTCCACCGACCGCCGTACGCCCTCGACGTGCTCCTCGAAGGTGACGAAGTCCCGGACGGACGCGGGCTCCAGCGGGGGCAGCAGCCGCACCTGGGAGACGTGCGGGCCGGGCGGCACGTCGAGGGCCGCCGCGCCGGCGGCGAGCAGTCCGGGCAGGCCGTCGGCCCGCGCGAGCAGGTCGGTGAGGGAGGTGACGCCGGGCAGCGGATAGAGCGTGCCGTCCTCTTCCACGACGGCCACCCGGGGGCGGTGGCGGTGCTCGTACGTGGCGAATCGCATGGTGCGGCTCCTGAAGGAGTGGGAGGGGTCAGTCGAGGGGGATGCGCATGAGGTCGTGGCCCACGGTGACGCGGCCCCGGTAGCCGGCGGCCCGGGCGGAGGCGCGGGCGGCGGCGGCCCACTCGCGGTCCGGGAGCTGTGCGGGGTCGGCCGGGGCCAGGTGGCTGAGGACCACTCGGCGGGCCCGCGCGGCGGCGGCGATGGGGCCGATCTCACCGACTTCGGTGTGGACCTCGCGCATGTGCCCGACGAGGGCGGCGGGCATGCCCTGCCGCTCGAACCACGCGGTGTCGACGGCCTCGTGGATCAGCAGGTCGCAGTCCCGGGCCAGCGCGATCAGGTCGTCGCTGCGGCTGGTGTCCCCGGAGAAGACGACGGAGCCGTCCTCGGTGTCGAAGCGGTAGGCGTACGACGGCGACATGTTCCCGTGCGGGACCCTGGTCGCCGTCACCTTCAGCGCGGGTGTGTCGAGGACGGTCTCCACCGTGCCGAAGGGCGCGGACACTTCGCTCACCTCCAGCATCGACACCGGGTCGATGCCGAAGCCCTCGGCGACGAAGGCGTTGGTGGAGGCGGCGAACGCGGCGTTGGCGCGGCGGGTGGTCTCGATGGTGCCCGGTGAGGGGTGCTCGGGGGAGACGGGGCCGGAGGTGACGGTGTCACCCGGACCCGGGCCCCACACGCGCACGGTGCCGCCGAAGCCGGGCTGCGGGGGCATCACCCCGGCGCACAGCAGCGGGAAGTCGAAGTAGTCGACGATGTGGTCGGCGTGCAGATGGGTGAGGAAGATGCCCTTGAGCGACGGCATGGACAGCCCGGCCTTGAGGTACTGGGTGACGGCGCCCCGGCCGCAGTCCACCAGATAGGTGTCCTCGCCGACGGTGACGGCGGAGGCGATGCCCATGCGCCCGCCGTACGGCGGGGGGCCGCCCGCCGTGCCCAGCAGGTGGACCACGGTGCGGCTCCGGGACCGGCCTCCGGTCTCCGCCGCACCGGCCTGCGGGGTGACCGCCAGCGCGGTCGCGGCGGCGCCGCCGGCCAGCAGGCCGCGACGGGTGAGGCGGGGCGTGGGTGTGCTCATCGGGCGGTTCCTTCGATCGTCGTTGATGCGGGAGCCGTGCGAGGGGGCGGGCGGAGGGCCGCCGGTGGGGGGCCGCCGGTGGGGGGCCGGGGACGCGGCGGCGCGGCGTCAGGGCGTTGGCCTGTGCCGCCGCGTCCCCGGAGCGGAGGGCGGCCGCTCAGACCGGCGGGGCGACGAACACGCCGCGGTCGGGGTCGTTGAACGACTCCTTGGCGACCAGCTCGTTCATCGGGTTGGCGGTGCCCCACTGGTCGGTGACCTCGGGCTGGGAGAAGTCGTAGACGTGGGGGTGCCAGGTGTCCTCGTCGAGCAGTTCCAGCTCGGTGGTGTACTCGACGGTGTTGCCGTGCGGGTCGAGGAAGTACGTGAAGGTGTTGTCGCCCGCCATGTGCCGGCCCGGGCCCCAGATCTTCTTGTAGCCGGCCCGGATGACGCGGCCGGAGCCGCGCATGTACTCGTCGATGCCGCGCATCTCGAAGGAGATGTGGTGCAGCGAGGTGTGCGGGCCCTTGGCCAGCGCCATGGAGTGGTGCTGGTTGCTGATCCGCATGAAGTGCATGACCTCGCCCATGTGCGGGGAGCTCAGCGTGTCGGAGAGCCGGAAGCCGAGGTGGCGCTCGTACCACTCCCGGGTGCGGTTCAGGTCGGGGGAGTTGAGGACGACGTGGCTCAGCTTGACCGGGATCGACTCCTTCTCCTCGATCTTGCGGTGCTGCCGCACCTCCACGTCCGCCGAGACCTCGATGGTGCGGCCGTCGACGTCGAAGAAGCGGAACCCGTAACCGCCGCCGGGGGTGTCGACCGTGCCGGGCTGGGAGATCAGCTGGACGCCGCCGGCCAGGAGCCGCTCGGCGAGCGTGTCCACGTCGGCCGCGCTGGCGGCCCCGTAGGAGACGAGGTCGAGGCGCTTCTCCTCGGCCTTGCGCAGCCGCACGACGTACTGCTCCGGGGAGCCCTCGGCGGCCAGGAAGGAGATGCCGGAGTCCTCGGCGACCTTGGTCAGGCCCCAGACGCCGGAGTAGAAGTCGAGCTGCTTGTCGTAGTCGGGCACGGCGAGGTCGACGTGCCGCAGATGGGTGAGCAGACGCATGGGAATCACTCCAGGGAGAGCAGGGCCGCGGCGTTGCGGCCGCGTACGGCGTCGAAGTCGGCGTCGGGCAGACGCGCGGCGCGCAGCGCGCCGACCGGGTCCTCGGTGCCCATGTCGAAGGGGAAGTCGGAGCCGAGCAGCACCCGGTCGGCACCGGCGACGCGGACCAGTTCCCGCAGGACGTGCGGGTCGTGGACGAGGGAGTCGAAGTACAGCCGCTTCAGGTAGCTGCTGGGCAGATGGGCGCAGCCGGCGCCCGCGTCGGACCGGGCCGACCAGGCGTGGTCGGAGCGGCCGATGTGGGTGGGCAGATAGCCGCCGCCGTGCGCGGCGATCAGCTTCAGGCCCGGGTGGCGGTCCAGCACGCCGGAGAAGATCAGGTGCGACAGCGCGACGGCGTTCTCGGTGGGCTGGCCGACGGTATTGGACAGGTACCACCGGTCGAGCCGCTCGTCCAGGGTGCACCCGAAGGGGTGCAGGAAGACGATGGCGCCGGTCTCCTCGGCCCGTGACCACAGCGGCTCGTAGGCCGGGTCGGACAGTTCCCGTCCGGGGGCGTGGCTGGAGATCTCCACGCCGGACAGGCCCTGCTCCAGGGCGTGTTCGAGGGCCCGCACCGCCAGCTTTGGGTGCTGGAGCGGGACCAGGCCCAGGCCGCGCAGCCGGTCCGGGGCGGCCGCACAGTGCGCCGCGGTGGCCTCGTTGGCCAGCCGGTACACCTTGTCGGCGGTCTCCTCGTCCGTCCAGTAGTGGTAGTGCGAGGGCGAGGGGCTCACCAGCTGCACGTCCACGCCCTGGGCGTCCATCGCGGCCAGCCGCACGGCAGGGTCGGTCAGTTTCGGGATGCGCTCGCCCACCATGGGGCCGCTCACGGCGAGGGCCGCGGGGCCGTTGCGGCGGGCGTCGAGCTCGCGGGCCTCGGCGTGGCCGGGCAGTCCGGCCACGAGCGCGTCGATCCCGGGCAGCAGGACGTGGGCGTGCACGTCGATCGTGGGCGCGGTCACGGCAGCTCCCTCAGCATCGTCATGGTGCGGCCCATCAGGCCGGGGACG
>NZ_JBFAWY010000019.1:0-140704 GCF_040680575.1 Streptomyces sp. NPDC052020
CCGTCCTCGGAACGGCGCGGAATCGGTCGGCCAAGAACGTTCCGGTGTTGACGCGCCAACCGCTGCGGGCGGCCACCCCCCGACACGCCCCTCCCCGCCGCGGGCGCCCGCGGGTGGCACGCCCACTCCGGGCGCGCCGCGGGCGCGCGAAGCCGCTAACCGCGGGCAGTCGTTGCCTCCCCCAGTGCCCGAACGGCCTGGGAGGTGCCCCCAGGCGCCCGGGGGATCGCATCCGTCGTCAGGTGATCCCCGCCAGGAGGGTCCGCGCCAGTCGGCGGGCGAAGTCGTCCGCGGGTGGCCGTCCGGTCGTCGCGTCGTAGGCGAACGCCCGCTGCGCGCAGGCGCCCAGGAGGAGGGAGGCGGCGGCGAAGGTGTCGGCGTCGGGGCGGATCCGGCCGGCGTCCCGTTCCGCGCGGAGGTAGGTGTCCAGGCCCTCGATCGGCAGGTGCGGCCCGATGCCCATCTCCCGCATCGCGTCGTCGTGCCGCCGCTTGAGGCTCGTCTCGGCGTACAGGGACGCGGCGATCGGAAAGCTCTGCTCGTAGAAGAGGGCGGCCCGGCGGGCGATCTCGGTGAGGTTCTCCTCCAGGGTGCCGTGGCCCGGTTCGGCGGTGAGGGCGTTCAGCAGCGGGCTCAGCCGTGGCAGCCGCTCCGCCAGGACCCGGATGAACAGTTCCTCCTTGCTCGCGAAGTGCTTGTAGAGCGCCGCTTCGGAGCACTCGGCCGCCCGGGCGATCTCCTTCGTCGTGGCGCGGGCGAGCCCCACGGTGAGCATCAGCTCGTGGGCGGCGTCCAGGATGCGCTCCCGGGCCGGCTTGGCGGAGTCCATGGCCGCTCCAAGGAACCTTGACGGGTGGGTGAGTGCTTACTCACCATAGGGGAGAGTCAGGGTGAGTGAGTGCTCACCCACCTTGGTCGCTGTGGTACCCGGGGGTATGCGTGAAGCTCACCGTTTTCGGCGCCACCGGCGGTGTCGGGCGGGAGATCGTCCGGCAGGCGCTGCGGGCCGGCCACCAGGTCACGGCGGTCGTACGGGATCCGTCGCGGCTGCCGGTGACCGGGACGGGTCTGGAGGTGTTCCGCGCGGACGTCAGCGACTGGGAGGCGGTCCGGCCCGCGGTGTCGGGGCGGGACGCGGTGCTGTCCGGGCTCGGCGCGCGCAGCCGCAAGGACGCGGGGATCGCGACCCGGCTGACGCGCGCGGTGCTGGCCGCGCTGGACGCGGAGGGGGTGCGGCGGCTGGTGGTGGTCAGCGCCGCGCCGGTCGGCCCGGAGCCGGAGGGCGCGGGGCTGCTGGACCGGGGGCTGCGCGGCGTCGTCTCCGCGGTCCTGAAGGACGTCTACGCGGATCTGCGGGCGATGGAGGCCGAGCTGGCCCGCAGCGGCACCGACTGGACGGTCGTCCGTCCGCCGCGTCTGCTGGACAGGCCGGTCACCGGCCGCTACCGGACCGTCGTCGGGGGCTTCCCCGCCAAGGGCCGTGTGCTGGGCCGCGCCGATGCCGCCCACGCCATGCTGGCGATGACCGAGGACGCGACGACGGTGGGACAGGGCGTCGGCGTGGCGTACTGACCGGCGGGCGGCCGCCCCGGCGGGGTCCGCCGCGGCACTAGAGACTGACGCCGACCGTCACCGGCTCGTTGACCAGGGTGACCCCGAAGGCGTCGCGGACGCCGGCGACGACCTCGCGGGCCAGGGCGAGCAGATCCTCCGTCGTCGCGCCGCCCCGGTTGGTGAGGGCCAGGGTGTGCTTGGTGGAGATGCGGGCGGGGCCCGCCCCGTAGCCCTTGATGAAGCCGGCCTTGTCGATCAGCCAGGCCGCGGAGGTCTTCGTGCGGCCCTCGCCGGCGGGGTAGGCGGGCGGCTCCGCGCCGTCGCCGAGGCGCTCGCGCACACGGGCGCGGAAGGCGGCGAACTCCGCGTCGGTCAGGATGGGGTTGGTGAAGAAGGAACCGGCCGACCAGGTGTCGTGGTCCTCCGGGTCCAGGACCATTCCCTTGCCGGCACGCAGCTTCAGGACCGTGTCGCGGGCCGAGGCGAGCGGTACGCGGTCACCCGGGGCGACGCCGAGGGCGCGGGCCGTCTCGGCGTACTTCAGGGGGCCCGACATGCCGTCCGCGTCCTCCAGGCCGAAGCGGACCCGCAGGACGACGTACCGCTCCGGGTCGGCCTTGAAGCGGCTGTGGCGGTAGGAGAAGGCGCACTCGGCGTTGGTGAGGGTGACCGTCTCGCGGGCCCGGCGGTCGTAGGCGACCACCTCGGTGATCGTGGCGGAGACCTCCTGGCCGTACGCCCCCACGTTCTGGATGGGGGTCGCGCCCGCCGAACCGGGGATTCCGGCGAGGCACTCGATGCCGGCGAGCCCGGCCTCGACCGTGCGGGCGACGGCGTCGGTCCACACCTCACCGGCGGCCAGCTCCAGCGTCGTGCCGTCGAGCGTGAGGCCGCGCGTGGCGATGTGCAGGGCGGTGCCGTCGAAGCCCTTGTCGCCGATGACGAGGTTGGAACCGCCGCCGATGAGCAGCAGCGGGGTGCCGGTGTCGTCGGCCTCGCGGACGGCCGTGATCACCTCGTCGTCCGTCGTCGCGGTGACCAGCCGGGTCGCGGGGCCGCCCAGCCGGAAGGTGGTCAGCGGGGCGAGGGGGGCGTCGTGGAGTTCCTGCACGCGCCCAAGACTACGAGACGGCACCGACAGCCCCGTGCCGTGTACGCGGGAGCGCCCGGGGCCCGGCGACGCTGGTGCTCGCGAGGGCCCAGACCGCTCCCCCGCGCTTGCGCTCTGGGTGTGGAGTCCACGATCCACACGTCGTCGTGCCACAGGTCGGTGTCCCGGGCGTCAGCCTCGGCGGACGGCCCCATCGCCGCGTTCCTGCCAGAGAGTCATCGATCTCGACGTACGGCGCCGACGCGAGGGCTTCGAGGTTTGTCGTCACAAACGAACCCACGAGGCCCTCGCTTCATGCGTTCGAGGACTCCGGACTTACTCGTCTAGGCCAGCCGCACGACCGCGCGGGACATCCCGAGCACCTTCCGGCCGTCGCTGGTCGCCGTCAGGTCGACGCGGACGGTGTTGTCTTCCAGCTTGGCCGCGACCTTCCCGCTGACCTCGATCACGGCGCCCTGGTCGTCGTTGGGGACGACGACAGGCTTGGTGAAGCGGACGCCGTACTCGACGACCGCGCCGGGGTCGCCGGCCCAGTCGGTGACCACGCGGATCGCCTCGGCCATGGTGAACATGCCGTGCGCGATCACGTCGGGCAGGCCGACCTCCTTGGCGAACTTCTCGTTCCAGTGGATCGGGTTGAAGTCGCCGGAGGCGCCCGCGTACCGCACGAGGGTGGCGCGGGTCACCGGGAAGCTCTGGGCGGGCAGTTCGGTGCCGACCTCGACCTCGGCGTAGGAAATCTTCGCCGTCATGGGGTTGCTCACGCCTCCTCCGCCGCGCGGGCGACCAGCTTCGTCCAGGCGGTCACGACGTGCTCGCCCGCCTCGTCGTGGACTTCGCCGCGGATGTCCAGGATGTCGTTGCCGGCCATGGACTTGACCGACTCGATGGTCGAGGTGACCGTCAGCCGGTCACCGGCGCGCACCGGGCGGCGATAGGCGAACTTCTGGTCGCCGTGGACCACCCGGCTGTAGTCCAGGCCGAGCCGCGGATCCTGGATGACCTGTCCGGCCGCCTTGAACGTGATGGCGAACACGAACGTGGGCGGGGCGATCACATCGGGGTGGCCGAGCGCCTTGGCGGCCTCCGTGTCCGTGTAGGCCGGATTGGTGTCCCCTACCGCCTCGGCGAACTCACGGATCTTCTCCCGGCCCACCTCATAGGGCTCGGTGGGCGGATAGGTCCGCCCGACGAAGGACTGGTCGAGCGCCATGGGCTCGGCACCTCCTGCTGTCTGCTGTGGTTGACCGAATCCGGTCGTCGCCCGGCCGGCCGGAAGGCGGCCGGGCGACGACCGAAACGACGTGAGGCCGCCCCCGGGTGGGGACGGCCTCACGTACGAGCCTGTTTTATCGCGTTTCGCGGTGCGCGGTGTGCGCGTTGCAACGCGGGCAGTGCTTCTTCATCTCCAGACGATCCGGGTTGTTACGCCGGTTCTTCTTGGTGATGTAGTTCCGCTCCTTGCACTCCACGCAGGCCAGCGTGATCTTCGGGCGGACGTCGGTGGCAGCCACGTGAGTGCTCCTTGACGAACGGGTGGACTGATATAACGCAAGAAGAGTAGCCGATCGAAGGACCGACCCCGCAATCGGCTACTAAGAGTAGCGGTGACCGGACTTGAACCGGTGACACAGCGATTATGAGCCGCTTGCTCTACCGACTGAGCTACACCGCTTTGATGCGATCCGGACCCCCGTCTCGCGACGGGGAACCTTCCGCACCAGAGCCCCAAAACGGAATCGAACCGTTGACCTTCTCCTTACCATGGAGACGCTCTGCCGACTGAGCTATTGGGGCGAGCGATGAAGACATTACACGGTCAGCAGCCCTACTCCCAAATCCGTTCCCCGGCTCCCGCCGCGCCCGGTTCTCCGGGCACACCCGGCGGCCCCGCCGCCCCGGCCGTCCCGCCCGCTCCGGCGCCGCCCGGCTCCCGCCCCCCGCGCGGCGGAGCACACCGGTACGACTATTGCGCCCCTGCGCCCTCCCGCGTGATCACCGCCCTAGGCTCGTCTCACTCTGCGTGATCTTGCGTCCCCCTGTGCAGCCCCGAGCCCGAGGAGCGCGATGCCCGACAGCCGGCCGCAGCCGCCGCCCCACTCGCCGAACTCGTCGGGCCCGGCCGCGCGCGGCCCGCTGCTGCTGTCGGGGGCCCGGCTCACCGACGGCCGGACCGTGGACGTACGGCTGTGCGGCGGGCGCATCGAGGCGGTCGGCACCGCGGGCAGCCTGACGGCGGGCACCGCGCCCGGCACCGGCACGCGTGTGGACCTCACCGGCTACCTGCTGCTGCCCGCCCCCGCCGACCCCCACGTCCACGGCGACACCGCGCTCACCGCCGACGCCGGCGGCCCGGTCTCGTACGAACCCGGGGACGTCCAGCGCCGCGTCACGGAAGCGGCGCTGCTCCAGCTCGGGCACGGGGTGACCGCGCTGCGGGCCCATGTGCGCGTGGACGGCGTACGGGGGTTGGGTGCCCTGACCGCCGTACTCCGGGCGCGGCGCTCGCTGCGCGGGCTGGCCGGGCTGACGACGGTGGCGATGCCGAGGGTGCTGACCGGGGTGGCCGGGGCCGACGGGCGGGCGGTGCTGCGGGACGCGCTGAAGGCGGGCGCCTGTGCGGTGGGCGGGTGTCCGGACCTGGACCCGGATCCGACCGGCTACGTGGAGACGGTCCTGGAGGCCGCCTCCGAGTACGGCTGCCCCGTCGACCTGCACACGGACGCCGCCGACCCGGCCCGCCTGGCCCGGCTGGCGGCGATGGCGGGCGGGCTGCGCCCCGGGGTGGCCCTCGGCCCGTGCGGGGGCCTGGGCCGGCTGCCCGCGGAGGTGGCCTCGCGGACCGCCGACCGGCTGGCGGCGGCCGGGGTGGCGGTGGTGTGCCTGCCGCAGGGCGGCTGCGGCGGCGTCGACCGCCGCGACGGCACGGCACCGGTACGGCTGCTGCGGGCGGCCGGGGTACGGGTCGCCGCGGGCAGCGGCGCCCTGCGGGACGTGAGCAACCCGGTGGGGCGCGGCGATCCCCTGGACGCGGCGTACCTGCTGGTTTCGCGCCACGGGCTGTGCCCTGAGGACGCGTACGACGCCGTGAGCGCCTCGGCGCGGGCGGTGCTCGGCCTGCCCGAGGTGCGGGTGGAGGCGGGCTTCCCGGCCGAGCTCCTGGCGGTGCGCGGGGACCGGCTGTCGGCGGCGCTGTCGCTGGCGTACAGCCGGATCGTGGTCCACCGGGGGCGGGTGGTGGCGCGCACCAGCGCGGTACGGGAGTACGGCGACGCGTCGACGGCGGCGGAACTGGGGCTGCCCCGGCAGGGGCGGGCGGAACCGGACTGAGCCCGTCCGGGGGAGCGCGGTGCCGAGTGCGCGGCCGGGCGCCGGCTGCCGTACGGCGTGCGGGCCGAGGCCGGGTCCCGGGCCGCCGGGGACGCCGGGGACCGTGCGGGAGGTGCGGAAGGAGCCGGAGAGGGTGCCGGAGGGGTGCGGGGGCGGGCATACCTCGGGGGCGGCCGAGGTCCCGTCCCGGGGGCCGGGCTCGCACCGCCGGTGACCGTGCGGCGGAGGGCGTCTTCGGGGCGTACGGTCGAAGACATGCGCATTGTCATCGCTGGTGGTCATGGTCAGATCGCGCTGCGGCTGGAGCGGCTGCTCGCCGCGCGCGGGGACGAGGCCGTGGGTCTCATCCGCAAGCCGGAGCAGGCGGACGACCTGCGCCGGGCCGGTGCCGAGCCGGTCGTCCTCGACCTGGAGTCGGCGACGGTCGAGGAGGTCGCGGAGCGGTTGCGGGGCGCCGACGCGGCCGTCTTCGCGGCGGGCGCGGGCCCGGGCAGCGGAGCGGACCGCAAGGAGACGGTGGACAAGGCGGCGGCGATCCTGTTGGCGGACGCCGCGGTACGGGCCGGGGTACGGCGCTTCCTGGTCGTGTCCTCCATGGGCGCCGATCCGGCCCACGAGGGCGACGAGGTCTTCGACGTGTACCTGCGCGCCAAGGGCGAGGCGGACGCGTACGTCCGCGGCCTGGACGCCCTGGACTGGACGATCCTGCGGCCCGGTCAGCTGACGGACGACGCGGGCACCGGCCTCGTACGCCTGGAGGCGCACACGGGCCGGGGACCCGTTCCACGCGACGACGTTGCCGCCGTCCTCGCCGAGCTGGTGGACACCCCGGCGACGGCCGGGCTGACCCTCGAACTCATCGGCGGGTCGGCGCCGGTGTCGGTCGCGGTGAAGTCGGTGGCGGGCAACTGAGGGCCGGGCGGCGGACGTCGGGGTCCCGGCCGCTCGGAAGGGGTCGCCGCGGCGGACGTACGCGGCACCCGCGACCGGCGGGGGCCGGCGGCCCGGCCGGGTCTCTCGCGGGGCGGGGCGTGACGGGGTGTGGCGAAGCGGAATCGGGTCGACGCCGGAGTTGAGCCGGGAGGAGACCGGGGGTGTGGGCCAGGGTCAGAACAGGGGCATCTGACCGGGGAAGTCGCGGACGGCGTACCCGTCCAGCGACGGCTGTACGGCCCCCAGTTGGGCCGGCCTTCGGGATCCCGGACAGGACGTCAGCTCACCGCTCGCCCGCGCGCCGGGCGGATCGTGGCGCGCGTACCGCCCGGCGACGACCGCGATCTCTCGGCGGCACTCGGGGCAGGTCCTGCGGCGGGAGGACGTGGAGGGCATGCGGTCAGTGTGCCGCGGGCGGGGGTGAGGAAGGACCCGGTGACCCGGTGGGCGAGGCGCGCGGCACCATGTGCCGAAGCCGTGGGCTGCCCTGTGTCCACGGACCGCCGGGCGGAGTTCTTCGCTCCGGTGCTGCACCGGATGCGTGCCGTGGCGGGCGACTGCGGGATGACCGAGGAGTTCCCTGTCCATGCTGCTCAGCGTGGTCCGCGGAGAGCCGCGTCCGGGCAGTTCCTGACGCCTGCCCTCAGATGGCTGCCGGACCGGCTCGGAGGGCGCGGGGCGCGCGACCGGAGCGGAGCGGTCCTGCCGGGTCCGGAGGCCGCTCTGCCCGACGACCGTGCCCGCCATGAGTCGCCACACCGGTGAAGCAGCCTCGCACCGTGCGCGGGCCGAGCAAACGAAGAGACCCCCTCCGTTCTGCGTTTCCGCAGTTCGGAGGGGGTCTTCCCCAGTGTGGCGGCGCTAGGATTCGAACCTAGGAAGGCTGAGCCGGCAGATTTACAGTCTGCTCCCTTTGGCCGCTCGGGCACACCGCCGGGGTAGCTGCCCTTCGAACCGCCTTTCGGCGGTGCTCCGTGGCAACGACGTAAACAATACCCGATGTGGAGGGGTGCTTCGCCACCCGGTTGATCGTGGGCCCGGAGGTCGGGGGGTGGCTAGGCTTGTCCGGATGCGGCCGGGGAAGCCCCGCGGGCTCGGTCGCCGTCCACGTACGCCGTACGCACCGATACGCACCCTGATACAAGGAGCCACAGGACATGGCCGACTCCAGTTTCGACATCGTCTCGAAGGTCGAGCGGCAGGAGGTCGACAACGCCCTCAACCAGGCCGCCAAGGAGATCTCGCAGCGCTACGACTTCAAGGGCGTGGGTGCCTCGATCTCGTGGTCCGGCGACAAGATCCTCATGGAGGCCAACTCCGAGGACCGGGTGAAGGCTGTCCTCGACGTCTTCCAGTCCAAGCTGATCAAGCGTGGTATCTCGCTGAAGGCCCTGGAGGCCGGCGAGCCGCAGATCTCCGGCAAGGAGTACAAGATCTTCGCGACGATCCAGGAGGGCATCTCCCAGGAGAACGCGAAGAAGGTGGCGAAGATCATCCGTGACGAGGGCCCGAAGGGCGTGAAGGCCCAGGTCCAGGGCGAGGAACTGCGCGTCAGCTCGAAGAGCCGTGACGACTTGCAGGCCGTGATCGCCCTGCTGAAGGGCAAGGACTTCGACTTCGCGATGCAGTTCGTCAACTACCGGTGACCGGCTGAGCTGCCGGCCGGCCTGCGCCAACGCCGCCAGGCCCCTGCGTCGGCACGGGGAGGGCCGCCGCCGGGACCGGCCGGCCTCACGGCCCCGGCGGCGGCCCTCTCCGTCTCCTCTGGTCCCTTCGTCCGTGTGCGGGCCGGGCCGGCCCCGGCCGGACCGAGGCGGGCTCTTGGCGGGGCGGGGTCATCGCAGGCTCTCGGGGCGCGGTGGGGAGTCGGCGCTTCCGGCATGTCCTTCTTCCGGCCGCGTCCGGACGGGTCAGTCGCGGGAGTGGCCGAAGAGGAGTCGGTAGGCGATCAGCAGGACCAGCGACCCGCCGATCGCCGCCGCCCAGGTGGCGCCGTCATAGAAGTCCCGGGTGATCGGGTGGTCCAGCCAGCGGGCCGATAGCCAGCCGCCGACGAACGCACCGGCGACTCCGATGAGCGTGGTGCCGATGATCCCGCCCGGGTCGCGGCCCGGCAGCAGGAACTTGGCGATGGCTCCGGCCAGGAGCCCAAGGATGATCCAGCTGATGATCGTCATGCGGTGAACCTGCCTTTCCCGCGCGGCCGCGTCCTTCCGGCGTTGCGAGTCACTGCGCTCTTACGGTCGTTGGGGGTCGGTCATCGGTCTCGGTCGCCGGTTCGCCGGTTGTCGGTTTGCCGGTTGTCGCATCGGGTGCCGGTCGCGGGGCGCTGTGGCCGTGGTCGGTTCGTGGTGGTCGGCTGTCGTGTGTTCATGCTCTCTTGGTGACGGAGACGTCACGCTCGCATCTGGTGGTTGCGCTCGTCAGTAGGGTGCGAGCCATGACACCTGCGGGTTCGGAACTGCGGCGCACCCTGGGCGTGCGGGATGCCGTGGTCGTCGGGCTCGGCTCGATGCTCGGAGCCGGAGTCTTCGCCGCACCGGCGCCCGCGGCGCGCGCGGCAGGGTCGGGGCTGCTGCTCGGGCTGGCGCTGGCCGCCTTGGTCGCCTACTGCAACGCTTCCTCGTCGGCACGGCTGGCCGCCCTGTACCCGGCTTCCGGTGGCACGTACGTGTACGGGCGTGAGCGGCTCGGGGAGTTCTGGGGGTATCTGGCGGGCTGGTCGTTCGTGGTCGGCAAGACGGCTTCCTGCGCCGCCATGGCGCTCACCGTGGGCGCGTACGTCTGGCCGGGGCACGGGCGTGTGGTCGCGGTCGCCGCCGTGCTGGTGCTGACCGCGGTGAATTACGGCGGCGTCCAGAAGTCGGCCTGGCTGACGCGGGTCATCGTCGTGGTCGTGCTGGCTGTCCTCGCTTCCGTGGTGGCGGTGTGCCTCGGGTCCGGGCGGTCCGACGCCGGGCGCCTGGGCGTCCAGGGGTGGGAGGGCGCTTCGGCGGGCGGAGTGCTGGAGGCGGCGGGGCTGCTGTTCTTCGCGTTCGCGGGCTACGCGCGCATCGCGACCCTCGGCGAGGAGGTGCGGGATCCCGCACGCACCATCCCCCGTGCGATTCCGCTGGCCCTGGGCATCGCACTGGTCGTGTACGCGGGTGTCGCGGTGGCCGTCCTCTCGGTGCTGGACCCGGGCGGTCTCGGGCAGGCGGCCGCGCCGCTGGCCGACGCCGTGCGGGCGGCAGGCGTGCCAGAGCTGGCGCCGGTGGTGCGCGTGGGCGCCGCCGTGGCCGCCCTGGGCTCCCTGCTGGCTCTGATTCTGGGCGTCTCGCGCACGACGCTGGCCATGGCGCGCGACCGCCATCCGCCCGGAGCACTGGCCGTCGTGCACCCGCGTTTTCAGGTGCCGCACCGGGCCGAGCTGGTGGTGGGGGCGGTCGTCGCAGCCCTGGCCGCCACGGTGGACGTGCGCGGCGCGATCGGCTTCTCCTCCTTCGGGGTGCTGGCGTACTACGCGGTGGCCAACGCGTCGGCCTGGACGCTGGAACGGGCACCGGCGACCCGCGTCGTTCCGGCCGTGGGGCTGGTCGGGTGCGTGGTGGTGGCGGTCTCCCTCCCGGCGGCCTCGGTGGCCGTGGGCGCGGGTGTGCTGGCGGTGGGCGCGGGCGCGTACGGGGCGCGGCGGTGGGCGGCATCGAGTCGTTGACCGGACCGCGGAGAGACACGCCGGACCGGAGCGCGTCCCCCGCTCGGCCCAGTCGGTAGGCGTTGCGCAGTCCGAGAACGAATGAGCGCAACGGAGTTGAACGAGCGATCCCGTGACGTCCGCGCTATCCAGCTCCCGCGGTGGGGGCGGGTGGCGGCGGACCCAGGTGCCGCGCCCTGGCTGGTCTGGCTGGTCTGGCTGGTCTTCGATGAGGAGGGGAAGGTCGCGCTGCCCGTCCGCAGGTTCGCGATCGACTTCATCGCCCGGGACAACCGGACCGGCCGCGTCCGCGGCTACGCCTGCGATCGCCCGGGATGGGAGGCTCTCTTGGCGGTGTCCCGTTGGGTGATGGCTTCAGCCACCCGCTCGATGGCGGTACGCAGCAAGGCACCGTAAGCATCCTGCGGCAAGTCCGGGGCATGCTGTTGGGCCGCGTTGATGTGCTGGGCGGCGGCGTCGAAGGATCCGAGCCGCCGGTAGTCGTCGGCGAGGTTGAGGTGCAGCGACGGATAGAAGCCGGCGATCTGAAGGCTGGCGTGATGCTCCTGTACGCGCTGATCGGTCAGGGCGTCGGCCGCGTCCAGGGCCCGGACGTCCCAGGCGAGGGCTTGGGCGGGGTCGTCGTAGAGGTCTGCCATGTGGTGCGCGAGGGTGCAGCGGTGCAGTGGGTCGCCGGTGACGCCGATCGTGGACCAGAGGTCTTGGAGTTTCTGGCGGGCGGTGACGATGTCTCCGGCTCGTCCTTCGGTGACGGCCTGGCCGACGGCTTCCATGGTCGCGTCGGGGCCGGGGGGAAGAGCGGTCATGGGCGTGGTCCTCGTCTTTCCTGCTCAGGCGGAGCGGTCGTGTTTGACGGGCATGGCCACGGTGGTGAGATCGCCGCGGTCGGCGGAGCGGATCGTGACGGGTTGGTCAGGTCCTCGCAGGTCGAGCATCACGTCGGGGCCGATGGCGGTGCTGACGGCTGGAAAGAGCGTGGTCAGCTCGAAAGAGATGTGGAGGGCGCGTCCCGTCACGGCGGCCGGGAGCGGAAGGCCGGGGTGCTCGTCATCGGCTGCCAGAACCTTCAGGCCGCGGTGGGACACCCGCAGCGAGAGTCGCGCACCTGGATGTTCTTCCAGGACGCGCAGGAGCAGAGCTTTCGAGACCGTCACACGGGTCACAGCCTCGGACAGTGACGCGAGCATCAGCCGGTGGTCGGGGAACTCCTCTGGCAGCAGTTGGCAGTACTGGTCTTCCCGGCCCGCCATACGCAGCCAGATTCCGTGCGGCGTGGCGTCGACTCGCACCAGCACACTGCGGCGGATCTCACTGACCGCGGCCCGCAGCTCGTCGCCGTTGACCGTGGCCGCCCATGTCGTGGCTGCCGGCTCGGCAGGAACCAGTGTTCGTGTCGAGAGCCGGTAGCGGTCGGTCGCGGTCAGCGTGACCGCTTCCTGGGTCGCCTCGACGCGTAGTCCCCCGAGTACCGGCATGTCCGGATCGCGGGCGGTCGCGGTCAGGACCTGCTCGATCGCGTCAGCCAGCACGGGACCCTTCAGCACTGCGACCGGCAGACACGGCTCGTCGGAGAGCGATGACTTGATCAGAGCGGCCTTCTGCCGCGCCGCATTCGCGTCTCCCAGGACCTTCGCGACGTGCTCGTCGATCAGGCGAGACGCTTCACCAGGCTCGGCGTCGAGGACTGCCTCGACGGCGGTGAGGGGCATGGCGATCTCACGGAGCTGACGAAGCTCCACTGCCCGTGCTACCTGGTCAGCGGTGTAGTAGCGGTAACCCGAGACTGGGTCGATCTCTGCGGGGGGCACGAGCCCGGAGTCGGCGTAGAACCGCAAGGCGCTGGACGTCAGACCAGTGCGCTGGGCAAAGATCCCGATCGGCATCAGCTCAAGGTTTGGCACCCATCCATCGTCGAGCTTCAACTGACTCGAAGGTCAACACCGACCACGTGTGCCGACGGCCTCATGGCCCGTGTCAGCGGGCCTGCTTACCGCACGGCCACCTCGTCTGCGTGCTGACGACGGCTGGCGTCCGCCGAGTGCGGGGGTGCATCGACCACGGGAGGCGTATGCGGTCGGCCGGGGGCCGGGCGGGGTGATGGTTCGCGGGTCTGCCGATGTCCCGTACCGCTCGGGCGGTCCTCGGCGGACGAGGGCTGGCGGGCCTGTCGGCGGGCGCGGGAAGGTGGTGCAGGCCCGTGCGCGGGTGCGGGTGAACTTCTGACGGCGCCCGCGCCGGCGTCTGCCGGGGAACTCGGGACGGCACCCGTGTCGGCGTGTGCTCGCTGTCGGTCATGGATTCATGATGCGAGCCACCGCTGACGGCCGCTCGGGGCTGTGGATAACCCGGGGCTTGTGGAAAAAGGCCGTCGGCGAGACGGCTTGAGACGGGCAGCGGCACGGGGCCCATGGCCGTGGCGGTGGCCGTGACCGCGCGTCGCTCCAGGGGAGAGGGCCTACGGGCCCTGGATGCCCACCGTGGACGCACCGGCGGCCGGCGGCGTCCGGTCAGCGGGCCGTGAACGGCTGATCCGTCCGGACGATCTCACGGCCGAGCGGAAGCAGGGAGACCGGGATCAGCTTGAAGTTGGCGACGCCCAGGGGGATGCCGATGATCGTGACGCAGAGGGCGATGCCGGTGACGATGTGCCCGAGGGCCAGCCACCAGCCGGCGAGGACGAGCCACAGGACGTTGCCGATGCAGGACGGGGCTCCGGCGTCACGGCGTTCGACCGTCGTGTAGCCGAAGGGCCACAGGGCGTAGACACCGACGCGGAACGCGGCGATCCCGAAGGGGATGCCGATGACGGTGACGCACAGCAGCACGCCGGCCAGCAGGTAACCGAGGAACAGCCAGAAGCCGCTCAGGACGAGCCATATGACGTTGAGGATGGTCTTCACTGCGAGTGACCTGCCATCTTCTCGAGCCGGGCGATGCGGTCCGCCATCGGCGGGTGGGTGGAGAACATCTTCGACAGCCCCTGACCCGGGCGGAACGGATTGGCGATCATCATGTGGCTGGCGGTCTCGATCCGGGGCTCCGGGGGCAGCGGGAGCTGCTTGGTACCGAGTTCCAGCTTGCGCAGGGCGCCGGCCAGGGCGATCGGGTCGCCGGTGAGCTGGGCGCCCGCGGCGTCGGCCTCGTACTCCCGGGAGCGGCTGATGGCCAGCTGGATGAGCGAGGCGGCGAGCGGACCCAGAATCATGATCAGCAGCATGCCGAGGAGGCCGGGACCGTCGTCGTCATCGGAGCGTCCGATGGGGATCAGCCAGGCGAAGTTGACCAGGAACATGATCACAGAGGCGAGGGCGCCGGCGACCGAGGAGATCAGGATGTCGCGGTTGTAGACGTGACTGAGCTCATGGCCGATGACGCCGCGCAGCTCCCGCTCGTCCAGCAGGCGCAGGATGCCGTCGGTGCAGCACACGGCGGCGTTGCGGGGATTGCGGCCGGTCGCGAAGGCGTTGGGCGCCTCGGTCGGCGAGATGTAGAGCCGGGGCATGGGCTGGCGGGCCTGGGTGGAGAGCTCACGGACCATGCGGTACAGACCGGGCGCCTCGAACTCGCTCACCGGGCGGGCCCGCATCGCCCGGAGGGCCAGCTTGTCGCTGTTCCAGTACGCGTAGGCGTTGGTGCCCAGTGCGATCAGGACGGCGACGACGAGCCCCGCTCGGCCGAAGAAGCCGCCGATGACGATGATGAGGGCGGACAGTCCCCCGAGGAGTACTGCGGTCCTGAGCCCGTTGTGCCGGCGGTGCACGGTACGCCCTCCAAGTGGTGCAGCAGGGGAACCCTTTGCTTGGCGCTCTCGCTTGCTGGTCTTGCTGTCCGGTCTCCGATGCCACCGGTGCCGTGGTGTCACGTCCAGTGGACCCTCCCGTACTGGTCAACGCCAGGCGAGGACCACCAGTTCCCTGGTGCGTACGGCGGTGCGAGCGCGCCGTACGGGTGACGGCGGGCGGTGTGCGGCGCGCGCGTGGGCGTCGGGTGCCCCACCCGCGCGTGCCGCACGCGTCCCGGTGCTCCGCGCAGCCGGCGGGCGGCGGGAAGCCCGGGGTGTTGGCAGGGACCGGTACGGGGAGGGGGGAGCGGGCTCAGAACAGCCCGGTGCCGGCGAAGCGCAGGACCAGCTGAGGGGCTCCCGACAGGGCGACGGCGAGGACCCCGGTGACGGTGATCGCGGCCGTGAGCGGGGCGGGGAGGCGGTGCTTGACCGACTCCCCCTCGGGGGCGCGGAACAGCAGGGCCGTCCACTGGAGGTAGTAGAACAGCGCGACGACGACGTTGACGGCCATCACCACGGCGAGCCAGCCCAGGCCCGCGTCGACGGCCGCGGAGAAGACGGTGACCTTGGCGAACAGGCCGATGATGCCCGGCGGCAGTCCGGCGAGGCAGAGCAGGAAGAACGCCAGGAGCAGCGCCGTCAGGGGGTTGGTCGCGTACAGGCCGCGGTAGTCGGAGACGCGGTTGAGGGAGCGGGTACGGCCCACCAGGGCGGCCACCGCGAAGGCGCCGAGGTTCACGGCCGCGTACATCAGGGCGTAGGCGACGGTGGAGCCGGCCGACCGCTCGGCGTCGTCGGAGTAGGCGGCCGCGGCGATCGGCACCAGGAGGTAGCCGGCCTGGCCGACCGACGACCACGCGAGGAGGCGTACCGCGCTGTACGCGCGCGTGGCCTGCTGCCGGAGGGCGCCCGCGTTGCCGAGGGTCATGGTGAGGGCGGCCAGCACGGCGAGCGCCGGGCCCCATACGCCGGCGTACGACGGCAGGGCGACGACCGCGACCAGGATGAGGCCGGAGAAGCCGACCGCCTTGCCGACGACCGACAGGTAGGCGGCGACGGGGAGAGGCGCGCCTACGTAGGTGTCGGGCACCCAGAAGTGGAAGGGGACGGCGGCCGTCTTGAAGGCGAACCCGACGAGGGTGAGGACGACGCCGGTGTGGGCCAGCGTCGTGAGCTGCCCGTCGACGTGCCGCACGCGCCCGGCGATCTCGGTGAGGTAAAGGGTGCCGGTGGAGGCGTACAGGAAGCTGATGCCCATGAGGCTGACCGCGGTGGCGGTGACCGAGGACAGGAAGAACTTCAGGGCCGCTTCCGAGGAGCGCCGGTCGCCGTGTCGCAGACCGACGAGGGCGAACGCGGGGAGGGAGGCGACCTCCAGGGCGACGACGAGGGTCGCGAGGTCGCGGGAGGCGGGCAGGAGGGCGGCACCGGCCGCGGAGGACAGCAGCAGGAACCAGAACTCCCCTTCGGGCAGCCCTCGGTCCGCGTCCCTCAGCGCGGTGACCGACAGCAGGGCGGCCACGAGGGCGCCGCCGAGGACCAGGAACTGGATGACCAGCGTGAACTGGTCCGCAGTGTAGCTGCACGCGTCGGTGTCGCCGGTCAGGCAGAAGGTGGAGCGGTCGCCGTCGAGGAGCGGCAGCAGCATGAGCAGGGACGCGGCGAGGCCGGCGACCGACACCCAGCCGAGGAGCGCCTTGCGGCGTTCGCCGACGAAGAGGTCCGCGACCAGGACGGCGAGGCCGAGGACCGCCGCGATGGTCGGCGGCGCGATGGCGAGCCAGTCGACGGACTGGATCAGCGACGCGGCCAGGGGCTGGACCGGGGAGCTCATCGGGTGCCTCCTGCGAGGAGCTGCTGCACGGCCGGGTCGGTCAGCCCCAGGAGGGCCTTGGGCCACAGCCCGGCGACGACGGTGAGGACGACGAGCGGCGTCCAGGCCGCGAACTCGTAACGGCGTACGTCGGTGAGCCGCGGCGCTCCCTGCGGCACCGTGCCCATGCAGACACGGCGGACCACGGTCAGCAGGTACGCGGCGGTCAGCAGCGTGCCGAACGCGCCGATCGCCGTGAAGGTCAGGAAGGCGGGGCGGCTGAGGCCGGCGTGCGGGTCGAAGGCGCCGAAGAGGGCCAGCATCTCGCCCCAGAAACCGGCCAGGCCCGGCAGGCCGAGCGAGGCGACGGCGCCGAAGGCGAGCAGGGCGCCCAGGCGGGGGGCCCTGCCGTACAGCGCGGCGCCGGTCTCCTCGGCCAGCGTGTCGAGGTCGGTGGTGCCGGTGCGGTCCTTCAGCGCTCCGACCAGGAAGAAGAGCAGGCCGGTGATGAGGCCGTGGGCGATGTTGGCGAACAGGGCGCCGTTGACGCCGGTCGGGGTCATGGTGGCGATGCCGAGCAGGACGAAGCCCATGTGGCCGACGGAGGAGTAGGCGATGAGCCGCTTGAGGTCGCCCTTCGCGCCGCGCCTGGCCAGGGCCAGGCAGGCCAGGGACCCGTAGATGATCCCGACGACCGCGAAGGCGGCGAGGTAGGGCGCGAAGGTGCGCAGGCCGTCCGGGGCGACGGGGAGGAGGATGCGGACGAACCCGTACGTGCCCATCTTCAGCAGGACGCCGGCCAGCAGCACCGAGCCGACGGTCGGGGCGGCGGTGTGGGCATCGGGCAGCCAGCTGTGCAGCGGCCACATCGGGGTCTTCACCGCGAGCCCGATCCCGATCGCGAGAACCGCGATGACCTGCACGGACGTGGTCAGCGATCGGCCGTTGTCAGTGGCGAGTGCCACCATGTCGAACGTGCCTGCCCTGATTCCGATCAGGAGCAGGCCGAGCAGCATGACCACGGAGCCGAGCAGTGTGTACAGGATGAACTTCCAGGCCGCCTCGGCCCGGCCCTCGCCGCCCCAGCGGGCGATGAGGAAGTACATCGGGATCAGGACCATCTCGAAGGCGAGGAAGAACAGCAGCAGGTCGAGGACGGCGAAGGTGGCGAGGGTGCCGGACTCCAGGACGAGCAGCAGGGCGACGAACGCCTTCGGGGACGGGCCCGTGGGCATCTTGAAGTACGAGTAGAGCGCGCAGAGGAAGGTCAGCAGCGCGGTCAGGACCAGGAGGGGGAGGGAGATGCCGTCGATGCCGAGGTGGATCCGCACGTCGAGTGCGGGGATCCAGCTGATGTCCGTGCTCGCCTGCATCCTCGACGGGTGGCCGTGGTCGAAGCCGAGCGCGAGGACGACCGCGGCGAGGAGCACGGCTGCGGTGACGGTGACGCCGTGCCGCAGCACGGCCTGCTCGGGAGACTTCCCCTTCAGCCCGGGCGGGGCGGGCAGGAGAGCGGCGGCGGCACCGAGGAGCGGGCCGGCCACGATGAACGCCAGGAGGAACTGCATCACGGACTCGCTGATATCGATCACGCCTGCTCACGCTCCCGTGGCGACGAGGACGGCGGCGACCGCGAGGACGACGGTGCCGGCGAGCAGCGCGCTCACATAGGTCTGGACGTTGCCGGTCTGGGCCCGGCGGGCGGCGGCGCCGAGCCAGCGCGGCAGGGCTCCCGCCCCGCGTACGTAGGTGTCGACGACCTCCCGGTCGAGGAACCGGACGAGGCTCGCTCCGGCCCGCACCGGGCGGACGAACAGGACCGTGTACACGGCGTCCAGGTGGAAGCCGGCGGCCGCGGGCCGGTGCAGGGGGCCGAGCAGGAGCCGCCCGGGGTCCGCCGGGTCGGGGGCGTGGGCCACGTCACCGTAGGCGGGTGCGTGGCTGGCGATGGCCTCGGCCTCGACCCGGGCGGCGTCGCCCTCCGGGTGGGCGGCGACCGCGCCGAGAGGTACGCGGGCGGCGAGCGCGGTGGTGTGCCGCCAGGTCGCGTAGGTGACGATGCCGCCGACCAGGGCCACGCCCGTGCCGAGCACGGAGGTGGTGAGGGTCGGGGTCAGGTCACGGCCGTCGAACCAGTCGGGCAGCAGGCGGAACGCGAGTCCGCCGAGAGCGAGGGAGGGCACGGCGAGCACCCACAGCACGGCGTTCATGACGATCGGCTGCCTGCCGTGGTCGGGGGCCTCGGCGCCCTGCCCGCGGAAGGCGAGCAGCCACAGCCGCATCGCGTAGGCGGCGGTGAGTAGCGCCGTGAGCAGGCCGGCGAGCAGGACGATCCAGCCGGCGGCGCCGGGGGCGTGCTCGGTGTGGCCGCCGACGACGTGTTCGGCGGCGCCCAGGACGGACTCCTTGGAGAAGAAGCCGCTGAACGGCGGGATCGCGGCGAGCGCCAGCAGCGCCACGGTCATCGTCCAGTAGGCGTCGGGGATCCGGTCGCGCAGGTTCCGCATGCGGGACAGGGCGGCCAGCGAGTTGGTACCGGAGGCGTGGATGATCACGCCGGCCGCGAGGAACAGCAGCGCCTTGAAGGCGCCGTGGGACAGGAGGTGGAAGACGGCGGCCGACCGCTCGCCGACGGCGAGGGCACCGGTCATGTAGCCGAGCTGGCCGATCGTCGAGTAGGCGAGGACCCGTTTGATGTCGTCCTGGGCGAGGGCGGCGAGGGCGGAGCCGGTCATCGTGACGGCGGCCATGACGGCCAGGACCACCATCGCGGCCCGCGAGGCCTCGAAGACCGGGAGGAGCCGGGCGATGAAGTAGACACCGGCGGCGACCATCGTCGCGGCGTGGATCAGCGCGGAGACGGGGGTGGGGCCCGCCATGGCGTCGGGGAGCCAGGTGTGCAGCGGGAACTGTGCCGACTTGCCCGCGACGCCGGCCAGCAGGAGCAGCGCGATCGGCGTCGGGTGGTCGAGTCCACCGCTCGCGACCGCGTCGAGGACCTTGGTGACGCGGAAGGACCCGGCGTCGGTGGCCAGCGCGAACAGTCCGATCAGGAAGGGGACGTCACCGAGCTTGGTCACCAGGAAGGCCTTCAGGGAGGCGGCGCGGGCCTCCGGGGTCTCCCAGTAGTGGCCGACCAGGAAGTACGAGCAGATGCCCATGATCTCCCAGCCGACCAGCAGCACCATCAGGTCGCCGGAGTAGACGACGAGGAGCATCGCGGAGGTGAACAGGGAGACGAGTGCGGCGTAGGAGGGGTAGCGCGGGTCCTCGCGCAGATAGCCCGTGGAGTAGATCTGCACGCAGGTCGCGACCAGGGCGACCAGGACGGCGGTGAGCGCGGCGAAGCCGTCGATGTGCAGGGCGAGCTCGATCGGGACCGAGCCGGTGGGCGTGAGCTCGGTGGCGGCGTCGACGGCCTGGTCGCCGCCCTGGCGTGCGGCGACCAGCGCGGCGAGCACGAGGGACGCGAGCGTCGGCAGCACGGCGAGCGGCCGGACGAACCCGGGGCCGGTGCGGCCCAGGAGGAGACCGGCGGCGGCGCCCAGGAACGGAAGGAGGGGGACGAGGGCGGCGAGGGTGGTGGTGGTCACGCGGTGGCCTCGGCCTTCTCGGCCTCGGCGGCCGTGAGGGCGTCTCGGTCGGGGCCGTCGGTGCCGTGTCCCTCGGCGGTGTCGCGGAGCTTGTCGATGTCCGCGGTGCCGCGGTTGCGGTGGACGGCGAGGACGATCGCCAGGCCGATGCCGATCTCGGCGGCGGCGATGGCGATGGTGAACAGGGTCAGGGCCTGGCCGGAGTGCAGGGTCTCCTCGGCCGCCTTGCTGAGCCAGACGTCGAAAGCGACCAGGTTGAGGTTGACGGCGTTGAGCATCAGCTCGACCGACATCAGCACGAGGATCGCGTTGCGGCGGGCGAGGACGCCGTACAGGCCCGTGCAGAACAGGAGGGCGGACAGGACGGCCGGGTAGGCGAGGTGCATCAGCGGTCACCGCCCTCGGTGCCGGCCGGGGCGTCGGCTCGGGCGTCCGCCTCGCTGGCGGAGCGGGCGTCGGCCTGGGGGCTCGCCTCGTTGTCCGGGCGGGCGTCGGCCTGCCGGGGACGGCCCGGGGTGCCGGGGTCGGCCGCCGGGCCGGCCGTACGTGCGCCGCTCGTCGTCCCGGCCGGGCGGGTCGTGCCGGCCGGGTTCGGGGCGTCGCCGCGTCCTGCGGCGTGGTGGGCGGTGGTGCCGGTCGCGTCCGCCTTGGCCTTCCGCGACAGGACGATCGCGCCGACCAGGGCGGCGAGGAGGAGGACGGAGAGGGCCTCGAAGGGGAGGACCCAGTTCTGGAAGAGGCTGGCGCCGGTGGCCCGCGTGGAGCCGGCGGCCGGGCCGTCCAGGTCGATCCAGGTCGTCCGGAAGGCGTCGACGACGACCCAGACCAGGGCCGCCGCGGCGGCGACGGCCACGGTGAGCGCGGCCCAGCGGTTGCCGGAATCGGCGTCCGGCGACCGGCCGATCGGCGCCCTGGTGAGCATCAGCCCGAACAGGAGGAGGACGACGACGGAACCGACATAGATGAGGACCTGCACCCAGGCGATGAACTCGGCGGTGAGCAGCAGGTACTCGACGGCGAGGCCGCCGAGGGCCACCACGAGCCACAGCGCGGCGTGCACGAGCTGCCGGGTCGTGACGGTGACGATCGCGGCGCCGAAGGTCACCAGGCCGACGAGGAGGAAGGCGATCTCCACACCGGTCGGCGAGAGGAAGCCGTGGGTCTGGGCGGCCAGGGTCGTGCCACGGCCGGTGAGCCCGCTGCTCACGGTGGCGATGAGGCCGCCGGCGGTTGCGGCGAGGGTCATTCCCGGCCCTCCTGCCTCGGCTGGTCCGTCTGCTGCCGGGACTCCCCCATCGGCCGGGTGGGCCGCTCGGCGGCGCGTGCCTGTTCGTCGGCGTGCGGCTCGGCCGGGGATCCGGGTCGCACGGCCGTCTCGGTGGCCTCGGTGACCTCGGTGGCCTCGGTCTGCCGCTGGGCGGCGAGCTTGTCGGCGGTCTTGCGGGCGGCGGCGAGTTCCTTCGGCTCCTCGGCACCGGGGTCGAGGGCGGGCGGGGCCGGGACCGTCCACATCCACTCGCGGAGCTTGTCGCGCTCGTGGGTGAGATCGCGGATGTCGGTCTCGGCGTACTCGAACTCGGGGGACCAGAACAACGCGTCGAAAGGACAGACCTCGATGCAGATACCGCAGTACATGCACAGGGAGAAGTCGATCGCGAAACGGTCGAGGACGTTGCGGCTGCGCTCACGGCCGCCGGGGGCGGCCGCGGGGATCGTCTCCTTGTGGGAGTCGATGTAGATACACCAGTCCGGGCACTCGCGGGCGCACAGCATGCAGACCGTGCAGTTCTCCTCGAACAGCCCGATGACGCCACGGCTGCGGGGCGGCAGGTCGGGCTGGACGTCCGGGTACTGCTCGGTGACGGTCTTCTTCGTCATCGTGCGCAGGGTGACGGCCAGGCCCTTGGCGAGGCCGCTGCCAGGGATGCGGGACCGGGTGGGCGGGACAGGCTCGGCCATGGCTACTGGATCACCACCTTGACGACGCCGGTGAGGGCGATCTGGGCGAGGGCGAGGGGGACGAGAAGCGTCCAGGAGAGCTTCTGGAGCTGGTCCTCCCGCAGGCGGGGATAGGTCACGCGCAGCCAGATCACGATGAAGGCGAGGACGGCCGTCTTCAGCAGGGTCCACACCCAGCCCAGGCCGTCGGCACCCCAGGGGCCGTGCCAGCCGCCCAGGAAGAGGACAGTGGTCAGGCCGCACAGGACGACGATCCCGGCGTACTCGGCGAGGAGGAACAGCGCGAAGCGCAGGCCGGTGTACTCGGTGTAGGCGCCGAAGATGATCTCCGAGTCGGCGACGGGCATGTCGAACGGGGGCCGTTGCAGCTCGGCGAGACCGGCGACGAAGAAGACGATCGCGCCGACGATCTGCCAGGGCAGCCACCACCACGCGAAGGCGTCCAGGATGCCCGGCAGGGAGACCGTGCCCGCCGCCATCGCGACGGAGGCGGCGGCGAGCAGCATCGGGAGTTCGTAGGCGAGGAGCTGGGCGGCGGTGCGCAGGCCGCCGAGGAGGGAGAACTTGTTGGCGGAGGCCCAGCCGGCCATGAGCGAGCCGAGGACACCGACGCCCATGACGGCGAGGACGAAGAAGATGCCCGCGTCGACGACCTGGCCGACGGCGCCCTCACCGGGCCCGATGGGGATGGCGAGCAGGACCAGGAGGTACGGCAGGAGGGCCACCGCGGGGGCCAGCTGGAAGATACGGCGGTCCGCGCCCGCGGGGACCACGTCCTCCTTCTGCGCGAACTTCACGCCGTCCGCGACGAGCTGGGCCCAGCCGTGGAAGCCGCCGGCGTACATCGGCCCGAGGCGGCCCTGCATATGGGCCATCACCTTGTGCTCGGTCTGGCCGACCACCAGGGGGAGCACCAGGAAGGCGACGAAGACGGCGAGGAGGCGCAGGGTGACGTCGAGCGCGTCGGTCACTGCGGGCCTCCTTCTCGGGTGTCTTCCGGGTGTTTGTCTTCCGGGCGTTCCGGGGCTGTGGGTCGTTTCGGATCGGACGGCTGATCGACTGCGCCGGGGCCTCCCGGCTCCGCGGGGCGCTGGGTCTCGCCAGGGCGCGGGGGCTCCGTGGGCCGCCCGTTGCCGGTCGCCGCGGGCTGCTGCGGCTGCTCCGGGGCGGGCGCGGGGGCGCCGGATCCGCCCTGCGGGCGGGGGACGCCCGTCTGGTCCGGCGTGCCCTGCTGGTCCGGCGTGCGCTGCCGGCCCTGCGTGCCCTGCTGGTCCGGCGTGCGCTGCGGAGCCGGCTCGGTTCCCGGTTCCTCGAAGGCGGGGCGGGCGTGGTGCCACGGGGCGTCCGGGCTGCGCGGAGTCGTGCGGGGGGCGGCTGCCCGGGGCTTCGCGGCGGGTCCCTCGGTGCGTGAGGACGCCGTTTCCTCCGGAGCCGGAGCCGGAGCCGCAGCCGGGGCCGGGGCCGGGGCCGGGGCCGGGGCGTTCCCCGTCACGTCACCCGGAGCGGCCTCGCCGCGAGCTTCGTCACCGGGCGCCGGGGCGCCGGACGACGCGGCCCGCTGGCTCGCGGACCCCTCGGACGCGCTGCGGGCACGCCGGGGGCCGGCCGGGCCTCCCGGCGCTTCGGCCGCCCGCTGGGACGCCGATCCCTCACTCGCGCTGCGCGCGCGGCGGGGCGCCGGTGCCGGGGCGGTCTCCTCGGTGGCGGCGGCGGGGGACGCCTGGCTCGCGGAGCCCTGCGCGGCCGTACGGGTGCGGCGTACCGGGCGGTCGCCCGCCGCACCCGCCGCGCGGGCGGGAGCCCCCGTGCGGCCGGCACCCCTGGCGGGCCGGGCCGGCGCGGGCGGCAGCTGCCCCTTCAAGGGACCCCATTCGTTCGGGTCGGGGACACCGGGGGGCAGCATCTGACGGCGCCGCGGGCCACCGTGGTCGGACTCGCCGGGCTCCTTCGCCCCGGGCCATGCCTTGGCGACCCGCGCCGCCAGGACGAAGTCCTTGCGCAACGGGTGGCCCTCGAAGCCCTCCGGGAGAAGCAGGTGGTCCAGTGCCGGGTGGCCTTCGAAGACGACGCCGAACATCTCGTGGGTCTCGCGCTCGTGCCAGGCCGCGCCCGCGTACACCCCGACCGCGGTGGGCAGGACCGGGGACTCGTGCGGGACCGTGGTGCGCAGCAGCAGCCGCCGCACCGGCGACAGGGCCGCGACGTGGGCCACGACGCGGAAGCCCGTGCCCGGTTCGTCGACCGCGCTCAGCCAGTCGAAGTAGGTGCAGCCCAGCCGGTCGCGCGCGGTCTCCAGGGCGGCGGTCCAGGCCGTGGGCGGTACGTCCACCGTGAGGACGTCGTACGTCTCCTCGGCCGTGGCCCGCGCGCCGAAGAGTTCCTCGACGTCCGCGGGCAGCCAGCCGGCCGTGGTCATCGCTCCTCCTCGGCAGCCGGACGGGAGATCGGACCGGAGGCCGGACCGGAAGCGGGGCCGGAGGTGGGTCCGGAGGCGGAGGCGGACGGCGCGGCGGTGGCCGTGCCGGGTGCCGGGCCGGACACCGCGCCCGGGGCGGGCGGCTGCACCAGGCCGCTTCGCAGGGCGGCCGCCGACGGCCGGGGGGACGAGCCGTACCGCTCCCCCAGCGACTCCCGCGCGATCTTCTCCTGGAGTTTCAGGATGCCTTGGAGCAGCGCCTCCGGACGGGGCGGGCAGCCCGGCACGTAGACGTCCACGGGAATGATCTGGTCGACGCCCTTCGTCACGGAGTAGGAGTCCCAGTACGGACCGCCGCAGTTGGAGCAGGCACCGAAGGAGATGACGTACTTCGGCTCCGGCATCTGCTCGTACAGGCGCTTCACGGCGGGGGCCATCTTGTCCGTGACCGTGCCGGAGACCACCATGAGGTCGGCCTGGCGGGGGCCCGGCGCGAACGGGATGACGCCGAGGCGGATGAAGTCGTGGCGGGCCATCGACGCGGCGATGAACTCGATCGCGCAGCAGGCCAGGCCGAAGTTGAAGACCCACAGCGAGTAGCGGCGGCCCCAGTTGAGGATCACCTTCATCGGCTCGGGGGCCAGCCGGGCGAGCGTGCCCAGCCGCTTCGGCTCGGGCAGCGGCACGGGGGCGGGGGTCGGGGTCACGTCCATGCCAGGACGCCCTTCTTGTATGCGTACAGCAGGCCCACGGCCAGGAAGCCGAGGAAGATGAACATCTCCACGAGGGTGGCCGCGCCGTAACCGGGGTCGGCGAAGACGGTCGCCCACGGGAACAGGAAGATCGAGTCGACCGCGAAGATGACGTACAGGAACGCGTAGACGTAGTAGCGGACCTGGGTGTGGGCCCAGCCCTCGCCGACGGGGTCGACGCCGCACTCGTACGTCAGCAGTTTCTCGGGGGTGGGGACCACCGGCCGCAGCAGGCGCGCCGCCGAGAAGGCCACGGCGACGAAGAGCACGCCCACCACGGCGAGCAGTCCGACCACCGAGTAGGACTGGAAGTAGTCCGCCGCGACGACGGTCGTGTCGACGACGGTCGGTGTCCGCACGTCCTTCCCTCGCTCCCTGTCCTGAACGCTGCTGTTCGACGATCTGTACGCATGGGAGTCTAGGCGTTGCTAAAGAACCCGTAAGCAGCCTGTCGCACCTTGGGGCCCGCGGGGTGGGGTTTTCCTCAGGGGATCTGGGCGGTCCACCTCATGGCGCGGTGCCCCGGCACGCGGCACGCTGACCCGTATGACCGAACGCCTCTCGCCCTCGGACCTCGCGGGGGAAGACTCCCCGGGCCGTACGCGGCAAGCCGTCCCCGGCGCTGCCGGGCAAGCCGTCGCCACCCGCACCGGGGAAGTACCCGCAGGTGGTACGGGGAAAGCCGCTGCGGGCCGGAGAAAGCGGACGGGCACGGCCCGCCCGGGCCGGGGACGTGCGCCGGACGCGGACGGCGCTCGCCTGCCGCCGGCCCGGTTCGCCTACGACCGGCACACCTGGAAAGAGATCGCCCACCTTCTGTCGAACCTTCCGGTTGCGCTGTTCGGGTTCACCTATGTGGTGACGGTGCTGTCCGCCGGTATCGCGCTGACGGTCACGGTGATCGGTATCCCCTTGGTGGCGGCCGGGCTGCTGGGCGCGCGCCGGCTGGGCAGGCTGGAGCGGGCACGGGCCAGGGCGCTGCTCGGCGTGCGGGTGGACGAGCCGAGCCGGCTGCCGCTGCGCGGCGCCGGCGGATTCCTCCCACGGCTGTGGATGGCCCTGAAGGACCCGGTGGGCTGGCGCACGGTCCTGTACGACGTCATACGGCTGCCCTGGGGTGTCCTCACCTTCGCCGCCACGCTGACCTCGCTGTTCGTGCTGTGGCCGGTGCTGCCGTTCATCGCCCGGGGCCTGGCCAACGCGGACCGGGCGATGGTGCGGGGGCTGCTGTCGCCCTCCGACGAACTGGAGCGGCGCATCTCCGAGCTGGAGGCCGGCCGGGGAACCGTGGTCGACACGGCCGCGGCGGATCTTCGGCGCATCGAGCGGGACCTGCACGACGGTGCGCAGGCCCGCCTGGTCAACCTGGCCATGGGGCTGGGCCTGGCCAAGGAGAAGCTGCTGGAGGACCCCGACTCGGCGGCGGCCATGGTCGAGGAGGCGCACGGCGAGGTGAAGCTCGCCCTCCAGGAACTGCGGGACCTGGCCCGGGGCATCCACCCCGCCGTCCTGACCGACCGCGGCCTGGACGCGGCCCTGTCCTCGGTCGCCTCGCGGTGCACCGTGCCGGTCAGGGTGACGGTGGACCTGGCAGAGCGGCCGGCGGCGGCCATCGAGGGCATCGCCTACTTCACCGTCTCCGAGCTGCTCCAGAACGTCAGCAAGCACAGCGGGGCGCGGTCCGCCTCGGTCGAGGTCTGGCGCGCGGAGGACCGGCTGCTCATACAGGTGTCGGACGACGGTCGCGGGGGCGCGCGCCTCGACGGCGGTACGGGGATGAGGGGGCTCGCCGACCGGCTGGGCGCCGTGGACGGCCTGTTCGTCGTGGATTCGCCGGAGGGCGGCCCGACCACGGTCACGGCCGAGCTGCCGTGGCGGGACCGCGCTGAGGCCTCCGGCCGCGAGTAGGGGGACGGCCCCGTCCGGCCCGGACGCGCTCCGGTACCGCCGGACGGGCTCCGGTACCGCCGCACACGTTCCGGTACCGACGGACGCACGCCGGTACCGCCAGACGAGCTCCGGTACCGCCGGACCTCTCCGGTATCCGCCGCACATCCCTCCGCCCTCCCCTCCCCCATCTCCCCTCACTGCGAGGGTGGGGAAAACCCCCGGCCCGAGACGCCGATGGGCTCCATGGTCCGGGCGGCCCGGAAGCCGCAGGGTGGAAGCACGACAGCGCAGGAGCAGGACGAGGAGAGAAGGACGACGCCGATGGCCACGGAGTACGGACGAGGCTACGGGCTCGGGGACGGACCCGGCCCGCACGGGAGGGCCGGGGAGCGGCGGCACCGGCTTCCGGCGGGACTGCGGGCGCCGTTCGAGGCCCGCAGCCTGCGGGAGCTCGGTTATGTGCTGCTGGGCCTGCCGGTCGGCATCCTGCTCTTCACGTACGCGGTCACGATGGTGTCGCTGGGGGCGGGCCTGCTGGTGACGTTCCTGGGGGTCCCGGTGCTGGCGGCCGCGCTCGCCGGGTGCCGGGGCTTCGGGACACTGGAGCGGACGCGGGCGCGAGGGCTGCTCGGCCTGCGGGTGGCGGACCCCGAGCCGCTGCGGATGAAGAAGAACGGCGCGATGGCGTGGATGGGGGCCGTGCTCAAGAGCGGCACCTCCTGGCGGGCCTTGCTCTACGCGCTGCTGCACTTCCCGTGGGCGGTGTTCTCGTTCGCCGTCGCCGTGACGGTCTGGACGTGGGGCTGGGCGATGCTGACGTATCCGCTGTGGTTCTGGGTCTTCCCCCTGTACGCCGGGCAGGGCGGCTTGCAGTTGTACGGCGACGAGACACACCAGGTCTACCTGGACAATCCGTTCGAGATCACCGTGACCGCGCTGGTGGGCCTGTTGTTCGCGCTGGCCGCGCCGTGGATCGTGCGGGCGCTGACCATGGTGGACCGGGTGCTGGTGCACGGTCTGCTCGGGCCGTCGCGGCTGGTGAAGCGGGTGGTGGAACTGGAGTCGGATCGCGGGGCCGTGGTCGACACCGCCGCGGCCGATCTGCGGCGCATCGAGCGGGACCTGCACGACGGCGCGCAGGCCCGCCTGGTCAACCTCGCCATGGACCTGGGGCTGGCGAAGGAGAAGCTCAAGGAGGATCCGCGAGCGGCGGCGCGGATGGTGGACGAGGCGCACGGCGAGGTGAAGACCGCGTTGCGGGAACTGCGGGACCTGGCCCGGGGCATCCACCCCGCCGTCCTGACCGACCGCGGCCTGGACGCGGCCCTGTCCTCGGTCGCCTCCCGGTGCACCGTGCCGGTACGGGTCGAGGTGGACCTGACGGAGCGACCGGCTCCGGCCATCGAGGGCATCGCGTACTTCACGGTGTCGGAGCTGCTGCAAAACGTCAGCAAGCACGCGCGGGCCACCTCGGCGGCCGTCGAGGTGTGGCGGGTGGAGAACCGGCTGATGTTGCAGGTCGTGGACGACGGCGTGGGCGGCGCCGACATATCCGCCGGGTCGGGGCTGGCCGGGCTGGCGGAACGGCTCGACGCGGTCGACGGCATCCTCGTGGTGGACTCGCCGGCCGGCGGACCCACGCGGGTGACGGCGGAGCTGCCGTGGCGGTCGGCACACCCGTGATGAGGCGCCGTCGCCGTCGGCATCCGCACTCCGTAGACGCGGGGGCGTGACCCGCCCGGCCCCCGCGTCCCGTAGTCGGCACCCCGCGGTCGGCCCTCCTCCCCCGCCGAAGACGCCCGCCCGTTGTGGACCCGCCGCGTCTGCTTCACAACCGGCTCCGCCTGTTTCCGACCGGCGGCCCCAGGTTCGGAACCAGCCAACCCGCTCCGGAAATCAGCCATTCTCGATCGACGCCCCGCCACCGTGGCCCACGGTCCCGGCTCCCGGCTCCCGGCTCCCGGCTCCCGGCTCCCGGCTCCCGGCTCCCGGCTCCCGGCTCCCGGCTCCCGGCTCCCGACTCCCGACAGGAAACACCCCAGGAGATTCCCCAGGAGACACGCCCCGGTCCGGCCCGGCACGTTGCCCGGGCGCACGGAGCCCCCGAAGCTGGAATGCTGGACGCGATCGCCGGGGCGGGCAGAGAGCCGGCACGGGAACCGGCGCGGGCTGTGGGGGGCGGAAGAAACGTGGAGGACAGGGTGCGAGTGGTCATCGCCGAGGATTCAGTGCTGCTCAGGGAGGGCCTGACCCGGCTGCTGACCGACCGCGGGCACGAGGTCGTCGCCGGTGTCGGGGACGGCGAGGCGCTGATCAAGACCATCACGGATCTCGACGCGCAGGGCGAGCTGCCGGACGTCGTCGTCGCCGACGTACGGATGCCGCCGACCCACACCGACGAAGGCGTACGGGCGGCGGTGCAGCTCCGCAAGGCCCACCCGGACCTGGGCGTGCTGGTGCTGTCGCAGTACGTGGAGGAGCGGTACGCCACCGAGCTCCTGGCCGGTTCCAGCCAGGGCGTCGGCTACCTGCTCAAGGACCGGGTGGCCGAAGTGCGTGAGTTCGTGGACGCGGTGGTGCGGGTGGCCCGGGGCGGTACGGCGCTCGACCCGGAGGTGGTCGCGCAGCTGCTGGGCCGCAGCCGCAAGCAGGACGTGCTGACCGGGCTCACCCCGCGCGAGCGCGAGGTGCTGGGCCTCATGGCCGAGGGGCGGACGAACTCGGCGATCGCCAAGCAGCTCGTCGTGAGCGACGGAGCCGTCGAGAAGCACGTCAGCAACATCTTCATGAAGCTGGGACTGTCCCCGAGCGAGGGCGACCACCGGCGCGTCCTGGCCGTGCTGACCTACCTGAACTCGTAGAGCGCTCCCGCCCGAACGCCGCGCACCCCTGCGCGCCGCCGGACCGCGCCCCACCCCTGATCGCCAGCGGATCCCTGATCGCCACCGGATCCGTGAACGGCGCCGGATGCCTGATCGGGTCCGGACCGACCACTGACCACCGCCGAACCGACCCCTGATCACCACCGGACCGCTCCCTGACCACCACCAGCCCGGCCCTGACCACCATCGGACCAATCTCTGATCGCCACCGGACCAATCTCTGATCACCGCCAGAGCGATCTCTGATCACCGCCAGAGCGCCCCCTGATCACCACCGGAGCGATCTCTGATCACCGCCGGGCCCCTGGTCACCGCGGGTCCGGCGGGCGCCGGGGCGCTCGTGGCGTGACCGGGCCGGGGCGCGGGCGCCGTCCCGGTGCCGCTCCGGCTCCCTGTCCGGCGTTGTGTCCATCATGCGATTCTCCACAAGAAGGCGAGCCTTACCGACGTAGGGTTGATCCTGGGAGGGTCGCGAGAGGCCACTCCCCGGCAGCCGCCTCGAGGGAGGTCCAGTTCAGTGACCAGCCAGGTCAGTAGCCCAACGGAACAGGCCGACGGAACCGTCGTGGGAGAGCAGCGCAAACCGGCGGGGGCCAAGGACGTCCGCCGGCTGGACCGGGTGATCATCAGGTTCGCGGGGGACTCGGGTGACGGCATGCAGCTCACCGGTGACCGCTTCACCTCCGAGACCGCGTCCTTCGGCAACGATCTGTCGACACTGCCGAACTTCCCGGCCGAGATCAGGGCCCCCGCAGGCACGCTGCCGGGTGTGTCGTCGTTCCAGCTGCACTTCGCCGACCACGACATCCTCACCCCCGGCGACGCGCCCAACGTGCTGGTGGCGATGAACCCGGCCGCGCTGAAGGCGAACATCGGCGATCTGCCGCGCGGCGCGGAGATCATCGTCAACACGGACGAGTTCACCAAGCGGGCCATGCAGAAGGTCGGTTACGAGTCCTCGCCGCTGGAGGACGGCTCCCTCGACGGCTACGGCCTGCACCCTGTGCCGCTGACGACGCTGACGGTAGAGGCGCTGAAGGACTTCGGCCTCACCCGCAAGGAGGCCGAGCGCAGCAAGAACATGTTCGCGCTGGGCCTGCTGAGCTGGATGTACCACCGGCCCACGGAGGGCACGGAGAAGTTCCTGCGGAAGAAGTTCGCGAAGAAGCCCGACATCGCGGAGGCGAACATCGCCGCGTTCCGGGCGGGCTGGAACTTCGGCGAGACCACCGAGGACTTCGCGGTCTCCTACGAGGTGGCGCCCGCGGCGACGGCGTTCCCGCCGGGCCTGTACCGCAACATCTCCGGGAACCTGGCCCTGGCCTACGGCCTGATCGCCGCCTCCCGGCAGGCCGATCTGCCGCTGTACCTGGGCTCGTACCCGATCACCCCGGCCTCCGACATCCTGCACGAGCTGAGCCGGCACAAGAACTTCGGCGTGCGCACGTTCCAGGCGGAGGACGAGATCGCCGGCATCGGTGCCGCCCTCGGCGCGGCCTTCGGCGGATCGCTGGCGGTGACCACGACCTCCGGTCCCGGTGTGGCGCTGAAGTCGGAGACCATCGGCCTGGCGGTCTCGCTGGAGCTGCCGCTGCTGATCGTGGACATCCAGCGCGGCGGCCCGTCGACCGGCCTGCCCACCAAGACCGAGCAGGCGGACCTGCTCCAGGCGATGTACGGCCGCAACGGCGAGGCGCCCGTGCCCGTGGTCGCGCCGCGGACGCCCGCGGACTGCTTCGACGCCGCGCTGGAGGCCGCCCGTATCGCGCTGGCCTACCGCACCCCGGTCTTCCTGCTGTCCGACGGCTATCTGGCCAACGGTTCGGAGCCCTGGCGCGTCCCGGAGCCGGACGAGCTGCCGGATCTGCGCGTCCAGTTCGCGCAGGGTCCCAACCACACGCTGGACGACGGCACCGAGGTCTTCTGGCCCTACAAGCGCGACCCGCAGACGCTCGCCCGCCCGTGGGCGATCCCGGGCACGCCGGGCCTGGAGCACCGCATCGGCGGCATCGAGAAGGAAGACGGCACGGGCAACATCTCCTACGCCCCCGCCAACCACGACCTGATGGTCCGCACCCGCCAGGCCAAGGTCGACGGCATCGCCGTCCCCGACCTGGAGGTCGACGACCCGGACCGGGCGCGCACGCTGGTCCTGGGCTGGGGATCGACATACGGGCCGATCACGGCCGCGGTGCGGCGGCTGCGCGCGGCCGGGGAGTCGATCGCGCAGGCGCACCTGCGGCACCTCAACCCCTTCCCGGGGAACCTGGGGACCGTCCTCAAGCAGTACGACAGGGTGGTGATCCCCGAGATGAACCTCGGTCAGCTCGCCACCCTCATCCGGGCGAAGTACCTGGTCGACGCCCACTCGTACAACCAGGTCAACGGCATGCCGTTCAAGGCGGAGCAGCTCGCCACGGCGCTGAAGGAGGCCATCGATGGCTGAGACGACCACACCAGGCACGAGCACCCTCGAGGCGCTCTCCCTCGTCCCCAAGGCCGAGGGCCGGCAGTCGATGAAGGACTTCAAGTCCGATCAGGAAGTGCGCTGGTGCCCGGGATGCGGCGACTACGCCATCCTCGCCGCCGTGCAGGGCTTCATGCCCGAGCTGGGCCTGGCGAAGGAGAACATCGTCTTCGTCTCCGGCATCGGCTGCTCCTCCCGCTTCCCGTACTACATGAACACCTACGGGATGCACTCCATCCACGGCCGTGCCCCCGCGATCGCCACCGGCCTGGCGACCTCCCGCCGCGACCTGTCCGTGTGGGTGGTCACCGGCGACGGCGACGCGCTGTCCATCGGCGGCAACCACCTCATCCACGCCCTGCGCCGCAATGTGAACCTGAAGATCCTGCTGTTCAACAACCGGATCTACGGGCTGACCAAGGGCCAGTACTCCCCCACCTCCGAGGTCGGCAAGATCACCAAGTCGACGCCGATGGGGTCGCTGGACGCGCCGTTCAACCCGGTGTCCCTGGCGCTCGGCGCCGAGGCGTCCTTCGTCGCCCGGACCATCGACTCCGACCGCAAGCACCTCACCGAGGTGCTGCGGCAGGCCGCGGCCCACCCGGGCACGGCACTGATCGAGATCTACCAGAACTGCAACATCTTCAACGACGGCGCCTTCGACGCCCTCAAGGACAAGCAGCGGGCCGAGGACGCGGTGATCCGGCTGGAGCACGGCCGGCCGATCCGCTTCGGCGCCGACGGCTCCCAGGGCGTCGTACGGGACCGGCGGACGGGCGATCTGGAGGTGGTCACCGTCACGCCGGAGAACGAGGCGGACGTCCTGGTCCACGACGCCCACGCCGCGTCCCCGACCACCGCCTTCGCCCTCTCGCGCCTCGCCGACCCGGACACCCTGTACCGCACCCCGATCGGTGTCTTCCGCTCCGTGGAGCGGCCGGTGTACGACACGCTGATGGCGGAGCAGCTCGACACCGCCGTCGAGCAGACGGGCAAGGGCGACCTGGCCGCGCTGCTGGCCGGCGGGGACACCTGGACCGTCGTCGGCTGAGACCGGCGAAGACTCACGAGGCCCGGGACGCCAGCGCCCGGGCCTCGTCGTATGCCTGGCGGGCCCGTTCCACGTCCGTCATGCGCCGCTCAGTCCACCGGGCCAGCGCCCGCACCTGTTCGGCGGCCTCCCGGCCGAGACCGGTCAGGGAGTAGTCGACACGGGGCGGGATGACCGGCTTGGCGTCCCGGTGGACCAGGCCGTCGCGCTGAAGGGTCTGGAGGGTCTGGGCCAGCATCTTCTCGCTGACCTCCCGGCCGCGCCGGCCGACCTCACGGCGCAGTTCGCTGAAGCGGTACGGGCGGTCGAGCAGGGCGATGAGGACCAGGACGCCCCAGCGGCTGGTGACGTGCTCCAGGACGAGCCGGTACGGGCACAGGGACTCGTCGCCGGCAGAGCCGGCGACGACGGCGTGAGCGGCGCCGGGAGCGTGAGAGGCGTCAGGGGCGCCGGAACGGCCGTCCCGCCCCCGCTTGCTTACGGGCATGCCGGTACCTTACTTCAAAGTGGGTACTTTCCTCCAGTTAGCGCTCTCCCTAAGGTGGGTGCCACGCCTGTCAGAGCCAGCCCACCAAGGAGTCACCACCATGAGCATCGTCGTCACCGGAGCCACCGGACACCTCGGCCGTCACGTCGTCGGCCAGGTGCTGGAGAAGGTTCCGGCCGATCAGGTCACGGCCGTCGTCCGCTCGCCCGGCAAGGCCGCGGACCTCGCCGCCCGCGGGGTGCGGATCGCGGTCGCCGACTACAACGCCCCCGAGACCTTCGACGGCCTGTTCTCGGCCGGGGACAAGGTGCTGCTGATCTCCGGCAACGAGTTCGACAAGGGACGGCCCGGACAGCACAAGGCCGTCATCGACGCGGCGAAGGACGCCGGCGTCGCCCTGCTCGCCTACACCAGCGCTCCCGGCAGCCTGACGGCCGCGCTCGCCGACGACCACCGCGCCACCGAGGAGATCCTGCTGGGCTCCGGCGTGCCGTACACGGTGCTGCGCAACGGCTGGTACCACGAGAACTACACCGAGAACCTCGGCCCGGTCCTGGAGCACGGTGCCGTCGTGCAGGCCGCCGGCGAGGGCCGCGTCTCCTCGGCCTCGCGCGCCGACTACGCCGCCGCCGCGGTCGCCGTCCTCACCGGCGAGGGCCACGAGTACGCGACGTACGAGCTGGGCGGCGACGAAGCGTGGAGCTTCGCGGAGTACGCCGCCGAGCTGAGCCGGCGGACCGGCCGGGAGATCACCTACCGGGCCGTCTCCGTCGAGGCGTACACCGGCATCCTCACCGGTGCCGGGCTGCCCGAACCGCTCGCCCGGATCCTGGCCGGTGTGGACGCCTCCATCGAGAAGGGGGAACTGGTCGTCCCCACCGGCGACCTGTCCCGCCTGATCGGCCGCCCCACCACCCCGCTCGCCGAGGCCGTCGCCGCCGCGCTCGGGAACTGATCCGCACGGCCCGGCCCTCCCCCGCCCCGCCGCCCCGGACGGGGCGGGTCCGTCCCGGCAGCCCCTCCTCGCCCGTCTGTCATGACCGTATAGCGGTACGGACATGACAGACGGGGCGCTCCGGCGCTACCTTCGTGCGGGCGAGCACGACACCGTCGCAAAGGAGGGACCCGTGGCCGGGACGTCCAGGGGTGAGCAGCGCATAGGTCTGCTGAACGGCTTCGCGGCGTATGGCATGTGGGGGCTCGTCCCGCTGTTCTGGCCGCTGCTCAAACCGGCCGGGGCGGTGGAGATCCTCGCCCACCGGATGGTGTGGTCCCTCGCCCTCGTCGCCGTCGCGCTGCTGTTCGTACGGCGCTGGGCGTGGGCCGGCGAGCTGCTGCGGCAGCCGCGCAAGCTGGCGCTCATCACGGTGGCCGCCGCCGTCATCACGGTCAACTGGGGCGTTTACATCTGGGCCGTGAACAGCGGCCACGTCGTCGAGGCGTCGCTCGGTTACTTCATCAACCCCCTGGTCACCATCGCCATGGGCGTGCTGCTGCTGAAGGAGCGGCTGCGTCCCGCGCAGTGGGTCGCGGTCGGTGTCGGCTTCGCCGCCGTGGTGGTCCTGACCGTCGGCTACGGCCGCCCGCCGTGGATCTCGCTCGTCCTCGCCCTCTCCTTCGCCACGTACGGCCTGGTGAAGAAGAAGGTCAACCTCGGCGGCGTCGAGTCGCTGGCCGCCGAGACCGCGGTCCAGTTCCTGCCCGCCCTCGGCTACCTGCTGTGGCTCTCCGCGCGGGGAGACTCGACCTTCACCTCCGAGGGCGCCGGCCACGCGGCGCTGCTCGCCGCGACCGGCCTGGTGACCGCGGTCCCCCTCGTCTGCTTCGGCGCGGCGGCGATCCGCGTGCCGCTGTCGACGCTGGGCCTGCTCCAGTACCTGGCCCCGGTCTTCCAGTTCCTGCTCGGCATCCTCTACTTCCACGAGGCCATGCCGCCCGAGCGCTGGGCCGGGTTCGCGCTGGTGTGGCTGGCGCTCGCGCTGCTCACCTGGGACGCCCTGCGCACCGCCCGCCGGTCCGCGCGAGCGCTCAGGGCCGAGGCGACCAGGACCGGCGCCACCCTGCCGAAGGGCGGCGGCGCGCGGACCGTGCCTCCGGGCGCCTCGGGACCCGCCGAACCGGAGCCGGAGCCGCTGGACGCCAGGCCGTAGCCGGCCCCGGCCGGGACCGGCAAGAACGGACTCCCCGGGAGACCGGGGAACCGGATCACCTGATCACCTGATCACCTGGCCAACGGGGCGGCGGTCTCCGCGGGCGGGCGAGCGGGGTCCTGCTCCGGTCGGCGGGCGCGGGCGCGCTCGGTCAGGCGGCCCATGCGGGCGCGGGCCGACTCCAGGCGCTCGGCCTCCTCGGCCGCCGGGCCCCCATCGGCGACCAGCCCGGCCCACAGGCCGATCAGGTCGTGCCCCAGTTCCATCCCCCGCTGCGGGTCGCGTACCGCGCGCCAGGCGGTGACCGCGCCGTGGAGACTGCCGTACGCGGCCTCCGCGTCGCCCGCGCGGCGGTGGATCCGGGCCAGGTCGAGGGAGACGCGCAGGGCGCGGACCGGGTCGTCGGACAGGTAGGCGATGTACGCGGTGAGCTCGCGCAGCCTGAGCACCTCGGGGTGCTCGGATCCCAGCGTCCGCGACGCCCGCGCCACCGTCTGCTCCGCGAGAAGCGCCGCGGCGTCCGTCCGTCCCGTCCTGACGGCCTCGTTGATGCGGGCCGTGGGCTCGGCGAGGAGGTCGGGGGCGCTGCCGTCGCCGGGGGTGGTGTGCGGATCCTCCCCGAGGACGGCCTCGGCCACGGCGTCGAACCCCCGGACCGGCGCGGGCTTGGGGTCCCTGGCGCCTTCCGGCCTCTCGGGAACGAACGGCGCCACCGGTGCGGTGGCGGCTCCCGCGACGCCGGGAAGGGCGTCCCTCCGCGGCGGCGGTCCGAACTCTCCTGTCGGCGGTCCGAACTCACCCGCCGCCGGTCCGAACACCCCCGCCGGGGGCGGGAACGCGGGCGGGGAGGCCGGGGCCTGCCCGTCGGATGTGGACGCCTCCGGCCCGGGGGGCGGCCCGGACTCCGCGGGGCGCGGCGTGGGCGCGGCGCCGCCCCGCGGGGGAGGCGGAGGCCCCGCCGGACCCGAGGGCCCGGTCGAGGGATCCGGGGAGGGCGCTGCCGCCTCCCGTGGCGGAGCCGTCCGTACCGGTTCCGCGGTGAAGTGGCTGGAGCCGTCCGGGTCGACGCGGAGCGGGACGATGTAGCCGATGCGGTCGTCGTGGACCGTGGCGAGGACCGGACGGCCGGTGGAGAGGGCGACGCGGTGGAGATGGGCCAGCACGGCGTGCTGGGCCTCCTGGCCGGGCGCCGCGGCGATCGGCACCCCGTCGACGGAGGCGACGGAGGTGACGGAGGCGTCGGCCGCCGCGCCGGGCCGGGCCCCCGGGGCGGTGTCGCTCACCGCGCCGGGCACCCGGACGTCCACCGGGGCCGTGGGCGGGCCGGCCGCCGGGCCGGTGTCCGGGCGGTTCCGCTTGCTGTCGCGGCTGAGTCGAGCCATCGTCCCCTCACTCGGGCGTCGGCGGTTGAGCGCCGGGTGCGTTCGGCTGCGCACCGTAAAGATCCGTGGAGAGTTGTCGTATCCCCACTGTCGAGTCTCTCCGCTCGCGCGCCCTTCTCACGTCACCACGCCGTCACAGGCTCGTCCCAGAGACCTCGCCCCGCATGGTGCCACGTCCACCGGCCCGTTCCTCCCGTCCCTCGCCGGACAGCGTGCGTATGCCCCGTGAGACCCGGTGCAGACGTGGCGTCAGGCCCGGCGTGGGACCTGCCGGGCCCGGTCGGTGTCCGGGCCGCGGTACAGCCGCTCCGGGATGGACGCGAGGGTGGAGGGGTGGACGCGGGGGCCCAGGCCGTAGAAGTGCTGGAAGCTCATGATGAGCGGCCGCCACCGGTCCGGGTCGATCCGGTCCGCCGCGCCCTCGGCACGGATGGCCTCGTGCACATGGACCCGCTGCACCCGCACCTCGAAGGTGAGGATCTTGCCGCGCAGCGCCTCGTCGTCCTCGCCGATCGGGTGGACCGCCTCCACCACGGCCTCCAGCGCGACCGGGCACTCCCCCGCGCGGGGCGGCTCGACCGTCTCGGACGGCACCGGGGTCAGCCCCGCCCGCTCGAACTTGTCCGCCACGTGCCGGTACCCGCGTGCGTGCTTGCGCGGCGGCACCGGATCGGAGCCGGTGGTCAGCGCCAGCCGGTCGACGGCGGGAGCGAGCGAGTCGGAGGGCAGGTTGAGGACGCACTCACGGGTGCGCAGCAGGTTCCGGGCGGTCTGGGAAGCGGCTCCGAGTCCCAGAACGCCCCGCCACCCCAGCCAGAACGCGGACGACATGGGGGCGAGGTTGGGCGTGCCGTCCTCATTGGCCGTGGCGAGCAGGACGACCGGAGTCCCGAAGTAGAGGATGCCCGGCTCGATGGCGGCGGACGGCGGCAGGTGTGCCGGGACGGGGCTGGTGTGTGCGGTGGTCATGCGCTTCACAGTGACCACCGGACCTCCCGAGGACCGGCGGAAAACGGACGTCGACGTCCCGGCCGGAGTCCCCGGGGCCCCCGTCGGCCCGGCGGAGAGACGAACCCCTTGGCGATATGCATGCACATGCATATGATGCAGGGGAATTGAAATCTCGTGCCGGTCGTACGACCTGCTGGGGGGATCACCATGAGCCGTCGCTTCCTCTTCCTGCTCGGCAGCAGCCGCGCGGACGGCAACACCGAACTGCTGGCCCGCCGCGCCGCGGAACAGTTGCCCGAGGGCACCGAGCAGCAGTGGATCAGCCTCTCCGAGCACCCGCTGCCCGACTTCGAGGATCTGCGTCACGACAGCGACCACGTCCGCCCCCGGGAGGGCGCCGCCGCTCTGCTGCTCGACGCCACGCTCGCCGCCACGGACGTCGTGATCGCCTCACCGCTGTACTGGTACTCGGTGTCCGCCCACACCAAGCGCTACCTCGACTACTGGTCGGGCTGGCTGCGCACCCCCGGCCTGGACTTCAAGGCGACGATGGCCGGGCGCACCCTCTGGGGCGTCACCGCGCTCGCGCACGAGGAGCAGGTGGTCGCCGACCCGCTGGTCGGCACCCTCCGCAACTCCGCGGCGTACATGGGAATGCGTTTCGGCGGCGTCCTGCTCGGCAACGGCAGCAGGCCCGGTGACGTCCTGCGGGACACCGGGGCCCTGGCCCGCGCCAAGACCTTCTTCGCCCAGCGGGCGCCGCTCGCACGCTTCCCCTACGAGACGGACTGAGCCCCCCCCCACCCCCGGCCCTCCGGGTTCGCCGAGTCCGCCGGGGACCCCTACGCCATGATGTCCTTCGCCGTGAACCGCGCCCAGGCCGCCGATCCGAACACCGCCGCGTAGAGGACCTGGAGGCCGAGGTTCGCCACCAGGTCGTCCCAGTAGACGGGCTCGCGCATCAGATCGGCGAAGGACATCCAGTAGTGGGAGAAGAAGTACGTCCGTACCGCGTGCAGTTGGGGGATCTGGTCGAGGATCTGGACCGTGATCACCAGCCCGACGGTGGCCGCCATGGCCGCGATCCCGCTGCCCGTCAGCGTGGAGACGAACAGGCCGAGGGCCGCCACGCCGATCAGTGACGCGGCGACGGTCAGGGCGATCAGCAGGGCCCGCCCCATGCCCTCGGTCAAGCCGATCCGTGTCCCCGAGATGGTCGTCAGGTCGCCGAGCGGGAACAGCAGCGCCCCGACCGCGAGCGCCGAGACGGCGACCACCAGGGTGGCCGCCAGGCAGAAGGCCAGCACGGCGGCGTACTTGGTGAGCAGCAGGCGGGTGCGGCCGGCCGGGGCGACCAGCAGGTAGCGCAGGGTGCCGGCGTTCGCCTCGCCGGCGATCGCGTCGCCCGCGACGACCCCGACGGCCATCGGCAGGAAGAACGGGAGCGTGGCGGCCAGCGCGGTGAAGACCAGGAACAGGCCGTTGTTGGTGACCTGCGAGATGAACGCCGGTCCCTGCCCGCCCCCGCCGCCGGCCGGCGAGCCGTCGCTCGTCTCGATCCTGACGGCGATTCCGACCAGGATCGGTACGGCGGCCAGCACGCCCAGCAACGCGAGGGTGCGCCAGCGCCGGAAGGTGGTCCGCAGCTCGCTGCCCAGCAGTCCGAGCAGTCCGAGGGCCCACGGCGGACGCGGCCCGGGGCGGCCCCGGGCCGTTCCGGTGGCGTCCGCGGTCCCGGCGCCCCTCGCGGCCGCCGCCCCGGCTGCGCCGTCGGTCTCAGCCCGCGACATCGAACCCCTCCCCCGTCAGCGCCACGAACGCGTCCTCCAGGGAGGCCCGTTCCAGCCCGAAGCCGCGGACCCGGACGCCCGCCGCGACCAGCGCCGCGTTGACGTCCGCGAGGTCGCCGCCGGGCGGCTCGGCCGTGACCCGGTCCCCGGTGACGGCCACGTCCGCCGCCCCCCGCTCCTTCAGCACCCGGGCCGCCGCACCGGTGTCCGGCGTCGTCACCGCCAGCCGGCCGCGCAGTCCCGCCGCCAGGTCGGCGACCGCGCCCTGGACGATCAGGCGGCCCCGCGCCATCACCGCGGCGTGCGTGCACACCTGCTCGATCTCGTCCAGCAGGTGGGAGGAGAGGAAGACGGTCGTGCCGTCGCCGGCCAGCTCCCGTACGAGGGCGCGGATCTCCCGCATGCCCTGCGGGTCGAGCCCGTTGGTCGGCTCGTCCAGCACCAGCAGCCGGCGGGGCCGGAGCAGCGCCGCCGCCAGTCCGAGGCGCTGCTTCATGCCGAGGGAGTACGCCTTCGCCTTCTTGCCCGCCGCGGCCGTGAGGCCGACGCGGTCGAGCGCGGCGGCGACGCGGTGGCGCCGGGTGCGGGGATCGGCCGTCGGGTCGGCGGCGTCGTACCGCAGCAGGTTGTCGCGCCCGGACAGGAAGCCGTACAGGGCCGGGCCCTCGATGAGCGCCCCGACCTGCGGCAGTACGGCCCGGGCCGCCTGCGGCATGGGCCGGTCCAGCACCCGGGTGGTGCCCGAGGTCGGCTCGATCAGCCCCATCAGCATGCGGATGGTGGTGGTCTTGCCGGATCCGTTGGGGCCGAGGAAGCCGAAGACGCTGCCCGCCGGGACGGTCAGGTCCAGACCGTCCACGGCGAGCTGGCCGCCGCGGTAACGCTTGGTCAGCGCACGGGTGACGATGACCGCTCCGCCGGGATCGGTGCGATCCGGTGACGGGGCCGGTGTCCGGTCCGGCGTCCGACCCGGTGCCTGATCCGGCGTCCGCTCCCGGCCGGGGCCCGGCACCCGATCGCGAGCCCGGTCCCGTGCCTGATCCGGCGTCCGCTCCCGGCCCGGGTCCGGCACCCGATCGCGAGCCCGGTCCCGTGCCCGGTCCGGTTCGGTGGCGGGCGGTTCGGCCATCGGCTCCCTCGTTCTCTCCCGGTTGCGTCCGCCGGCGCTGCCGGATGTGGCCGCCGGCGCGGCTCACTTCCGCGCGTCGGCCGCCTTCACCAGTGCCTCCTTGGTGACGGTGCCGGCGTAGACCTTGCCGTCCTCGGTGACCAGGGCGTTGACGAGCCGGGTGCTGAACACCGTGCCGGAGCCGAAGCTCCCGGAGACCTCGTCGCCGAAGGAGCCGAGGAAGCCGCCGACGTCACCGAGGTCACCGAGGCCGCCGCCCCCCGTGGCGGCCGGCAGGCCCTGCCCGCCCGTGTCGAAGGCGGCGATCGTGTTCCAGCCCTCGCCGATGACCTCGATGCCGCCGCGCTCCCCGGCGCGGTCCCCCTCCGTCTTCCGTCCGGTCTCGGGCGCCCGGTCCGTGCCGCCGTCCTCGGTGATCTTCGCGCCCTCGGGCGGGGTGAAGTCGAAGGTCGAGGCGGGCGGCTTGGCGAAGCTGACCTGGGTGAAGCCCGCGTCCACGACGGCGGCACCGCCACCGGCCGGGGTGAGGGTGAACTTCAGCGGCAGCCCGGTCTTCGCGTCCACGGCGACACTGACCGCCCCGATCGTGGAGCCCTCCTGCCGGGGCTTGATCAGCAGCTTGTAGGCGTCCCGGCCGGCGACCTGCGCGGTGCCGTCGACCGTCACCGACGTGGTGTCGTCGACCGCCTTCAGCGCCTCCTCGGTGAGTTCCCGCGGGGTGGCCGGCATCTGCCGGCGCTCCTTCGTCCGCTCGCCGGCGGAGCCGGGGACGGTGGCGTGGTAGACCTCGTTCGACGCGCTGTCGTAGCCCCAGACGTCCTCGCCGTCGTGGATCAGGCTGTACTCGGCCGCGTTCTCCAGCAGCGACAGCTTCTGCCGGTCCGGGCCGTCGGCCGCGACCCGCAGGGTGTGCGTGCCGGACACCAGCTCCGTGAGCCTGGCCGACGGGTCCGCGGCGGAGCCGCCGTCGTCCTGCCCCGGGGAGCCGGAGGCCATGCCGCCCGCCAGCCCGCCCGCCATCCCGTCCACGAGGCCGCCCAGGTCCGGCAGGCCGAGGTCCGTACTGATCTTCACCGTGCCGGACAGCCGCTGCACGTCCGACGTCGCGATCTTCTCGATGAGCTGCTGCGCCGTGATGTCCGGGAGATCGGGATCGCCGGCGTCGGCGAGCGCCGGGACCAGCCCGATCGTCGCCGCCGCGACCCCTGTCACCGCGACGGGGACGACGTACCGCGCGGCCCTGCGCCGCCGGGTCCCCGGTTCCCGGCCCTCGGCCGCGGTCGTGCTGTCGTCGGATGCGTACGGTGCCATGTGTGCCCTACCTCCGTGGTCGGCGGCGGCTGGCCGGGTCGTGTCCTCAGCGTCGTGCGTCCTCGCACCGGTCTCACCGTGAGCCGCCATTCTCACCCGAATCGGTGAGGAGTGGTGATGTCCGCGATCCCCATCTGACCAAATCGGACAGGCGGATTCGTCAGACTGCGGACTCAACTCCGCCTACTGCTGCGGTATGACACGAGGGGACGACGACACCCCCGTCCAGTAGGGGACGCGCCGCCCGCGACCGGCCCCGGGGCGCGCGCCCCGGCTGTCCGGGCCCCAGGCCCCGACGGTCCGGGCCCCGGCTATCCGGCCCGGTGCACCACCGCGTCGCACAGCTCCACCAGGGCCGCCTTCGCCTCGCACTCCGGCAGCGGGGCCAGCGCGGAGCGCGCGTCCTCGGCGTAGCGCACGGTGTCCCGGCGGGCCTGCTCCAGCGCCGGGTGGGCGCGCAGCAGGCGCAGCGCCTCCGCGTGGCGCTCGTCGTCGGACAGGTCGGATTCGAGCAGCTCGCACAGGGCGCGGTCCTCGGCCAGCCCCAGCCGGGCCGCCCGCTCCCGCAGACGGAGTACGGGCAGGGTGGCGATGCCCTCGCGCAGGTCCGTCCCCGGCGTCTTGCCCGACTCGTGGGAGTCGGAGGCGATGTCCAGTACGTCGTCCGCGAGCTGGAAGGCGACGCCGAGCCGCTCCCCGTACTGGGTGAGCACGTCCACGTGCGTCTCGTCGGCCCCGGACATCATCGCGCCGAACCGGCACGAGACGGCCACCAGCGACCCCGTCTTGCCGCCGAGGACATCGAGGTAGTGGTCGACCGGGTCCCGCCCGTCCTGCGGTCCGGCCGTCTCCAGGATCTGCCCGGTGACCAGCCGCTCGAACGCCAGGGCCTGGACGCGGACCGCCTCCGGGCCGAGGTCGGCGAGGATCTGCGAGGCCCGCGCGAACAGGAAGTCGCCGGTGAGGACCGCCACCGAGTTGCCCCAGCGGGTGTTGGCGCTGGCGACCCCGCGCCGCACCGCGGCCTCGTCCATCACGTCGTCGTGGTACAGCGTCGCCAGGTGGGTCAGCTCGACGACGACGGCCGAGGGCACGATGCCCGGGGCGTACGGGTCGCCGAACCGGGCCGCGAGCATCACCAGCAGCGGACGGAAGCGCTTCCCGCCCGCCCGCACCAGGTGCTGGGCGGCCTCTGTGATGAACGGCACTTCGCTTTTGGTTGCCTCGAGCAACCCTTCCTCGACAGCCGCCAGTCCGGCCTGGACATCGGCTTCCAGTGCCTGGTCCCGCACGCTCAGCCCGAACGGCCCGACGACGGTCACGAGGGGTCTCCTGTCTGCTGGTGTCTACTGGCGCTTACACGGTTTGTCGATAGGTCGCTGCCATCACTCAAGTCAGCGTATCCGGTCACGTTTCGATCACCGCTAGCGCCCACCGTTACAGGATGGTCGGTATCGGATCATGACCGGCATGCTTTTGATCAGTCGATATGAGCAGACATGAACCGACACCCCTGAGCCGACACGGCGCGCCGGAGCCGGCCCGGAAGATCCCACCACCGCGACCAACGCCCGGCACCCCGGGAACGTCACCCATCCGGCACCCACCTCCCCTCCGCACCTCCCCATCTCCCTCCGTTCCCCGTCCGCCATCTCCCTCCGTCCCCCGCCCGCCCCGCCTTTCCACTCCGCCTCCCGGTGAGCCCCGGGACACTCGTCACCCGCCGAGCCCCGGCCGGCATCCGCCTCGCTCCCCAGGGTTGGGCATTTGAGGGCTAGTTGGCCCTATTGCCCGTTTTGGCACTCTTCCGGTCTCTCGTGAGTTGGCTCACGCGTCACTCCCGGCGCACGGCCGCCCCGGGCCCGCCGCCTCCCCTTTGCCCCGTAAGCCAGTTGGGTCTGCGCCCCCGCAAAGGATCAAGTACCGCAAACACCCCAGACCAAGGTCAACAGGATCGATAGGTGATTCCTGCACTTGTTTCGGACATGTTCCCTCGCATACCTTCCCGGCCTGTCGGGCGGACGCCGAATCCTGCCGCCGCCCGGACGCACTCACATCGACTCGACCAACTCACGCACGGCAGGAGCGGGGGACCCAGGTAAGTCGCCGCGCCGGTCACCACACCGGAGCGGCTTGGGGTGAAGCCGTGCCCGTCAGGGCCATGGCCGGGCACCTCCCGCCCGAACCCGACAGCTCACCTCGCAGGCGGCAGGAGAGGAATACGTCATGCGCGCAACCGGTCACCTCCGGCCCGCCACCACCGCCCGGCTCGCCCGCAAGCTGGCCCTCGCCGGCACGGGCGCCGCCATACTCGCCCTGCCGCTCGTCGGCGCCACCGGCGCCTCCGCGGCCACCCCGGCCGCCGCGCCGGCGGCCACCACCGCGGCTTCCGCCTACACCAACGACCTCGACGGCTGGATCCGGCAGTCGCTCGACATCATGGCGCAGCAGGGGATTCCGGGGACGTACGACGGCATCCACCGCAACGTCATCCGCGAGTCGTCCGGCAACCCGTACGCCATCAACAACTGGGACTCCAACGCCGCCGCGGGCACCCCGTCCAAGGGCCTGCTCCAGGTCATCGACCCGACGTTCCAGGCGTACCACGTGCCCGGCACCTCGTGGGACCCGTACGACCCGGTCGCGAACATCACCGCCGCCTGCAACTACGCGGCCCACCGGTACGGCTCGATCGACAACGTCTTCGGACCGTACTGATCCGCCGCGGGGCCCCGGCGCGGGACCGCGCTCCCGGTCCGCGCCGCCGGGCCGCCCCGCCGCACCGTGCCGCTGAACGGCGCCGGCGAAGGGCACCGCCGAACAGTGTCACCGAACGGGGCTGGCCGAAAACAGTCGTTCGAGGACGACGGCGATGCCGTCGTCCTCGTTCGACGCCGTGACCTCGTCGGCGACCGCCTTGAGGTCGGGGTGGGCGTTGGCCATCGCGACGCCGCGCGCCGCCCAGTCGAACATCGGGATGTCGTTGGGCATGTCCCCGAAGGCGATGGTCTGCCACGGGCTCAGGCCGAGACGCCCGGCGGCCAGCGCGAGCCCGGTCGCCTTGGTGATGCCGCACGGCTGGAGCTCGACGGTGCCCGGCCCCGACATGGTGACCGTCGCCAGCGAGCCGACCACCGCGCGCGCGGTCTCCGCCAGCTCGTCGTCGGACAGCTCGGCATGGCGCAGCAGCACCTTGCTGATGGGCGCGCACCACAGCTCGTCGCGCCGGTCGATCCGCACCGCGGGCAGGGTCGGGTGCGGCATCAGGTACCCGGGCTCGATGAGGGTGAGCCCGTCGACACCGTCCTGGTCGACGGCGGCGTAGACCTGCCCCACCTCCGCCTCGATCTTGCCGAGCGCGGTCTCGGCCAGCTCCCGGTCCAGCGTGACCGACCACAGCAGGCGGCCGGCGCCGGCGTCGTACAGCTGCGCCCCCTGTCCGCACACCGCCAGCCCGGTGCACCCCAGGTCCTCGAGCAGCGACCGCACCCTCGGCGCCGGGCGGCCCGTGACCACCAGATGCCGGGCGCCGGCCTCGGCCACCCGCGCGAGGGCCGCGCGCGACCGGTCGGAGACGGTGTCGTCGCCGCGCAACAGCGTTCCGTCCAGGTCAGTGGCGATGAGTGCATATGCAGAGCGGTCCATGATCAGAGAATACGGACAACCCGCCCCGTCGTTTCACCGTCGAACCGGCCGATCCGCGACGCGCCCCGACAGGCCCTCGGGCGGCGTGCGTTGGGTCGTCCGGCTGCCGGGCGGGCCGCACCCGCCGTACGGCGGAACGCGGCCCCGGACCCCCGGAGGGAGGGAACCGCGTGTCCGAAAGCTGACGCATCACCGGCTGCGCACCGTTGAGGGCCTCTGCACCGGTTGGCAACAACATCTTCCGCTACCTACCGTCCGGGCGGGCTCGACGGTACCGTCCCTTGTGTCCAGGGGGGACTTGATCGGGGGGTCAGGTTGAGCAGTGGACGCGTTCGTGTGCTGAGGCCACAGGAGCTGGGCGAGGGGGAACGGGAACACTGGCGGGAACTGCGCGCGAAGACCCCGGCACCGCGGAACCCGTTCATGGAGCCGGAGTTCACCGACGCCGTGGGACTCGTACGGCCCCGGGCACGGGTGGCGGTGGTCTACGAGGGCGGTGAGGCGGCCGGTTTCCTGCCGCACGAGCGGGGGCCGTTCGGCCAGGGCCGGGCGATCGGGCTCGGCGTGTCCGACTGCCAGGGCGCGGTGCTGCGCCAGGGCCTGCGGATGGACTCCCGCGAACTGCTGCGGGCCTGCTCGCTGTCCAGCTTCGTCTTCGACAACCTCCAGGCGGGGCAGGGCCTGTTCGCGCCGTACGCCGCCGAGGAGCACCCCGCCTACGTCATCGACGTGGACCAGGGGTACGAGACCTACGAGTCCGGTCTGCGCAGCCACGCGCCGAAGTTCCTCAAGAGCACGCTCGCCAAGGAGCGCCGGCTCGGCCGCCAGGTCGGGGACGTCCGGTTCGTCTTCGATGAGCGCGACCCGGCGGCGCTGCGCGCGCTCATGGCGTGGAAGTCGGCGCAGTACCGCCGTACGGGCCGCCGGGACCGGTTCGCCCGGGAATGGATCACCCGGCTCGTCGGGCGGCTCGCCGGGACACGGGCACCGCAGTGCAGCGGCGCGCTGTCCGTGCTCTACGCCGGCGGGCGGCCGGTCGCGGCCCACTTCGGGTTGTGCTCGGCGTCCGTGCTGGCCTGCTGGTTCCCGGCCTACGACCCGCGGTTCGCGAAGTACTCGCCGGGGCTGGTGCTGCATCTGCGGATGGCCGAGGCCGCCGCGGCGCGGGGCATCGGCCTGCTCGACCTGGGGCGGGGACGGGCCGAGTACAAGGAATCGCTGAAGACGGGCGAACTGCCCGTGTACGAAGGCGCGGTGACCCGCCCGGGCACGGGTGCCGCGCTGCACTGGCTGGGCCGCGAACCGGCCCGCCGGGCGCAGGGTTTCGTCCGGGGCAGGCCGCGGCTGGCCTCCCTGGCGGCACGCTCGCTGAAGGGCGCGGCACGGCTGCGCCGGTCGTGACACCGGGGAGGGGCGGCGCCGGACCGGCACGGGACCGGCCTCCGGGGTGCTCAGGGGTCGTTCAGGGGTGCCGGAGGCGTGACGACGGAGGGGTGACGGAGGGGGGACGCACGCATGGCCGGAACGGACGGTGCAGGGCCGAAAGGGCCCGAATCCAGGGCCGCAGGGGGCCCACGGCCGAAGGAGAGGCGCGTGAGCGGCGGCGGACGGCCCAGGGCCGCAAAGGAGGCGGCGGGCGCATGAGCGAGGGGGGAAGGCGCGTGTCCCGTGGCACGCGGGTGCGGCAGGAGATCGCGCTGGTGCAGGGGATCGAGCCCTTGCAGGTCGCCGAGCTGGACCTGGGACCGGACGGCGCGGAGGCCGTCCTCAGACCGGGGCCGGGCAGTCCGCCGGTGACCGCCGGTGAGGTGTTCGTCTTGGTCAGGAGGGGTGGGAGGCCCGTCGGTACGCTGCTCGGCCGGGTGCCGGAGGGCACCGATCCGCAGGAGGTGCTCGCCGGGCTCGCGCGGGCCGCGGAGCGCCGGGAGGGCGCCGCCGGGGCCGAGGAGACCGGCCGTACGGCGGGCGGGGCCGGGGCCGGGGGGATGGGCGGTACGGCGGGCGAGGCGGCGCCACCCGAGCCGCCCTCCGCCGCCGTCGTCGTCGCCACCCGCGAGCGTGCCGGACAGCTCGCCCGCGCCCTGGACTCGCTCCTGGCCCAGGACCATCCGCGCTTCGAGATCGTCGTCGTCGACAACGCGCCCGCGACCGAGGAGACCCGGGAGCTGGTCGAGCGGGAGTACGGCGAGCGCGTGCGGTACGTGCGTGAACCCGTCCCCGGCCTCGCGGCCGCGCACAACCGGGGACTCGCGGCCGTCCGGGGCGAGGTGGTCGCCTTCACGGACGACGACGTGGTCGCCGACCCGCGCTGGCTCACCGAGCTGACCACGCCCTTCGCCGCCGACCCCCGCCTGGGCTGCGCCACCGGGCTGATCCTGCCCGCGCGGCTGCGCACCCCGGCCCAGGTGCTGCTGGAGAGCCACGGCGGCTTCGCCAAGGGCTTCACCGCGCGCACGTACGATCCGGAGCGGCCGCCGACCGGTGACCCGCTGTTCCCGTTCACCGCGGGCCGGTTCGGCTCGGGCGCCAACATGGCCTTCCGTACGGAGGTGCTGCGCCGCGTCGGCGGCTTCGACCCGGCCACCGGGGCGGGCACCCGCGCCCGGGGCGGCGACGACCTGTACGGCTTCGTCCGCGCCCTCGCCGAGGGGCACCGGCTGCACTACACCCCGCGGGCGCTGGTGTGGCACCACCACCGGGAGACGTGGCGGGACCTGGAGACCCAGGCGTACGGCTACGGCGCCGGCCTCACCGCCTATCTCACGGCGCTGCTGGTCAACCGCCCCGCGCTGCTGCCGGCCTTCCTCGCCCGGCTGCCCCGCGGCCTGGCCCGCGCCCGTACGCTGAGCGCGGCCCGCCGGGCGGGCGGCACGGCCGGTGCGCCGGGCGGGCACGACGCGCGCGCCCACCCGTGGCCGCACCGCCTCTCCCGCCTCCAGCGCCGGGGGATGCTGTACGGCCCCGTCGGCTATCTGCGGGCGCGGCACGCCCTGCGCGCGCTCACCCGGGAGGCGAGATGACACCGGCGGCGGACGGCGGCGGCGGAGGGCCGGCGGGCCACGGCGCCCGGGGCCGGGCCGCCATCCCCGTCTTCCTCTACCACGCCGTGATGGACGACCCGCCGTCCTGGATCGCCGAGTTCACGGTCCGCCCGAAGGAGTTCGCCGCCCACCTCGACGCGATCGCCCGCAGCGGGCGCACGCCCGTCACCATCGGAGCGATCGCCGACCACCTCACCGGGCGGGCACCCCTGCCGCCCCGTCCCGTGGCGCTGACCTTCGACGACGGCTTCGCCGACCTGCCCGGGCCCACCGCCGAGGCGCTGGCCGCGCGCGGGCTGCCGGCCACCGCGTATCTCACCACCGGCGCCATCGTCCCGGGCGGGCGCAGCCTGCTGCCGCCCGCGCCGATGATGACCCTCGACCGGGTGGCGGAGCTGGAACGCCACGGCATGGAGATCGGCAGCCACACGGTCACGCACGCCCAGCTCGACACGCTGTCCCCGAAGGCGCTGGCATACGAACTGCGCGCCTCCAAGGCCGTGCTGGAGGACGCGCTCGGCCATCCGGTCCGGCACCTGGCCTATCCGCACGGCTACAACAGCCCGCGGGTGCGGGCCATGTCGGCGCGCGCCGGATACGAGACGGCCACCGCCGTACGGCACGCTCTCAGCTCGGACCGCGACGAGCGCTACCGCATCGCCCGCCTCATCGTGCGCCGCGGCCACACCGTCGCCGACGTCGAGAGCTGGCTGGCGGGCGAGGGCGCCCGCGTCGCGCCGTACCGCGACGGGCCGACGACGGTCGGCTGGCGGTGGTACCGCCGGGCCCGTGCCCTGCTGCACGGCCCCGTCTTCGCCGGCTGATCGTGAGGCGAACGGCGAGCGCGGCGGGCGCGGTGGGCGCGGTGGGCGCGGTGGGCGCGGTGGGCGACCGGCGAGACCGCCACCGCCCCCGCCATCCTCACGCATACGGCGACTTTCAGCGTGAAAAACATGATTAATCCCTATACTTGGCCCAGGGGAGGGGAGCCTCAGCGTGCGGCGTCATGTGCCTGTACCGAGCGCCGAGAGCAGCGCGCTGCCCGCCCCTGACCTCGCCGCCGGTCCGGGCGTCCCGGCGGGGAGCGCGGGCGACGACCGCGGACGCCGGTGGCTCCCGCGGCGGCCGCCCGGCCTCTGCCTGCCGGTCCTGCTGATCGCGGCCGGCCTGTGGGGGTACGCGCTGCCCCGCATCGGCTTCCGCGACATGGGCGACTACGGCCTGCTGGACCGGCTCCCCGCCGCCTATCACCTCTCCCTGCTGGTTCTCACCGCCGGCTTCGTCCTCAGTCTGCGGCGCGCGGGCACCGCCCCCTGGTGGCCGGCCGCGCACTGCGCCGCGCTGCTGTTCGCGCTGAAGGCGCCCCCGGCGGTGCTGTACGGGGCGGTGCGCTACCCGTGGGCCTCCAAGCACGACGCCGTCGTCGAGACCCTGCTCGCCAACCGTGCACTGCGGCCGGGCGCCGCGCTGTCGGGCAACATGTCCGCCTACGACCAGTGGCCGGGTTTCTTCACGCTCAACGCGGGCCTGGTGCGCGCCTTCGGCGTGGAGACCGCCGCCGTGTACGCCAACTGGGCACCGATCGTCCTCGGCCTGCTCACGCTGCCGGTGCTCGTCCTGATCTACCGCACCTTCTGCCAGGACTGGCGGCTGGTGTGGACCGCCGTGTGGATCTTCCAGCTCGCCAACTGGGTGGGCCAGGACTACTTCGCCCCGCAGGGACTCGCGTACCTGCTGCACCTGACGGTCATCGCGGTGGTGCTCCGGCACTTCGTGCGCCCCGGTTCCGCCGGCCGGCTGCGCGACCGCGCCTTCCTCGACCCGGCGGCCGCCGCCGTGCCACCGCCCACCGGGACCCGGCAGCGGGCGTTGTGCGTGGTGATCCTCGCCCCGCTGATCGCCGCCGTCAACGCCACCCACCAGCTCACCCCGGTGATGCTCTGCGTCTGTCTGCTCGCGCTCAACCTCACCCGCCGCTACCGCAACCACGGGCTGCTGGCCGTCGCCGCGCTGCTGATGCTCACCTGGGACCTGACCATGGGCCGGCCGCTGTTCGTCGAGACGCTCTCCACGCTCAGGGAGTCGATCGGCGAGCTGACCCGGAACTCCCGGGCGGGTTACGCGGGGCAGCTCACCGGCCCCGGCCCCGAACTCGCGGGCACCGCGGGCGTGCTGATGGTGCTCGCGGTCGCCGCCCTCGCCGGGGCCGCCGTCGTACTGCGGCGCCGGCTGACCCGCGGCGCGCTGCCGCTGCTGCTGGTCTCCGTCGCCCCGGTGCCGCTGTTCGCCGTGAACGACTACGGCGGCGAGATGCTCTTCCGCGTCTATCTGTTCGGACTGCCCGGTGCGGCCTTCTTCGCCGCCGCCGCGCTGGTACCGGCCGTCGCGGGCAGCCACCGCAGCCGGGCCCGCGTGCGGTGGCGCGGGGTCTCGGCGTTCGTCCGGCCGGCCGTCCTGCTGATGCTGCTGGCCGGCTTCCTGCCGTCGTACTACGGCAAGGAGAAGATGTACTACACGCCGCCCGAGGAGACCGCGCTGGTCACCCGGGCCCTCGACAACGCTCCCGACGGCTCGCTGATCCTCGCCGCCACCGGTTCCTTCCCGCGGGCGCTCCACCGCTACGACCGTCTCGAACACTGGTTCTTCGCCGAGCAGGAGCTGACCGAGAACGAGAGGATGCTGAAGGACCCGGCCGGTTACCTCGCCGACGGCATCCCGCCGGGCACCACCGCCTACGTCGTCCTCACCCGCACCCAGGACGTCTACACCGCCGGAGAGGGCCTGCTGCCGGCCGGCGGCTTCCGGACCCTGCGCGCGAAGCTGTCCGCCTCGCCGCTCTTCCGCACCGTCGAGGCGCGTCCCTACGGCGTCGTCCTGGAGTACCGCCCGGCCATCCGACGAACGACCCCGAGGTGACGAAGTGACCGTGAACGTCAGTCAGGCCAGCCCATGAACACCACCGAGTCCGAGCACATCGGCCCGACCGGCGGGGCCCGGGGCACCTCGGTTACCCGGGCCCGGCTCAGAGTCCTCATCGCGGTCTCGGGCTGGCTCGCGCTGGCCGCCACCGCCGTACCCGGCCCCGCCGCGCCGCGTTGGATCCCGGTGCTGCTGTTCACCCTGTTCGGCCCGGGCTGCGCGGTGCTGTATCCGCAGCCGGGCGGGCTGGCCGCCGGTGCCCGGCTGGAGGCCGTCGCGCTCGCCGCGCCCGTGAGCCTCTCGCTCGGTGTGCTCACCGCCACCTCGCTGTTCCTGGTGGAGGGCTTCTCGGCGACCGCCTTCCTCCTCGCGCTCGCCGTCTTCACCACGATCGCCGCGGCGCTGCCGGGGCTGCCGCTGCCCGCCGCGCGGCGCGGCGCGGTGGTGCGCGCGCCCCGCCGGTCCGCCGACGGGGGCGGCGCGTGAGGGGGCGGTACCGGCGGGGCGGGCCGTCCGAGTCGCGCGGGGTGCCGGGCGCGGGGCGAAGGAAGCGCGCCGGTACGGCCGTCGTCCTGGTGGCGGTGGCCGCGCTGCTCGCGGGGCTCGGCGTCTGGGCCGCCCGCACCGGGGACTCCCGGGCCCCGGGGGACGCCATGCCCCGCGACGCCGCCTCCGGCGAGCTGCCCAGCGGGCCCTGCGCCCCCACCGGCACGCTGGTGCCGCCGTGCGGCGCCTGGTGGGGGGCCTATGTCCCGTACGCGGCGAACGGCTCGCTCAAGGACGCGGTGCTCGGCTTCGAGAAGAGGATCGGCCGCAAGCTCGATCTCGTCTACAACTACCACGACATGTCGGGCACCGAGCTCGACGGGCAGCTGCTCACGCCCGACGAGCAGGAGCTCGGCGAGGACCGGCTGCTCATGCTGGCCTGGGAGTCCACCGTCTGGACCGAGCCGCACCACGAGAACTGGGCGGAGACCCAGCTCGGCTGGAAGAACATCGCCTCGGGGAAGTACGACGAGGAGATCCTCGATCCGCAGATCCGGCGCATCAAGGCGTACGGCAAACGCGTCTTCCTCTCCTTCGACCAGGAGACCGACGCCCGCGTCGGGGAAGGCGCCGGCACCCCGGAGGAGTTCGTGGCGGCCTACCGCCATCTGCGCGACCGCTTCCGGGAGCTGGGCGCCGACAACGTCGTATGGGTGTGGACCGTGTCCGGCTACCTGGGCAGCGCCGACGAGATGAAGGCGCTCTACCCCGGGGACGCGTACGTCGACTGGATCGCCATGGACCAGTACAACTACTACCAGTGCCACGGCACCACCGACTGGAAGGACTTCCTGCGCAGCCAGCGGCCCAGCTACCGATGGCTGCGGGCGAACATCAGCGACGACAAGCCGGTGATGCTGGCGGAGTTCGCCACCGCGCCCGACGCCGAGGACCCGGGGCGCCAGCGCGACTGGTACGAGCGGATCCCCGCCGCGGTGAGGGAGTTGCCCGCGGTGAAGGCCCTGGTGCACTGGAACCGGCCGACGTCCGAGGAGGCCGTGTGCGATCTGACCGTCGACGACGGTCCGGGCCTGGAGGGCTACCGGGAGGCGGGGAAGGACGGGTACTTCCACCAGCCGGTGCCGACCCGCTGACACCCGCTTCCTGACCCGGGGCCCGGCTCCCCGGCCAGGTCCGCGCCAGCGGCGGGACGGGCTCCGTCGATGGCCCGTTCAGCCGTCCGGGTCTCCGGGGCGCGGACGCCCCGGCGCCGGCACCGCGCGGGCGAGCGGGAGGAGTACGGCGAGCAGGGCGAGCAGCGGCACGGCGACCGGCGCGAGCGCGTCCCGTCCCGCCCAGCCGCCCAGCGCGACGACGTACAGCACCCCCCACAGCCCCGGCCAGGTCAGCCGCCCGGCCGCCCGGGCGAGCAGCAGCCCCAGAGGTGCGAGGCACAGCGGTTGCGCGACCACCGGAGCCCACCGCAGCAGCGGCTCAGAGCTGTCGAGCCCCACCACCTCCGCCAGGAACCCGGCCACCGGCGCGTACCCCGGCCCGCCCACCGGCCCCGGCTCCCAGCCGAGCGCCACGGGCGCGGCGTACAGGGCGATCAGTACGGAGCCCAGCGCCGCCCCTGGCAGCCACGCGTCGCGCGCGGCGCGCAGCGTCACCGACGCCACGAACACCACGAGCAGCACACCGCCCGCGACGAGCGCCGAAGGCGGCAGTCCCTCCAGCAGCTGGCGCCCGGTCGGCCCGGTCCCGGAACGCCGTGGCGCGCGGTCGAGCCAGGGCAGGCCGCGCAGAGCCGCCCAGAAGACCGCGGTGGCGAGACCGAGCACGCACCACAGGGCAGCCGTGAGCCACCGCACCCGGGGGTCGGCGTGCCCGCCCCTCCCGGCCGGGGGCGGTCTGCCGGGACCCTCCGTCCAGGTGTCGCCCTTGGTGTCGGTGTCGGTACCGGTGTCGGTGTCGGTGTCGTTCTTGGTGTCGGTGTCGGTGTCGTTCTCGGTTTCGGTGTGGGCGCGGGCGTCGGGCTGGTGCGGCCGGACGATCAGGGCCAGCGTGTCCGCCTGAAGCGCCTCGCGTTCGTACCCGGGACGGCCGATGAACAAGGTGGCCGTGTCCTCGTCGGCGCCCTTGTGCTCGTACGCCGCCCGCCGGGCCCAGTTCGTGCCGTACCCGGCGGTGGCGTTCAACCGGGCCCAGCGGGTGCCGTAGGCGGGGGCGGCGGGGGTGCCGGCGGCCTGCTTCCGGCGGCGCGGGAGGCGCCCGGGCCCGCCGCCTTCGTTGCCGCGCAGGGCGCCGCGCAGGCCGGGGACGCAGCCCGCGGCGACCACCGTCATGCCCAGCAGCACCGCCCAGCCGGCGCCCGCGATCCCGGCCGGGGTGAACAGCACGGCCGCGCCGCCCAGGACGAGGACGCACATGGCGCCCTGGACGACGGCCAGCACGCCGGTACGGCCCTGGACCCGCAGCACCCCGATGTACAGCTCGACGGCGACGCGCGGCAGCGCGCCGAGGGCGAGCAGCCGCAGCACCGCGGAGCCGTGCTCGGCGTAGTCCGCGTCGAAGGGCGCGAGGATCCGCGGGGCGAAGACCACCAGCACCAGCACCACCGGCACCAGCAGCAGCGTCATGCGGCGCAGCGCCCCGCGGACTCCGTCGGCCAGATGGCGCGGGTCGTGCGAGGCGTGGGCGGTGAGCGAGGAGGCCATGTTGATGGCCATGAACTCCATCGTCCCGCCGACGGTGTACGCCACGTAGAAGTAGCCGTTCTCCGCCGCGCTGAAGCGCACGGCGACCATCACCGGCAGCAGGTTGATCATCGCCAGGCTGAACAGCGCGCCCAGCGAGTCCCCGGCCAGGAAGCGGCCCATCTCCCGGATGCCGGGCGGCTCCAGATCGCGGTCGGCGGCGGCCTGGCGGGGAATGAGCCGGCGGAAGACGAGCCAGCCGAGCGGCAGTGTGGAGAAGGCGATCGCCACGGCCCAGGAGACGAAGACGCCCAGCACCGGCAGGGTGCCGGCGAAGAGGGCCAGCAGGACCAGTTTCCCGACCGAGAAGACCGCGTTGCCGGCCGGCACCCACTCGGCCTTGCGCAGCCCGGTCAGCACCCCGTCCTGGAGGGTGAGCAGCGCCCACGCCGCGCACGCCGCCACGAACAGCGCGCCCGCCGCGGGGGTGCCCAGCGGCGCGTACGACGCCCCCCACAGGTCCAGCGTGAGCAGGAAGACCAGGGCGGCGAGGGTGACGACCACCGAACTGGCCGCGTACGTACGCCACACCAGGGACGCGGTGGCCCGGCCCGCGCGCGGCACGAAGCGGACGACCGCGCCGATCAGCGTGGTCGCCGTGATGCTGGCGAGGAGCCGCATCGCGGCGATGGCGGCCGAGCCCTGCCCGACGGCCTCCTCCGAGTAGTAGCGCGCGGCCACGAGCCAGAACCCCAGCCCGAGCACCGCGGACACGCCGGTGCTGAGCATGAGGAAGTAGGCGTTCTTGAACAGCGAGTCGGCGGCGGGCCCGCCGCCGGGCGCCTTCGGGCCGCCGTCGGCGGGAGCCGTGGCGGGCTCGTGCACCCGCGTCTCAGCCACGCGCCGAACCTCGTCCGCGCGGTGGCTCGGCGGGCCGTGCCCCGCACTCCTCCAGCACGACGGCGACCTCGCGGGCGCGCAGCGGATCGACGGGCAGCGCGTGCCGGGCGAACCAGCGCGCCCCCTCGGGGGCGGGCGACACGTCGGTGAAGTCCGCGCCCGCGTAGTCGTCCAGGGGCGGGTCGTAGAGGTAGCCGACGACGATGCCCCGCCGGGCCAGTGCCGCGATCGCCGCGTCCCGGTCGGCCACCAGCAACGGCACCCGGAACAACGGCTGCGCCCGGTCCGGCTGCGCGCGATCCGGGTGCACGCGATCCGGGTGCACGCGGTCCGGATGTGCCCGGTCCCGATGTGCCCGGTCCGGGTGCGCGCGAACCGGATGCCTCCGGTCCGGCTGCCCGTGATCAGGATGCCCGTGCGGCCTGGGCGCGGCCCCCGAGGCGGGCGGCGCCCAGGACGTCGACAGCAGCAGCTCCGTCCCCGCCCGGCACGCCGCGAGCACCTCGTCCAGCCGGTCGAGCCTGCGGCCGATGCGGGCCAGCCGCAGCGGACCGGAGCGCAGCCGGTAGTCGTGCATGTCCACCCGCACCCAGGGGTCGTACGCTCCCAGATCCGGCGCCGTGGCGCCCGCCCGGGCCAGCTCCCGGGGACGCAGCGGCATCCGGATCTCCTCGCGCTCCATCAGCCCCAGCAGCCGCACCGTCGCCCAGGCGGCGCGCCGCAGCCCCAGCGCCCGCACGGCGGCCTCCGCATAGGGCCGCACCGCGTACGCGGCCTCGGACGCCGCCCGCCGCGGCAGGAGCAGGTCCTCACAGGACTTGGCGAGGGTTTCCCGCAGGCCCGGATCGGCGACGGCCAGCATGCCCCCGGCCTGGGCGCCGACGTGCTTGGACAGGCTGAAGACCGAGGCATCGCCCCAGGCCCCGACGGACCGCCCGCCGATGTCACTGCCGATGGCGTGCGCCACGTCCTCGAACAGCGGAATGCCCAACGCGTCGCATCTGCGCCGCAATTCGGGCGCCGGGTCGGGGTTGCCGTACAGGTTGGTCGTGAGGACGGCGGAGAGCGAACCCCACACCTCGCCGGGCACCGCGTCGACGTCGATGGACGCGTCCAGCGGGTTCACCGGCGCCTGCACCGGCCGCAGTCCCGCGGCGAGCACGACGAAGAAGATGACGTCATCGTTGACCGGCGACATCAGCACCCTGCCTCCGGGCGGGCACCAGTGACGCAGCGCCACGTACAGCCCGTACCGGCACGACGGCACGTACACGCATTCCCGGCCGAGTCTGCGGCGCATGGTCTCTTCCAGCCGTCCCGGCTGTGATCCCGGCCGCGCCGAACCCGGGCGGGCCCCCTCCCGCATGGCCATTCGCCCCCCTGTGTGCCAACGGAACGCCCCCTCCCCGAGACCTTCCGGCACCCGCCCAGAGTCACCCGGTTCGCACCGCTCCGTCAAGAATGCGGACCGGCCTGTGGCGACCTCCCGCACACGAGCGGAAGCGGAGCGCGACTGCCCGTCTCCGCGCGTGCCAATCTCCGCCGGTGCCCGTCTCCGTGGGTGCCCCGTCTCCGTGGGTGCCCCGTCTCCGCGCGTGCCCGTCTCCGCTCGGCGGTACGCGAACCCCCACCGGCCGTCTCGCCCGCCACGCCCCGCCGCGGTCGCCGTGCTCTGCCCAAGAGCGGGGTGGCGCACGTAACGTGTGGCCCGGCCACGGATCACGTGGCGTACGGCGCACCGCGCACCCGCGCACACGGCGAGCACGAAAGCGAGGCAGCACCCGATGCCCCCCTTCGATGTCCCCGAGGGCGACCCCTTCGGTCCGCACAACCTTCCGTACGGCGTGTTCTCCCGTCCCGGCTCCCAGGAGCGGACGGTGGGCGTCCGCCTCGGCGACCACGTGCTGGACGCCGGTGCGGCGGCCCGGGCGCTCGGCTCGCCGTACGCCTCCCTGCTCGCCCGGCCGACCCTCAACCCGCTGCTGGCCGCGGGCCGCACCGCATGGTCGGACGTCCGGCGCGCGCTGACGGCGTGGGTGACGGTGCCCTCCCACCGCGAGGTCGTCGAGCCCCTGTTCCACCCGCTGTCCTCGGTGACCCTGCACCTGCCCTTCGAGGTCGCGGACTACGTCGACTTCTACGCCTCCGAGAACCACGCCCGGAACGTCGGCCGCATCTTCCGCCCCGACGCCGAGGACTCCCTCACCCCCAACTGGAAGCATCTGCCGATCGGTTACCACGGCCGCTCCGGCACGGTCGTCGTCTCGGGCACGGACGTCGTACGGCCCTCCGGGCAGCGCAAGGCACCCACCGACCCCGCTCCCGTCTTCGGACCCTCCGTGCGCCTGGACATCGAGGCGGAGGTCGGCTTCGTGGTCGGTGTGCCCTCCGAACCGGGCCGCCCGGTCCCGCTCGGCGACTTCCGCGAGCACGTCTTCGGCCTGTGCCTGCTGAACGACTGGTCCGCGCGGGACATCCAGGCCTGGGAGTACATGCCCCTCGGCCCCTTCCTCGGCAAGTCCTTCGCCACCTCGGTGTCGGCCTGGATCACCCCGCTGGACGCCCTGGAGGAGGCGCGGGTGGCACCGCCGGAGCGGACGCACGCCCTGCTGCCCTATCTCGACGACACCGGCGAGGAACCCGGCGGCTACGACCTGCGCATCTCCGTCGCCGTCAACGGTCACGTCGTGTCCGAGCCGCCCTTCTCCACCATGTACTGGACGGCCGCCCAGCAACTGGCCCACATGACCGTCAACGGCGCCCGCCTGCGCACCGGCGACCTCTACGGCTCCGGCACCGTCAGCGGCCCCGCCGAGCGGGAGCGCGGCTCCCTGCTGGAACTGACCTGGAACGGCCGCGACCCGCTGGAACTCCCCGACGGCAAGCGCACGTTCCTGGAGGACGGTGACGTGGTGACCCTCTCGGCGTGGGCGCCGGGACCGGCCGGGACCCGGGTGGGCCTCGGCGAGGTGACCGGACGCGTGGTCGCCGGGTGAGACCGCGCGCGTCCGGCCGCCCTCCCGGATTGGTGGCCGTTGACGCCTGACTCGCGCCGCCCGCCCCCGTCATACTGACGGCGGGCGGTGTGCGCGGCGGCACGCCGGTCGCAATCCTCGCGGTCGTGGCTCTCGCCGCGACCGTCCGCCCGCCGAGCACGACCCAGAGCCGAAGCCGTCCCTTCCGAGGATCCGGAGCCTGTGGCATGACCGTCTGCCTGCTCCTGCTGAGCGCCGTCGCCCTGACCGCCGCCGTACCGGTCCCGCGTGCCCTGACGCGGGCCGCGTGGCCCGAGCGGGAACCCGTGGTCGCGCTCTGGGTGTGGCAGTGCCTGGTCGCGACCGTCCTGCTGTGCTGCCTGACCGCGCTGGCGCTGGCCGCCGCGGCCGTCTTCGGCACCGTCCGCGCCCAGCTGTTCGCCCCGGCGCCGCCCGCGGTGACCGCGGCGTACGACCTCTCCTCGGGCTCCCCCTGGGCCGCCGCCCTCACGCTGCTGCTGGCCTGCGGCGCGGCCTGGACGACCGCGATGCTGGCCCGCCAGCTCGTCGAGGCCCGCCGACGCCACGCCCAGGCCCGCGCCCACCTGCGGGAACGCGCCCCCGATCTGCCCGCCGGCCTCCCCGGCGCGCGCGGCCCCCTCCTGGTCCTGGAGGAGGAGTACCCGGACGCCTGGTGGATGCCCGGCAACCCTCCCCAGCTGATCGTCACCACCGGCGCCCTGCACCGCCTCACCGACCACCAGCTCGACGCCGTCCTCACCCACGAGCGCGGCCACGCCCGCGCCCGCCACGACTGGCTGCTGCACCTGTCCACCGCACTGGCCACCGGATTCCCCCGCATCCCGCTCTTCGCCCACTTCTGCGACCAGACGCACCGCCTGGTCGAGCTCGCCGCCGACGACACCGCCTCCCGGCGCTGCGGCCACCTGACCACCGCCCTGGCCCTGATCGAGCTCAACCAGCACCGGGGCGTCCTGTCCTGCGCCTCCAGCCACCGCCTCCTCGGCGAGCGGGTGGACCGCCTCCTGGAGCCCCCGCCCCGCCTCGGCCGCCGCCACCGGGCCCTGACGACGACGGTGGCGGCGCTGGTCCCCCTGCTCCCCGTACTGATCACCTTCGCGCCGGGACTGACGGCACTGGCGTGACGGCGGCCCGGCCCCGCCCGGCCGGTCCCGCGCCGTCGCCGCGGGCCCGGCCTCACACGGGGCGCGGCACGCTGGCAGCCCCCGTCACCAGTCCACCGGCTCTTCGTCCGGCTCCGCCTCCGGCTCGGGCCAGGCGTCCCGCTCCGGACCGGCGTCCCCGGCCGCCTCCGGCCGCGCCGCATCCGGCCCGGCGGCAGGTCCGTCCGCCGGTCCGCCTGCCGGTCCCTCGTCCGGTCCGCCCGCCGAGGCCAGCACCTGAAGGACCCCTTCCCCGTACGTCACCAGCTTCTTCTCCCCCACCCCGCTGATGCCCCCGAGCTCCGCCACCGACGTGGGCCAGGCCGTGACGATCTCCCGGAGCGTGGCGTCGTGGAAGATGACGTAGGCCGGGACGCCCTGTTCGCGGGCCTGCTCGACACGCCAGGACCGCAGCGCCTCGAACGCGGGCAGCAGCGTCTCCGGCAGCTCGGCCGCCGCGGCCCGCGGCTTGCGCTCGCCGCGCCCGGATCCGGCGGCCGCCGTCCGGGAGGCCGTCGGCTTCTTCGGCTCCTTGCGCAGCGGCACCTCCCGCTCCCGCCGCAGCACCGCCCCGCTGGCCTCGGTCAGCACCAGGGTGCCGTACTCCCCCTCGACCGCGAGCAGCCCCTGCGCCAGCAGCTGCCGGACGACGCCCCGCCACTCGCCCTCGGTCAGCTCCGTGCCGATGCCGAAGACGGAGAGCTGGTCGTGGTCGAACTGGATCACCTTGCCGGTCCGCTTGCCCAGCAGGATGTCGATGATCTGCCCGGCGCCGAACTTCTGCCCGCGCTCCCGCTTCAGCCGCACCACCGTCGACAGCAGCTTCTGCGCCGGGATCGTGCCGTCCCAGGTCTCCGGCGGGGTGAGGCAGGTGTCGCAGTTGCCGCAGGCCGCCGCGTCGGCCTCCTGCCCGAAGTAGGCGAGCAGCTGGCCCCGGCGGCACCGCACCGTCTCGCACAGCGCGAGCATGGCGTCCAGGTGCTGGGCGGCCCGGCGGCGGAACGCCTCGTCGCCCTCGCCGGACTGGATCAGCTTGCGCTGCTGTATGACGTCGTTGAGCCCGTACGCCATCCACGCCGTCGACGGCAGCCCGTCGCGTCCGGCACGTCCCGTCTCCTGGTAGTAGCCCTCGACCGACTTGGGCAGGTCCAGGTGGGCGACGAAGCGCACGTCCGGCTTGTCGATGCCCATGCCGAAGGCGATCGTCGCCACGACCACCAGGCCGTCCTCCCGCAGGAAGCGGGACTGGTGCGCCGCGCGGGTGCCCGCGTCCAGGCCCGCGTGGTACGGCACCGCCTCGACGCCGTTGCGGGTCAGGAACTCGGCCGTCTTCTCGACGGAGTTCCGCGAGAGGCAGTACACGATGCCCGCGTCGCCGGGGTGCTCCTCGCGCAGGAAGCTCAGCAGCTGCTTCTTCGGGTCGGTCTTGGGCACGATCCGGTACTGGATGTTGGGCCGGTCGAAGCTGGCGACGAAGTGCCGCGCCGCCGGCATGTTCAGCCGCTCGGTGGTCTCCGCGTGCGTGGCGCGCGTGGCGGTCGCCGTGAGGGCGATGCGGGGGACGTCCGGCCAGCGCTCGCCGAGCAGCGACAGGGCCAGGTAGTCGGGCCGGAAGTCGTGGCCCCACTGGGACACGCAGTGCGCCTCGTCGATCGCGAAGACCGAGATCTTGCCGCGTGAGAGCAGGTCGAGGGTGCTGTCCAGGCGCAGCCGCTCCGGGGCCAGGTACAGCAGGTCCAGCTCACCGGCGAGGAACTCGGCCTCCACCACCCGCCGCTCGTCGAAGTCCTGCGTGGAGTTCATGAACCCGGCGTTCACCCCGAGCGCCCGCAGCGCGTCCACCTGGTCCTGCATCAGCGCGATCAGCGGGGACACCACGACGCCCGTACCCGGCCTGACCAGGGCCGGGACCTGATAGCACAGCGACTTGCCGGCGCCGGTGGGCATGAGCACGACGGCGTCGCCGCCCGCGATCACATGATCGACCACGGCCTCCTGCTCGCCGCGGAAGGACTCGTACCCGAAGACCCGGTGCAGCGTGGCCAGTGCCTCGCTCGCCGTCGTCCCTGCCATCTCGCCGATCACGCCCGTCCCGCTCATCGTCCCGTCCCCCGTATGTCCTGCCTCGTCCACTGCGTCCACCGCGTCCACGATAGGCGGCGGCGCCGACAGCGCCGGAGTTATCCACAGGTCCGGTCAAGGACACGCCCTCGTTCACACGTGCGTGGGAGACCCGAGCGTTCCCCCGGATAGCCTGGAAGCACCGGCGAGATTCCGTCCCATGGGAGCACTGATGAGCGTCGCACCGAAGGCGTCCACGCCCACCTGGCCGATCCCGCCGGAAGGCGGCTGGACCGCCGACGACCTGGAACGCCTCCCGAATCTTCCTCCGCACACGGAATTGATCGACGGGAGCCTGGTCTTCGTGAGTCCGCAGACTCTTTTCCATTCTCGCGCTGTGAGCTTCTTCGAATGGCAGCTCCAGTCCCTGGCCCCGGCGGACTACGAGGTCGTCCGTGAGTTCACGATCGACATCGACCGCCAGAACCGGCCCGAGCCGGACGTCATCGTCGTGCGCGGGGACGTCGTCGAGGACCCCGAGCAGACCCGCTACCCGGCCGAGGCGGTCCTCCTCGCCATCGAGGTCGTCTCCGCCGACTCCGTCTCCCGGGACCGCGAGACGAAGCCCCTGAAGTACGCCCGGGCCGGCATCCCCCACTACTGGCGCGTGGAACACGAGAAGGGAGTCGCCGCGGTCCACGCCTTCGAGCTGGAGCCCACCACCGGCGCGTACGCCAGCGTGGGCATCTTCCGCGAGCGGATGAAGGTGAGCGTGCCCTTCCCGGTGGACCTGGACCTCACCGCGATCAAGCCTCGCCGGGGCGGCGACCGGTAGCCCCCCGGCGAAGGGAGCGGCCCGGACACCCCCCAAAGGTGTCCGGGCCGCTCCCATGGCGGGCAGGCGCCGCGAAGGCCGCGTCAGCGCACGAACACTCCCGCCTGTCCCGCCAGATCCAGGAAGTACTGCGGTGCCACACCCAGCACCAGCGTCACCGCGACTCCCACCCCGATCGCCGTCACCGTCAGCGGCGACGGCACGGCCACCGTCGGGCCCTCCGGCCGCGGCTCGCTGAAGAACATCAGCACGATCACGCGGATGTAGAAGAACGCCGCGATCGCCGACGAGATCACGCCGACCACGACCAGCGGCGCCGCGCCGCCCTCGGCCGCCGCCTTGAACACGGCGAACTTGCCCGCGAAACCGGAGGTCAGCGGGATCCCGGCGAAGGCCAGCAGGAACACCGCGAACACCGCCGCGACCAGGGGCGACCGGCGGCCCAGGCCGGCCCACTCCGACAGGTGCGTCGCCTCGCCGCCCGCGTCCCGCACCAGCGTCACCACGGCGAAGGCACCGAGCGTCACGAACGAGTACGCCGCGAGGTAGAAGAGGACCGACGACACGCCGTCCGGGGTGGTCGCGATGACGCCCGCCAGGATGAAGCCCGCGTGGGCGATCGACGAGTACGCCAGCAGCCGCTTGATGTCGGTCTGCGTGATCGCCACGATGGCGCCGCCCAGCATGGTGACGATCGCCACGCCCCACATCACCGGCCGCCAGTCCCAGCGCAGGCCGGGCAGGACGACGTACAGGATCCGCAGCAGCGCGCCGAACGCGGCCACCTTCGTCGCCGCCGCCATGAACCCGGTCACCGGCGTCGGCGCGCCCTGGTACACGTCCGGCGTCCACATGTGGAACGGCACCGCGCCCACCTTGAACAGCAGGCCCATCACGAGCAGCCCGGCGCCCACCAGGAGCAGCGCGTCGTTGCCCATGGTGTCGGCGAGCGCGGGAGTGATGTCGATGGCCGAGCCGTCGACGACCTGGGCGATCCGCGCGTACGACATCGAGCCGGCGTAGCCGTACAGCAGGGCGATGCCGAACAGGGTGAACGCGGAGGCGAACGCGCCGAGCAGGAAGTACTTGACGGCCGCTTCCTGCGACATGAGCCGCTTGCGGCGGGCCAGCGCGCACAGCAGGTACAGCGGGAGGGAGAAGACCTCCAGGGCCACGAACAGGGTCAGCAGGTCGTTGGCGGCCGGGAAGACCAGCATGCCGGCGACCGCGAACAGCAGCAGCGGGAACACCTCGGTGGTGGTGAAGCCGGCCTTCACGGCCGCCTTCTCGCTGTCGCTGCCCGGCACGGAGGCGGCCTGCGCGGCGAAGGAGTCGACCCGGTTACCGTGCGCCGCGGGGTCCAGCCGCCGCTCGGCGAAGGTGAACAGGCCGACCAGCGCGGCCAGCAGAATGGTGCCCTGGAGGAACAGGGCCGGTCCGTCGACGGCGATCGCGCCCATCGCCGCGATCCGCGCCTTGGTCGTGCCGTACCCGTCGGCCGCGAGCGCGACCACCGCGGCGAAGGCGGCGGCGAGCGCGACGACGGACACGAACATCTGGGCGTGGTAGCGGGTCCTGCGCGGCACGAACGCCTCGACGAGGACCCCGACGATCGCCGCGCCGACGACGATCAGGGTGGGCGACATCTGCCCGTACTCGAACTTCGGCGCGTCGATCTTCGTGATCGGGTCGGCCGCGGTTGCCGCCGTTGTCCACAGGCTGTGGACGGCTGATGCGCTCACTTGGCCGCCTCCACCTCGGGCTGGGGGTCCTTCTTCTGTACGTCGGACATGGTCTGCTCGACCGCCGGGTTCACGATGTCCGTAACGGGCTTCGGGTAGACGCCCAGGAAGAGCAGCAGGGCGATCAGCGGCGCGACGACCGCGAGCTCCCGCACCCGCAGGTCGGGCATGGTGGCGACCTCGGGCTTCACCGGGCCGGTCATCGTCCGCTGGTACAGGACGAGGGTGTAGAGCGCGGCCAGGACGATGCCGAAGGTGGCGATGACGCCGATCACCGGGTAGCGCGTGAACGTGCCGACCAGGACGAGGAACTCGCTGACGAAGGGCGCCAGGCCCGGCAGCGACAGGGTCGCCAGGCCGCCGATCAGGAACGTGCCGGCGAGGACCGGGGCGACCTTCTGCACTCCGCCGTAGTCGGCGATGAGCCGCGAGCCGCGCCGCGAGATCAGGAAGCCCGCCACCAGCATCAGCGCGGCGGTGGAGATGCCGTGGTTGACCATGTAGAGCGTCGCCCCGGACTGGCCCTGGCTGGTCATCGCGAAGATGCCCATGATGATGAAGCCGAAGTGCGAGATCGACGCGTACGCCACCAGCCGCTTGATGTCGCGCTGGCCTACCGCGAGCAGCGCCCCGTAGATGATGCTGATCAGGGCGAGGACGAGGATGACGGGCGTCGCCCACGTGCTCGCCTCCGGGAAGAGCTGGAGGCAGAAGCGGAGCATCGCGAAGGTGCCCACCTTGTCGACGACCGCCGTGATGAGCACGGCGACCGGGGCGGTGGCCTCCCCCATCGCGTTGGGCAGCCAGGTGTGCAGCGGCCACAGCGGCGCCTTCACCGCGAAGGCGAGGAAGAAGCCGAGGAACAGCCAGCGCTCGGTGCCGGTCGCCATGGTCAGCTCGCCGCTGGCCCGCGCCTCGGCGATCTCGGTGAGGGAGAAGTTCCCGGCGACCACGTACAGGCCGATCACCGCGGCCAGCATGATCAGACCGCCGGCCAGGTTGTACAGGAGGAACTTCACCGCCGCGTACGACCGCTGCGTCGCCGCCGTCTTCTCGCCGTGCTCGTGGGCACGGTCCCCGAAGCCGCCGATGAGGAAGTACATCGGGATCAGCATGGCTTCGAAGAAGATGTAGAAGAGGAAGACGTCGGTGGCCGCGAAGGAGATGACCACCATCGCCTCGACGGCCAGGATCAGGGCGAAGAAGCCCTGCGTCGGCCGCCACCGCTTGCTTCCCGTCTCCAGCGGGTCGGCGTCGTGCCAGCCCGCCAGGACGATGAACGGGATGAGCACGGCGGTCAGCGCGATCAGCGCCACCGCGATGCCGTCCACGCCCAGCTCGTAGCGGACCCCGAACTCCTCGATCCAGGAGTGGGACTCGGTGAGCTGGTAGCGGCGGCCGTCCGGGTCGAAGCGGACCAGGATCGCGATCGCGAGGGCGAGCGTGGCCAGCGAGAACAGCAGCGCCAGCCACTTGGCGGCGGTGCGCTTGGCGGCCGGCACGGCGGCCGTGGCGATCGCCCCGACGGCGGGGAGCACCGCCGTCGCTGTCAGCAGGGGAAAGGACATCGGTATCAGACCGCCCTCATCAGCAGGGTCGCGGCGACGAGGACCGCCGCACCGCCGAACATCGAGACCGCGTACGAGCGCGCGAAGCCGTTCTGGAGCCTGCGCATCCGCCCGGACAGGCCGCCGACCGAGGCCGCCGTGCCGTTGACGACGCCGTCGACCAGGGTGTGGTCGACGTACACCAGGGAGCGGGTGAGGTGCTCGCCGCCGCGGACCAGCACGACGTGGTTGAAGTCGTCCTGGAGCAGGTCGCGCCGGGCGGCCCGGGTGAGCAGCGACCCGCGCGGGGCGACCGCCGGGACCGGGCGGCGGCCGTACTGCGCCCAGGCGAGCGCCACGCCGAGGACCATCACGGCGACCGTGGCGAGCGTGACCGTCAGGGCGCTGATCGGCGCGTGGCCGTGGTCGTGGCCGGTGATGGGCTCCAGCCAGTGCAGGAAGCGGTCACCGACACTGAAGAAGGCGCCTGCGGCCACCGATCCGACGGCCAGCACGATCATCGGGACCGTCATGACCTTCGGCGACTCGTGCGGGTGCGGGGCGCTGTACTCGCCGCGCGTCGCGGCGGCCGGCTCCACGTCCGGCTCGGCCGGGGACGGCGTCGGGGCGTTGCGCCAGCGCTCCTCGCCGAAGAACGTCATCAGCATCACGCGCGTCATGTAGTACGCGGTGATGGCCGCGCCGAGCAGGGCCACGGCGCCGAGGATCCAGCCCTCGGTGCCGCCCTTGGCGAAGGACGCCTCGATGATCTTGTCCTTGGAGAAGAAGCCGGACAGGCCCGGGAAGCCGATGATGGCGAGGTAGCCGAGGCCGAAGGTGACGAAGGTGACCGGCATGTACTTCCTCAGGCCGCCGTAGCGGCGCATGTCGACCTCGTCGTTCATGCCGTGCATGACGGAGCCGGCGCCGAGGAACAGCCCGGCCTTGAAGAAGCCGTGCGTCACCAGGTGCATGATCGCGAAGACGTAGCCGATGGGGCCGAGGCCCGCGGCCAGCACCATGTAGCCGATCTGCGACATGGTCGACCCGGCCAGCGCCTTCTTGATGTCGTCCTTCGCGCAACCGACGATCGCACCGAACAGCAGCGTGACCGCGCCCACGATGGCGACGACGAGCTGCGCGTCGGGGGCGCCGTTGAAGATCGCGCCGGAGCGGACGATCAGGTAGACGCCCGCGGTCACCATGGTCGCGGCGTGGATGAGGGCCGAGACCGGGGTGGGGCCCTCCATCGCGTCCCCGAGCCAGGACTGCAACGGCACCTGGGCGGACTTGCCGCAGGCCGCGAGCAGCAGCATCAAGGCGATCGCGGTCAGTTTGCCCTCACCTGCGCTGCCGGCGAGCCCGGCCTCCTCGTGGGTGCCGAGCACCGGCCCGAAGGCGAAGGTGCCGAACCAGAGGAACATCAGCATGATCGCGATCGACAGACCCATGTCGCCGACGCGGTTGACCAGGAACGCCTTCTTCGCGGCCGTGGCGGCACTGGGCTTGTGCTGCCAGAAGCCGATCAGCAGGTAGGAGGCGAGGCCGACGCCCTCCCAGCCGACGTACAGCAGCAGGTAGTTGTCGGCGAGGACGAGGATCAGCATCGCCGCGAGGAACAGGTTCAGATAGCCGAAGAAGCGGCGGCGGCGCTCGTCGTGCTCCATGTACCCGATCGAGTACAGGTGGATCAGGGAGCCGACGCCGGTGATCAGCAGCACGAACGTCATCGAGAGCTGGTCGAGCCGGAAGGCGACGTCGGCCTGGAAGCCCTCGACGGGGATCCAGCTGAACAGGTGCTGCGTCAGGGTGCGGTGGGCGGCGTCCTCGCCGAGCATGTCGGTGAAGAGCACGAGGCCGAGCGCGAACGACACGGCCGCCAGCAGCGTGCCGACCCAGTGGCCGACGGCGTCCAGCCGGCGTCCGCCGCACAGCAGGACCGCCGCGCCGAGCAGGGGCGCCGCCACCAGCAGCGCAATCAGGTTCTCAGTGTTCATTCGGGTCCAGCGCCCCTTACAGCTTCATCAGGCTGGCGTCGTCGACCGAGGCCGAGTGGCGGGAACGGAACAGGGACACGATGATCGCGAGCCCGACCACGACCTCCGCGGCGGCGACGACCATCGTGAAGAACGCGATGATCTGGCCGTCGAGGTTGCCGTGCATCCGGGAGAAGGCGACGAACGCGAGGTTGCACGCGTTGAGCATCAGCTCCACGCACATGAACACGACGATCGCGTTGCGCCGGATCAGCACGCCCGTGGCACCGATCGTGAAGAGCAGGGCCGCGAGATAGAGGTAGTTGACGGGGTTCACTTCGGCGCCTCCTCGGACCGCTTGAAGGTCGCCGGAGCGACGCCCTTGCGCTCCAGGCGCTCCTCGGCGCGCTGCTCCAGGGCCCGCAGGTCGCCCAGGGCCTCCTGCGACACGTCGCGCATCTGGCCGCGCTCGCGCAGCGTCTTGCTGACGGTGAGCTCGGACGGGGTGCCGTCGGGCAGCAGGCCGGCGATGTCGACGGCGTTGTGCCGGGCGTACACCCCGGGCGCGGGCAGCGGCGGCAGGTACGTGCCCTCCCGGACCCGCTGCTCGGCCAGCTCGCGCTGGGTCTTGGCGCGCTCGGTGCGCTCCCGGTGGGTGAGCACCATGGCGCCGACCGCCGCGGTGATGAGCAGGGCGCCGGTGATCTCGAAGGCGAAGACGTACTTCGTGAAGATGAGGGACGCGATGCCCTCCACGTTGCCGCCCGCGTTCGCCTGGCCGATGCCGCTGAACTCCTTGAGGGAGGCGTTGCCGATGCCCGCGATCAGCAGGATGCCGAAGCCGAGCCCGCACAGCAGGGCGAGCCAGCGCTGGCCCCTGATGGTCTCCTTCAGGGAGTCCGCCGCGGTGACGCCGACGAGCATCACCACGAAGAGGAACAGCATCATGATCGCGCCGGTGTAGACGACGATCTGCACGACGCCGAGGAAGTAGGCGCCGTTGGCGAGGTAGAACACCGCCAGCACGATCATGGTCCCGGCCAGGCAGAGCGCGCTGTGCACGGCCTTCTTCATGAAGACGGTGCACAGGGCGCCGATCACGGCGACCGTGCCGAGGACCCAGAACTGGACGGCCTCTCCGGTGGACGTGGAGTAGGCGGCGAGCTGCGCGGTCATCGGCCGATCACCTTCTTCGAAGCCGGTTCCTCCGCGCCGAAGGTGGAGGCGGCCTCCTGGACGACCTCGCCCTCGGAGTGGGCGTCCTGGCGCGTCGTCCCGGGCGCGGCCCCGGTCACCGCTCCCCGGTAGTAGTCCTGTTCGTCCGTGCCGGGGTACATGGCGTGCGGCGGCTCGACCATGCCCTCCTCCAGGCCGGCGAGGAGCTGTTCCTTGGTGTAGATGAGGTCGGCGCGGCTGGAGTCCGCCAGCTCGAACTCGTTGGTCATCGTCAGCGCGCGCGTGGGGCACGCCTCGATGCACAGCCCGCACAGGATGCAGCGGGCGTAGTTGATCTGGTAGACGCGGCCGTACCGCTCGCCCGGGGAGTAGCGCTCCTCGTCGGTGTTGTCCGCGCCCTCGACATAGATCGCGTCCGCCGGGCACGCCCAGGCGCACAGCTCGCAGCCGACGCACTTCTCCAGGCCGTCCGGATGGCGGTTGAGCTGGTGCCGTCCGTGGAAGCGCGGAGCGGTGGTCTTCTGCTGCTCCGGGTACTGCTCGGTCAGCCGCTTCTTGAACATGGCCTTGAAGGTCACGCCGAAGCCGGCCACCGGGTTCTGGAAGCCGGGCTTGGCCTGCCCGGCCTCCTGGGGCTCCTCAGCCATCGGACGCCTCCTTTCCATCCGTAGATCCGCCCAGAGATTCGTCACTCTGAGTATCGGGCCCGCCACTGACAATCAGCTCCCGCTCCCGGCGCGGGCGGCGGCGCGGCACCGGCGGCAACTCCTGCCCGGGCAGCGGCGGTACGGGGAACCCGCCGGCCATCGGATCGAAGGCGGCCGGCTCCCCGGCCGGCGGCTCGGCCCGCTTGGCCTTGTCGCGGTACATGTCGGCGACGAAGGACAGCAGCAGCACGGCGAGGACGCCGGCGGCGACGTAGAGGGCGATGTCGGCGAAGTCGTAGTTCTCGTTCCTGAGGGCCCGGATGGTGGCGACGAGCATCAGCCACACCAGGGAGACCGGGATGAGGACCTTCCAGCCGAGCTTCATCAGCTGGTCATAGCGGACGCGCGGGAGCGTGCCGCGCAGCCAGACGAAGAAGAACAGCAGCAGCTGGACCTTGACGACGAACCAGAGCAGCGGCCACCAGCCGTGGTTGGCGCCCTCCCAGAAGGTGCTGACGGGCCAGGGCGCCCGCCAGCCGCCGAGGAAGAGGGTGGCGGTCACCGCCGAGACCGTCACCATGTTCACGTACTCGGCGAGCATGAACATCGCGAACTTGATCGACGAGTACTCCGTGTTGAAGCCGCCGACCAGATCGCCTTCGGACTCCGGCATGTCGAAGGGGGCGCGGTTGGTCTCGCCGACCATCGTGACGATGTACAGGAGGAAGGAGACCGGCAGCAGCAGGATGTACCAGCGGTCGGCCTGCTGCTCGACGATCGCCGACGTCGACATCGAGCCCGAGTAGAGGAACACCGAGGCGAACGCGGCGCCCATGGCGATCTCGTAGGAGATCATCTGCGCGCAGGAGCGGAGCCCGCCGAGCAGCGGGTACGTCGATCCCGAGCTCCAGCCCGCCAGCACGATGCCGTAGATGCCGACCGAGGCGACCGCGAGGATGTACAGCATCGCGATCGGCAGGTCGGTGAGCTGCATGGTGGTGCGCTGGCCGAAGATGGAGATCTCGTTGCCGGAGGGGCCGAAGGGGATCACCGCGATCGCCATGAAGGCCGGGATGGCCGCGACGATCGGCGCGAGGACGTACACCGCCTTGTCGGCGCGTTTGACGACGACGTCCTCCTTGAGCATCAGCTTGATGCCGTCGGCGAGCGACTGGAGCATGCCCCAGGGGCCGTGCCGGTTGGGGCCGATGCGCAGCTGCATCCAGGCGACGACCTTGCGCTCCATGACGATGGCGATCAGCACGGTCACCATCAGGAAGGCGAAGCAGAACACCGCCTTGACGGCGACCAGCCACCACGGGTCGCGGCCGAACATCGAGAGGTCTTCAGCGGCGAGGTACGGGCTCATGCCTCCACCTCCTGGGGAGCCTCGCCGGCGGTCTTCGCCGGGCCGATGCGGACCAGGGAGCCGGGCAGCGCCCCGGTGTCGGCGGCGACGCCGCCGCCGGTGGAGTTCAGCGGGAGCCACACCACGCGGTCGGGCATCTCGGTGATCCGCAGCGGGAGCGCGACGGATCCGGCGGGACCGGTCACCGCGAGGACGTCGCCGTCGCCGACGCCCGCCTCGGCGGCCGTGGCGGGCGACACGCGCGCGTGTGCGGCGTGCCGGGTCCCGGCGAGCGCCTCGTCGCCCTCCTGGAGCAGGCCCTGGTCGAGCAGGAGCCGGTGCCCGGCGAGCACCGCCTCCCCGGCGGCCGGCCGGGGCAGCGCGCCCGCCGTCTCCAGGGGCTCGGTGGCCCGCGGGCCGTCCCAGACGCCGAGCCGGTCCAGTTCCGCGCGCACGGTCCGCAGGTCGGGCAGGCCCAGGTGGACGTCCATGGCGTCGGCGAGCATCTGGAGCACCCGCGCGTCGGTGGGCGGCAGCCGGTGCGTCATCTGGTCGGGCTTGAGCGCCGCCTCGAAGAAGCGGGCCCGGCCCTCCCAGTTGAGGAAGGTCCCGGCCTTCTCCGCGACCGCCGCCACGGGCAGCACCACGTCGGCGAGTCGGCTGACCTCGCTGGGCCGCAGCTCCAGCGAGACCAGGAACCCGGCCTCGGCGAGCGCGGCACGCGCGCGGTCCGGGTCGGGCAGGTCGGCCACCTCCACGCCCGCCACCAGCAGCGCCTGGAGCTGGCCGGTGGCGGCGGCCTCGATGATCTGGCCGGTGTCGCGGCCGTAGCGGTGCGGCAGTCCGGCGACGCCCCAGACGGCGGCGACCTCCTCCCGCGCGCGCGGGTCGGTGGCCGGCCGGCCGCCCGGCAGCAGCGACGGCAGCGCACCCGCCTCGATGGCACCGCGCTCGCCCGCCCGGCGCGGGATCCACACCAGGCGGGCGCCGGTCGCGGCGGCGGCCCGCACGGCCGCGGTGAGACCGCCGGCGACGCCCGCCAGGCGCTCACCGACGACGATCACGGCGCCCTCGGCGCGCAGCGCCTCGGCGGCCCGGCCGCCGTCCTCGTCCAGCCCGACGCCCCCGGCGAGCGCGTCCAGCCACTCGGTCTCGGTGCCGGGAGCGGCCGGCAGCAGCGTGCCCCCGGCCTTCTCCAGGCCCCGCGTGGCGTGCGTGGCCAGCGCGAACACCCGCTGTCCGTGCCCCCGCCACGCCTTGCGCAGCCGCAGGAAGACGCCGGGCGCCTCCTCCTCGGCCTCGAAGCCGGCCAGCAGCACGGCGGGCGCCTTCTCCAGCGCGGCGTACGTGACCCCGTCGCCGTCGAGGTCCCGGCCGTGCCCGGCGACCCGGGCGGCCAGGAAGTCGGCCTCCTCGCCGCTGTGCACGCGCGCGCGGAAGTCGATGTCGTTGGTGTCGAGCGCCACGCGCGCGAACTTGCTGTACGCGTAGGCGTCCTCCACGGTGAGCCGCCCGCCGGTCAGGACGCCGGTGCGGCCCCGGGAGGCGAGCAGCCCCTGCGCGGCGATCTGGAGGGCGTCCGGCCAGGAGGCCGGTGCCAGCTCGCCCTCCGCGTTGCGCACCAGCGGCGTCTGGAGCCGGTCCCGCTGCTGCGCGTACCGGAACGCGAAGCGCCCCTTGTCGCAGATCCACTCCTCGTTGACCTCGGGGTCGTGGGCGGCCAGGCGCCGCATGACCTTGCCGCGCCGGTGGTCGGTGCGGGTGGCGCAGCCGCCGGAGCAGTGCTCGCACACCGACGGCGAGGAGACCAGGTCGAAGGGGCGGGAGCGGAACCGGTACGCCGCCGAGGTCAGCGCGCCGACGGGGCAGATCTGGATGGTGTTGCCGGAGAAGTACGACTCGAACGGGTCGCCCTCGCCGGTGCCGACCTGCTGGAGCGCGCCCCGCTCGACCAGCTCGATCATCGGGTCGCCCGCGATCTGGTGGGAGAAGCGGGTGCAGCGGGCGCACAGCACGCACCGCTCCCGGTCGAGCAGCACCTGCGTGGAGATCGGCACGGGCTTCTCGTACGTCCGCTTCCTGCCCTCGAAGCGGGACTCGGCGTTGCCGTGCGACATGGCCTGGTTCTGGAGCGGGCACTCGCCGCCCTTGTCGCAGACCGGGCAGTCCAGCGGGTGGTTGATGAGCAGCAGCTCCATCACGCCCTTTTGCGCCTTCTCGGCGACGGGCGAGGTCAGGTGGGTCTTCACCACCATCCCGTCCGTGCAGGTGATGGTGCAGGACGCCATGGGCTTGCGCTGGCCCTCGACCTCGACGATGCACTGGCGGCAGGCGCCGGCCGGGTCGAGGAGCGGGTGGTCGCAGAACCGGGGGATCTCGATGCCGAGCTGCTCGGCGGCCCGGATGACCAGGGTGCCCTTGGGCACGCTGATCTCGATGCCGTCGATCGTCAGCGTCACGAGGTCTTCCGGCGGGAGCGCAGCCTCGCCCCCCGGGGAGGGAGCGCTGGTGGTCACAGTCATGCGTTCACCTCCGTACGGTGATCGGCCCAGGCCGTGGACTTGGCGGGGTCGAAGGGGCAGCCGCGGCCCGTGATGTGCTGCTCGTACTCCTCGCGGAAGTACTTGAGCGAGGAGAAGATCGGCGAGGCGGCGCCGTCGCCGAGGGCGCAGAAGGACTTGCCGTTGATGTTGTCGGCGATGTCGTTCAGCTTGTCGAGGTCGGACATGGCGCCCTTGCCGGCCTCGATGTCGCGCAGCAGCTGCACGAGCCAGTACGTGCCCTCGCGGCAGGGCGTGCACTTGCCGCAGGACTCGTGGGCGTAGAACTCGGTCCAGCGGGTGACGGCGCGGACGACGCAGGTCGTCTCGTCGAAGCACTGGAGGGCCTTCGTGCCGAGCATGGAACCCGCGGCGCCCACCCCTTCGTAGTCGAGGGGGACGTCGAGGTGCTCGTCGGTGAACATCGGGGTCGAGGAGCCGCCCGGGGTCCAGAACTTCAGGCGGTGCCCGGGGCGCATGCCGCCGCTCATCTCCAGGAGCTGGCGCAGCGTGATCCCGAGCGGCGCCTCGTACTGGCCGGGGCTGGCGACGTGGCCGGAGAGGGAGTAGAGCGTGAAGCCCGGGGACTTCTCGCTGCCCAGCGAGCGGAACCACTCCTTGCCCCGGTGCATGATCGCGGGAACCGAGGCGATCGACTCGACGTTGTTCACCACGGTGGGGCACGCGTACAGGCCCGCGACGGCGGGGAAGGGGGGACGCAGCCGCGGCTGTCCGCGCCGGCCTTCGAGCGAGTCCAGCAGCGCGGTCTCCTCACCGCAGATGTACGCGCCCGCGCCCGCGTGCACGGTGAGTTCGAGGTCGAGTCCGCTGCCGAGGATGTCGGTGCCGAGGTAGCCCGCCGCGTACGCCTCGCGCACGGCCGCGTGCAGCCGCCGCAGGACGGGGACGACCTCTCCCCGCAGATAGATGAAGGCGTGCGAGGACCGGATGGCGTAGCACGCGATCACGATGCCCTCGATGAGGCTGTGCGGGTTGGCGAACAGGAGCGGGATGTCCTTGCAGGTGCCCGGCTCGGATTCGTCGGCGTTGACCACCAGGTAGTGGGGCTTGCCGTCCCCTTGCGGGATGAACTGCCACTTCATTCCCGTGGGGAAGCCGGCGCCGCCGCGTCCGCGCAGGCCGGAGTCCTTCACGTAGGCGATCACCTCGTCCGGTGACATGGCCAGCGCCGCGCGCAGCCCCTCGTACCCCTCGTGCCGCCGGTAGACGTCGAGCGTCCAGGACCTGTCCTCGTCCCAGAAGGCCGACAGCACGGGTGCGAGCAGCTTCTCCGGGCTGGTGTCCTTGATCTGGGTTGCCAAGGTCATCACTCCCCCTCCTCGGCGGTGGGACCGGCGGGGTGCGCGGGGTCGGAGGCCGAGGTGTCCTGGGGCGCGTCGTGCGAGCTCAGGTGCTCGGCCGGGGACGGGTCGTGCGGCGGTGCGTCCTGGGATGCCGCGCCGCGCGGGTGCACCACGCGCGCGGGAGCGCTCTCGCCCTTGGCCAGCTTCAGGCCGACGAGGGAGGCGGGGCCGGCGCTGCCGCCCGCCTCGACGGCGCCCTCGCGCTCGTCGGGGAAGCCGGCCAGGATCCGCGCCGTCTCCTTGAAGGTGCACAGCGGCGCTCCGCGCGTGGGCGTGACCGGCCGTCCCGCGCGCAGGTCGTCGACGAGCCGCCGAGCGCTGTCCGGGGTCTGGTTGTCGAAGAACTCCCAGTTGACCATCACGACCGGCGCGTAGTCGCAGGCCGCGTTGCACTCGATGTGCTCCAGGGTGACCTTGCCGTCGTCGGTGGTCTCGCCGTTGCCGACGCCCAGGTGCTCCTGGAGCTCTTCGAAGATGGCGTCGCCGCCCATGACGGCGCACAGGGTGTTGGTGCAGACCCCGACCTGGTAGTCGCCGCTGGGCTTGCGCCGGTACATGGTGTAGAAGGTGGCGACCGCGGTGACCTCGGCCGTGGTCAGGCCGAGCATGTCCGCGCAGAACCGCATGCCGGTGCGGGTGACGTGGCCCTCCTCCGACTGCACCAGGTGCAGCAGCGGCAGCAGGGCGGAGCGGGAGTCCGGGTAGCGGGCGATGACCTCGCGCGCGTCGGCCTCCAGACGGACGCGGACGTCGTCCGGGTAGGCGGGCGCGGGCGGTTCCGGCATGCCCAGGCTGACGCCCCGCTCCGAGGATGAGGTGGTCACCGGTCGACGCCTCCCATCACGGGGTCGATGGACGCGACGGCGACGATGACGTCGGCGACCTGGCCGCCCTCGCACATCGCCGCCATGGCCTGAAGATTGGTGAAGGACGGGTCGCGGAAGTGGACCCGGTAGGGGCGGGTGCCGCCGTCGGAGACGACATGCGCCCCGAGCTCGCCCTTGGGCGATTCGACCGCCGCGTACGCCTGTCCCGGCGGGACGCGGAAGCCCTCGGTGACCAGCTTGAAGTGGTGGATCAGGGCCTCCATGGAGGTGCCCATGATCTTCTTGATGTGGTCGAGGGAGTTGCCGAGCCCGTCCGGCCCCAGGGCGAGCTGGGCGGGCCAGGCGATCTTCTTGTCGGCGACCATGACCGGGCCGGGCTGGAGCCGGTCCAGGCACTGCTCGATGATCCGCAGGGACTGGCGCATCTCCTCCAGGCGGATCAGGAAGCGGCCGTAGGCGTCGCAGGTGTCGGCGGTCGGCACCTCGAAGTCGTACGTCTCGTAACCGCAGTACGGCTGTGCCTTGCGCAGGTCGTGCGGCAGGCCGGTGGAGCGCAGGACCGGACCGGTGGCGCCGAGGGCCATGCAGCCGGCCAGGTCCAGGTAGCCGATGTCCTGCATCCGGGCCTTGAAGATGGGGTTCCCGGTGGCGAGCTTGTCGTACTCCGGGAGGTTCTTCTTCATCTGCTTCACGAACTCGCGGATCCGGTCCACCGCGCCGGGCGGCAGGTCCTGGGCGAGTCCGCCGGGGCGGATGTAGGCGTGGTTCATCCGCAGGCCGGTGATCAGCTCGTAGATGTCGAGGATGAGTTCCCGGTCGCGGAAGCCGTAGATCATGATCGTGGTGGCACCGAGCTCCATGCCGCCGGTGGCGATGCACACCAGGTGCGACGACATCCGGTTCAGCTCCATCAGGAGCACCCGGATGACCGAGGCCCGGTCCGGCACCTCGTCCTCGATGCCGAGGAGCTTCTCGACGCCCAGGCAGTACGCCGTCTCGTTGAAGAACGGCGTCAGGTAGTCCATGCGCGTCACGAACGTGGTGCCCTGGGTCCACGTGCGGTACTCGAGGTTCTTCTCGATGCCGGTGTGCAGGTAGCCGATGCCGCAGCGGGCCTCGGTGACGGTCTCGCCGTCGATCTCCAGGATCAGGCGGAGCACGCCGTGCGTGGAGGGGTGCTGCGGGCCCATGTTGACGATGAGGCGCTCGTCGTCGGCGCGGGCCGCGGACTGGACGACCTCGTCCCAGTCGCCGCCGGTGACCGTGTAGACGGTGCCCTCGGTGGTCTCCCGGGGAGAGGCGTGTGACGTGCTCATGAGTACGACCTCCGCTGGTCCGGAGCCGGGATCTGGGCGCCCTTGTACTCGACGGGGATGCCGCCGAGGGGGTAGTCCTTGCGTTGCGGGTGGCCCTGCCAGTCGTCCGGCATCATGATCCGCGTCAGGGCCGGGTGACCGTCGAAGACGATGCCGAAGAAGTCGTACGTCTCGCGCTCGTGCCAGTCGTTGGTCGGGTAGACGGAGAACAGCGACGGGATGTGCGGATCGGCGTCCGGACAGCTCACCTCCAGGCGGATCACCCGGTTGTGGGTGATCGAGCGCAGGTGGTAGACGGCGTGCAGCTCGCGCCCCCTGTCGTTCGGGTAGTGGACGCCGCTGACGCCGGTGCACAGCTCGAAGCGGAGCGCCGGGTCGTCGCGCAGGGTGCGGGCGACGCGGACCAGGTGCTCGCGCTCGATGTGGAAGGTCAGCTCGCCGCGGTCGACGACCGTCTTCTCGATGGCGTTGCCGGGCAGCAGGCCCTGCTCCTCCAGCGCGCCCTCCAGCTCGTCGGCGACCTCGTCGAACCAGCCGCCGTACGGCCTGCTCGCCGGCCCCGGGAGTCGGACCGAGCGGACCAGGCCGCCGTAGCCGGAGGTGTCGCCGCCGTTGTCCGCGCCGAACATGCCGCGCTGGACGCGGATCTCCTCGCCGCCCTGGCCGCGCTGGCCGGGGAGGTTGTCGGCGGAGAGCGCCTTCTCCGGGTTGACGCCGTCGGCGTCCTTGTGCGCGTCGCTCACCGCAGCAGCCCCTTCATCTCGATCGTGGGCAGGGCCTTGAGCGCCGCTTCCTCCGCCTCGCGGGCCGCCTCCTCGGCGTTCACGCCCAGCTTGGAGTTCTGGATCTTGTGGTGGAGCTTGAGGATGGCGTCCATCAGCATCTCGGGCCGCGGCGGGCAGCCGGGGAGGTAGATGTCGACCGGGACGATGTGGTCGACGCCCTGGACGATCGCGTAGTTGTTGAACATGCCGCCCGAGGAGGCGCACACGCCCATGGAGATCACCCACTTGGGGTTCGGCATCTGGTCGTAGACCTGCCGCAGCACCGGCGCCATCTTCTGGCTGACCCGGCCCGCGACGATCATCAGGTCCGCCTGGCGCGGCGAGCCGCGGAAGACCTCCATGCCGAAGCGCGCCAGGTCGTAGCGGCCGGCGCCGGTGGTCATCATCTCGATGGCGCAGCAGGCGAGGCCGAACGTGGCGGGGAAGACCGACGACTTCCGCACCCAGCCCGCGGCCTGCTCGACGGTGGTGAGCAGGAATCCGCTCGGCAGCTTTTCTTCGAGTCCCATGACTAAAGGCCCCTCAGTCCCATTCCAGGCCGCCGCGCCGCCATACGTACGCGTACGCGACGAAGACGGTGAGCACGAAGAGCAGCATCTCCACGAGCCCGAAAAGCCCCAGGGCGTCGAAGCTGACCGCCCAGGGGTAGAGGAAGACGATCTCGATATCGAAGATGATGAAGAGCATCGCCGTCAGGTAGTACTTGATGGGGAAGCGCCCGCCGCCGGCCGGCGTGGGGGTCGGCTCGATGCCGCACTCGTAGGCCTCGAGCTTCGCCCGGTTGTACCGCTTCGGACCGATCAGCGTGGCCATCACCACGGAGAAGATCGCAAAGCCTGCCCCGAGGGCTCCCAGTACGAGGATGGGCGCATACGCGTTCACCGCTCCTCGCTCCTCTCAGTCGGCACTGACTGCTGGCGGTTGCACTGGACTCACAGCCGCCTCAGCAGTCCCACGAACCCCGCTGGTTCCCGGCGAAGATCGCGAACATGTGAAGCAGGTCACAAGCCCAACTGCCTCGCATCTTATGCCTGCCACTCTGTGATCTGCGACACGGGGTATCCCACGAGCTTTGTGATCTCCACCACCTGACGAAGGATCATGAAGTCGGATGAGCGGCGATCTTCGCACAGGAAGCATCCGAGCGGTCACGATATGTGACAAATTCACTCGTCGCCGCTGGTCAGGCGGTTCGTCTCACTATCAAGAGTCTTCCCTTGCATGCAAATTGGCGCTGGACTTGATCTCTTGATAGAGGGCTCCTGCACGCATCAGAGGGAGGGCGGAGCGGGACAGGGACGCGTGCGCGCGTTCACGAACTCCGCCCGGCGCGAGCGCGCGCGCCCGACGCGGCCATGACGGTAATCGTTCCGTGACCTCCGCCACATCCATGAGAGCTCTGTGAAAGCGGGGGTTGGCCATCTGCCCCAACAAGTGGTAAGCGAAGGGCAATTCGGGCGTATCGACGAAAGTCCGTGATCACAGGGGGGTTACGTCGCGTCCGCAATGTCCGTTACGGCGTCAATAAAGGGCGACACGCCCGGGATTCGGGGGGCTGGATGGGCAACTGTGGCGGACGACACGTTTCTTGAAGGTATGAAGGAGCCCCTGGTACCGCTTGTACTCATGTCCCACACCGCTCACATACGCAGCCACCGGAAGCCCCGCCGCAGCGCGTCGACCATCGCCGTGCGGGCCGGAGTTGCCGGTGGCGTCCTCAGCACCCTGGCAGTGGCCGGGGCGTCCGGTCCGGCCAACGCGGCCGAACCGGTGACGCAGACCCTTGAGCTGCCCACCCTGACGGCCGACCTGGCCGCTCAGGTCGCCCAGTCCGCGGACGCCACCCAGCAGGCGGCCGCGAACTACGAGCTGCGGGCCGAGCGCGACGCGGCCGCCGCCCAGGCCGCCAAGGAGGCCAAGGCGGACCTGGCCGAGGCCAAGAAGAAGGCCGCGGAGGAGAAGCGGAAGGCCGAGGAGGCCGCCCGCAAGGCCGCCGCCGAGCGCGCCTCGCGCGACGCCGAGCGGGCCGCGCTCAGCGCCTCCGTGGAGATCTCCGCCGAGTCCGGATCGGGCTCCGGCTCCGGCTCCGGCTCCGCCTCCGCGAGCGTCGACGCGAGCGCCGGCGTGAGCACCTCCACCGCCTCCGGTTCGGCCGCCGCGGTCGTCGCCTTCGTCCGGGCGCAGGTCGGCGACGCCTACGTCTCCGGCGGCACCGGCCCGAACTCCTGGGACTGCTCCGGCCTGGTGCAGGCCGCCTTCCGCCAGGTCGGCATCGACCTGCCGCGTGTCTCGCAGGCCCAGTCGACCGCGGGCACCCAGGTGTCGCTGAGCAACCTCCAGCCGGGCGACATCCTGTACTGGGGCGGCGCGGGCAGCGCCTACCACGTGGGCGTGTACGTCGGTGACGGCATGTTCGTCGGCGCGCAGAACCCGTCCACCGGCGTCGCCCTGAAGTCCCTGTCGTACGACCCGCCGAGCGGCGCGGTGCGCGTGCTGTAAGGCGCGGACGCACCCGTACGCCACGGACTTACCCGTACGCGCGGATACGACCGTACGAAGGGCCGCACCCGTTTCCGGGGTGCGGCCCTTCGGGCTGTGCGTCCGCGCGGTACGTCGCCGTAGGAGCGGGGTCAGGCCTTCGGCGCCACCTTGGTCAGGCCGTTGATGATGCGGTCCATCGCGTCGCCGCCGGTCGGGTCGGTCAGGTTGGCGAGGAGCTTGAGGGTGAACTTCATCAGCAGCGGGTGGGTGAGGCCGCGCTGGGCGGCGATCTGCATGACCTTCGGGTTGCCGATGAGCTTCACGAAGGCGCGGCCGAGCGTGTAGTAGCCGCCGTAGGTGTCCTTCAGGACGCGCGGGTAGCGCTGGAGGGCCCGCTCGCGCCCGTCCGGCGTCGTGCGCGCGTGGGCCTGGACGATGACGTCGGCGGCGATCTGGCCGGACTCCATGGCGTAGGCGATGCCCTCGCCGTTGAAGGGGTTCACCAGACCGCCGGCGTCGCCGACGAGGAGCAGGCCGCGCGTGTAGTGCGGCTGCCGGTTGAAGGCCATGGGGAGGGCCGCGCCGCGGATCGGGCCGGTCATGTTCTCCGGGGTGTAGCCCCAGTCCTCGGGCATGGAGGCGCACCACGCCTTCAGGACCTCGCGCCAGTCCAGCTCCTTGAAGGAGTCGGAGGTGTTGAGGACGCCGAGGCCGACGTTGGACGTGCCGTCGCCCATGCCGAAGATCCAGCCGTAGCCGGGCAGCAGCCGGTCCTGGGGGCCGCGGCGGTCCCACAGTTCCAGCCAGGACTCCAGGTAGTCGTCGTCGTGGCGCGGGGAGGTGAAGTAGGTGCGGACCGCGACGCCCATCGGGCGGTCCTCGCGGCGATGCAGGCCCATCGCCAGGGAGAGCCGGGTGGAGTTGCCGTCGGCGGCGACGACCAGCGGCGCGTGGAAGGTGACCTCCCGCTTCTCCTCGCCGAGTTTGGCGCGGACGCCGGTGATGCGCCCGGTGCGGTCGTCGACGACCGGGGCGCCGACGTTGCAGCGCTCGTAGAGGCGGGCGCCCGCCTTCTGGGCCTGCCGGGCGAGCTGCTCGTCGAAGTCGTCGCGCTTGCGGACCAGGCCGTAGTCGGGGAAGGAGGCGAGTTCCGGCCAGTCGAGCTGGAGGCGGACACCGCCGCCGATGATGCGCAGGCCCTTGTTGCGCAGCCAGCCGGCCTCTTCGGAGACGTCGATGCCCATCGCCACGAGCTGCTTGACGGCGCGCGGGGTGAGCCCGTCACCGCAGACCTTCTCGCGCGGGAACTCCGTCTTTTCCAGCAGCAGTACGTCGAGCCCGGCCCTGGCCAGGTGGTACGCGGTCGTGGAGCCGGCTGGCCCCGCGCCCACGACGATCACATCGGCGGTGTTGTCGGAGAGGGGCTCGGTCACGGCGGGATCTCCCCAGGGCTCGAAATCTGCGTGCCGACCGGCACTGGACATGGGCAGTCTATTCAGGATCATCGATCACCGGCTGAAGGGCTGCCCCGTGAACCGAGCTCTCCCCGTGGTACGGCTCCGTGTCCCCACCCATGAGGACGCGGTCGCCTGGCATCGGGTGTTCGACCACCCGGACGTCATGGAGTTCCACGGCGGCAGGTCCGCCGAACTGTCCGTCTACGAGGAGTTGACCGCCCGCCAGCGCCGGCACGACGCCGAGCGCGGGTTCTGCCTGTGGACCGTGCTCGACGAGGCCGGGGACGTCGTCGGCTTCACGGGCGCCCAGCCCTGGCCGTGGGACTGGGGCCCGGCGGGCGACATCGAGATCGGCTGGCGGCTGGGGCGGGCCCACTGGGGCCGGGGGTACGTCACGGCGGCGGCCCGGGAGACGCTGCGACGGCTGCGCGCGGCGGGCGTGCCGGGCGTGGTGGCCATGGTCGACGCCCGCAACGCCCGCTCGCTCGCGGTCACCCGGCGGCTGGGCATGAACCTCGCGGAGGTCTACACGACCCCGACCCGGCGGGAGGGGCACTGCTACCGGCTCGCCCTGTGACACGGACGCCGGCACCCGCGCCCTGCGACAGTGACACACTGTAGTCGATTGTCACAGAACGCCATCCGGCGCTTCCGGCGGTACGCCGGCGGAGTTACGCTGCCCGTACCGCTGGGGGTGACGTCCGTGCGCCTGACACCCAAGACACCGGAAGTGCGCGTGCCGCGCCTGGTCGGCCTGATGGCCGTGGACGCGCGGGCGGCGGCCCGCGCCCAGGGCCTCGTCCTCGACGCGCCGGACCGGCCCGACTTCCACCTCGCCGTCGTCGACTACGTCGTACGCCAGTACCCGCGGCCCGGGACCGAGGTGCCGCGCGAGACGACGGTCCACGTGTGGTTCGACTTCCCCGACGGCGAGGGCGGCGGGGGCGTGCGCGAACCGCGCGTGCCGGGTCCGCCCGGCGGCGGGATGCGGCGCGTCCTGGAGGAGCCGGAGGCTCCCCGCCAGGGCCCCGCTGATCCGTCGGAAGGGCCCTGGGTCCTCAGCCCGCCTTGAACCCCCGGTGCAGCGCCACCACGCCGCCGGTGAGGTTGCGCCAGGCCACCTTCGTCCAGCCGGCCTCGCGCAGGCGCGCGGCGAGGGCGGGCTGGTCGGGCCAGGCGCGGATGGACTCGGCGAGGTAGACGTAGGCGTCCGGGTTGGAGGAGACCGCGCGGGCGGCCGGCGGCAGGGCCCGCATCAGGTACTCGGTGTAGACGGTGCGGAACGGCGCCCACGTCGGGTGCGAGAACTCGCAGATGACGACGCGTCCGCCGGGCCGCGTCACCCGGTGCAGCTCGCGCAGGGCGGCGTCCGTGTCGTGCACGTTGCGCAGCCCGAAGGAGATCGTCACCGCGTCGAAGGTGTCGTCCTTGAAGGGCAGCCGGGTGGCGTCGCCGGCCGTGAACGGCAGCCAGGAGTGCCGCTGCTTGCCGACCCGCAGCATGCCGAGGGAGAAGTCGCAGGGCACGACGTAGGCGCCGGTGCGGGCGAAGGGGAGCGAGGAGGTCGCCGTGCCGGCGGCCAGGTCCAGCACCTTCTGCGCCGGGCGGGCGTCGACGGCGCGGGCGACCTCCTTGCGCCACAGCCGGGCCTGGCCGAGCGAGAGCACGTCGTTGGTCAGGTCGTACCGTTCCGCCACGTCGTCGAACATCGAGGCGACTTCGTGCGGCTGCTTGTCCAGGGAAGCGCGGGTCACGGGCCCATTGTGGCAGCAAGGGGTACGGCGGCACGGCAGCGGCCTCGGCTTCCGGTGCGCCGCCGGGTCCCCCTTCCCGCCCGCGCGGCGGCACCGCCCAGGCGTTCCCGGGCCGGGCCCGCGGGGCTCGGCCGGGGCCCGGCCCCGCGCGCCCGCCGGGCCGGTCAGCGCCGCCGGTACACCAGGCGCCCCGCGAGGACGGTCGCCACGCAGGCCGTGGCTCCGTGGGCGGCGAGCGCGGCCTCGTCGGAGACGTCGAAGACGGCGAACCGGGCCGCCGAGCCGCGCTCCCTCGGGGGCGCGAACGTCACCGGCGGGCCGGAGGCGTACGGGTCGAGCGAGGGCACCCCGCCGGGGCGCCCGCTGCGCCCGACCACCGCCAGGCCGGAACGGCGCACGGCGTCGCGTACCGCGCGGCTGCGCAGTTCCTCGCAGGCCACGGCCACCGTGCCGTGGCTCAGCATGCGCTGCACCCCGCGCCGGGCGCTGGCTCCCCGGCGGGCCTCGTCCGGTGCCAGGGCGGCGAGCGCCCGCCCGGTCAGCGGTTCGGTGCCCAGCTCGGCGGCCTCGCGCGGGTCGGGGTGGTAGGCGCCCTCCAGCAGCTCGTCGCCGTACATGTTGACGAGCCCGGGGGTGAGGATGCCGTGCCACCGGCGCAGTCTGGCCCGCGGGTGGGCGGCGGTGAGCTCCTCCAGGGGGCCGGCGTCGGCGATCCACTCGCCGTCGACGGCGAGTGCCCGGCCCCTGGAGTCGGCGTGGATCGTCAGCACGGTCGGGTCAGTTCGAGGCGAGCAGCTTCAGCTCGGGGTGCGCGGTGCCGCCCTCGATCGCCGTGGAGGAGATGTGGGAGACCACCCGGTCGTCGGCGGGGTCGTTGGCCGGGTCGTCGTGGACGACGAGGTGCTCGTATGTCGTCGACCGCTGCGCCGGGACGCGGCCCGCCTTGCGGATCAGGTCGATGATCTCCAGGCGGTTGGACCGGTGCCGGGCGCCGGCCGAGGACACGACGTTCTCCTCCAGCATGATGGAGCCGAGGTCGTCGGCGCCGTAGTGCAGGGAGAGCTGGCCGGTCTCCTTGCCCGTGGTCAGCCAGGAGCCCTGGATGTGGGCCACGTTGTCGAGGAACAGGCGGGCGATGGCGATCATCCGCAGGTACTCGAAGATGGTGGCCTGGGTGCGGCCCTTCAGGTGGTTGTTCTCGGGCTGGTAGGTGTACGGGATGAAGGCGCGGAAGCCGCCCGTGCGGTCCTGCACGTCGCGGATCATCCGCAGGTGCTCGATGCGCTCGGCGTTGGTCTCGCCGGTGCCCATCAGCATGGTCGTCGTCGACTCCACGCCCAGCCGGTGCGCGATCTCCATGATCTCCAGCCAGCGCTCGCCGGACTCCTTCAGCGGCGCGATGGCCTTGCGCGGCCGCTCGGGCAGCAGCTCCGCGCCGGCCCCGGCGAAGGAGTCCAGTCCGGCGTCGCGGATGCGGGTGATGGCCTCCTCGACGCTCACGCCGGAGATCCGGGCCATGTGCTCGACCTCGCTCGCCCCCAGGCTGTGGATGACGAGCTGCGGGAACTCCTTCTTGATGGCGGCGAAGTGCTCCTCGTAGTACTCGACGCCGAAGTCGGGGTGGTGGCCGCCCTGGAACATGATCTGCGTACCGCCGAGTTCCACGGTCTCGGCGCAGCGGCGCAGGATGTCGTCGAGGTCGCGGGTCCAGCCCTTGTCGCTCTTGGGCGGGGCGTAGAAGGCGCAGAACTTGCACGCCGTGACGCACACGTTCGTGTAGTTGATGTTCCGCTCGATGATGTACGTCGCGATGTGCTCGGTCCCCTGGTACCGGCGGCGGCGTACGGCGTCGGCGGCGGCGCCCAGCGCGTGCAGCGGGGCGTCGCGGTACAGCGCGAGCGCCTCGTCCGGGGTGATCCGCCCACCGGCGGCAGCACGGTCGAGGATGGGCTGAAGGTCGGCCTTCTCGGTCACCGGGCGTCCCTTTCGTAAGGGTTGTGGACGGACCGAACCAGCGTACGCCAGCCCTTTTCCGCGGCCGACGTCAGGCGCCGCCGAGCCCGGTCCGCCGGGCCCGCTCCTCACCGCCGCGGACCATGGTGCTGGTGCGCTGCCTGGGCAGCGAGGCGCTCTCGCGGGACGTGGCGCGGGCCGCCTCGTCACGGGCCGGGGCCGGCATCGGCCGCAGGCGGTGGCGGGGGATCGCCCGCCGGGGCGGACGGGTCAGCGTGATCTGGCGTACGAGCTGCTGGAAGCAGGCCAGGGAGGCGAGGCCGGGCAGGGTCGCCGTGGCGGCGTCGACGACCGTGATGGGCAGCTGGGCGAGGCACAGGAACATCGCCATGCAGGAGAAGAAGAGGACGACGGACCAGGAGTGGACCGCGCGCCGCTGGTGCAGCGCGGCGCGCAGCACGGAGAGCGAGGCGGCCATCCAGGGCCCGTAGACCAGGAAGGGCCACCAGGAGACCATGCCGCTCCCGGTGCGGGAGACGGCGGCCTGGAGCAGGAAGTCGTAGGAGAACATCCCGCCGAACGCGCTGACGGCGCAGGCGATGACCGCCACCGAGGCGGCGAGGAGGTGGCTGACCGCCCGGCGCCCGTCGAGCCTTCGGGGCTCGCGCGCCTTGCGGTGGCCTTTCGAGGAGTCCTTCAGCGGGGGCAGTTCCGCCGTGATTTCCTGGAGGTTCCCCAGGGGGGTGCCGGGGGCGGGGGCGGTGGCCGACGTCTCCGTGTAGGGGTCGGCCGGGGCCTGCTCCTCCAGCGCGTCCCGCAGCATGAAGGCCAGCTCTTCGGCGGGGTCCCAGTTCCAGTCCGGCGGCATCAGGTGACCGGTGAACGCTTCGGCGGTCCGCCGGTGCCGGCCGGAGCCCATATCGTTGGACGTCTTCATGGTGGTGGCCGCGTGCTCTCGTCGTTGGTCGATTCGTCCGTGGTCCATGACACGCGGCCTCTTATTCCGCCGACGAGAGGGCGGGCGCGTTCCGGGAAGTGACCCATCGCCGGGCGAGTTCGGATTCCAGCTCCGCCATCACCGTCGGAAAATGCCGCAGTATGGGTCTTCTTCGCGGACTGGAGATCAGACTCAGAAGACCGTCCCTGGCTGCCGTCGTCATATCCCGACTAACGCCGCCCCACTCCGCCGGATGCGCGGCAAATGGGTGAACGATTACCTGTATTAGTAATCTCTTCGCAGGGTCATTCAGGCGGGATATGCGGCCAGCTGACCAGCCCGTCTACGCGGAGGGGAAGAGCGGGAGCCGGCCGTCGCGGCAGGCGCCGGCCAGCACCCCGAGGAGGGCCCCGGCGATCAGGAAGGGCCCGTACGGGACGGCGGTCCCGCGTCCGGCCCGCCGCGCGACGACCAGCGCCCCGCCGTACAGCGCGCCGAGCAGGAGCCCGGCCAGGGCGCCCAGCATCAGCACCGGCCAGCCGTACCAGCCGAGGACGGCGCCCGCGCCGAGGGCGAGTTTCACGTCGCCGAAGCCCATGCCCGCCGGGTTGACGAGGAAGAGCACGAAGTAGCCGCCGCCGAGCGCGAGGGTGCCCAGCAGGGCGGTGGTCCACGCGCCGCCGCGTCCCGGCACCAGCGCGGCCAGGCCGAGGAGGACGAGCGCGGCCCCGGCGAACGGGAGGGTGAGGGGGTCGGGCAGCCGCCGCACCCGGAGGTCGACGGCCGCCAGCAGCACGCCGGCGGGGGCGAGCAGCAGCCAGACGGCCAGTTCGGGGCGGGGGCCGGTGGCGGCGGCGAGGGCGGCGCAGACCAGGAGGGTGACGGTGGCGTAGGCGGGGGCGCCCGGGCCGTACGACGGTCCCGGGCCGGAGCCGGGCGGTGCTCCGGCCGCCGCGCACGGGCCGCACCGCGCCGGGCCGAGCCAGCCGCGGACCGGGTGCCCGCCCGCGCAGCGCGTCCGCCAGGGCTGGCCGGACGGCACGGAGAACCGGTAGGCGGCCCGCGGCAGCAGCGCGCCCGTCACCGCGCCCCACAGCGCCGCGGCGACGGCCGTCAGCAGGTCGCAGGACCAGGGAGCGAGGACACCGGAATTCCCGTGCACGGGCGATGACCTGCCCGGCCGCCCGCCCCGGAAAACGGCGAGGCCCCGGTCCCTGGGGACCGGGGCCTGGCGCGGCTGGTCAGAGAGCGGTGACGTGGGCGGCCACATCCGCCGAGACGCCCTCGACGTTCACGCCGGCGCCGACACCGGCGCAGACGGTGAGGAGGGAGCCGACCTCCGCGAAGACGCCCGCGGAGGCACCGGCCGCGAGGCCACCGGCGATGTTGTCCAGGTCCGCCTCGGACATCTCGGCCGTCTCAACCTGGGGGGTGAGGTTCACGACGCACAATTCCCTTCGTAGAAACAAATTGACAACGGCGGATCTCGCCGAGGTTCACGAATTTCTCGGATTCCCGAACGGGGCTCGTCGCCGGCGTTCCGCGTGCCGAATCAAAGCACGCCGCAGGAGGGACGGCCAGTCACCCGGTGTCGATGTGCGGACTCACCGGGTAACCGATTTCACCAGCGTGAGGAAGACATCACCGAATACCCCCGGCTTTCTTCACACCGTCCGGCGCTCCGCCGCGCCGGTGAGTGCGTGCCCGGCGATTCCGGGGCGGACGTGTCATGGCAAACCGGGCACCGGGCCGACTCGTTGACTGGTGTTCAGTTCGGACATGGGACACCCGTGAACAGTGTGCAGATCCGCCGGATATTCCGAGACGGCGGCGGGGCGGGCGGGACGCTCCCCGGCCGGGCGGGCCGCCGCCGACCCCGCAACTCCCGTCGCGTGTACCGGAATCAGGCTCCGAGGGACGGCGATCCGGCACCCGCCGGGCGGCAATCCGTCTCCCGGCGGGCGGCTTCGCGGCGCACGGCGGCCCAGGCGCCCCAGGCGGAAGGGCCGCCGGGCTCACGGCTGGAGCAGTTCCACCCTCACGTCCGCCGGGAAGCCCGTCGTCGGGCCGACCCGGCGGGCGAACTCGGCGACCGCCGCGAGCTGCGGGGCCCCGAAGCGGAAGTCCAGGGTCGTGAAGTACCGGGCGAGGGTCCGCTCGTCGAACGCCTCCCAGCGGGCCGCCTGCTCGGCGACCTTGTCGACCTCCTCCAGGGAGAGGTTCCGCGAGGCGAGGAACGCCTCGTGCACCTGGCGCGTGATGTCCGGCTCGCGCTCCAGGTACTCGCGCCGGGCCGCCCAGACCGCGAAGACGAACGGCAGGCCCGTCCACTCCTTCCACAGCGCGCCCAGATCGTGCACGTCCAGGCCGTAGCGCGGGCCGTCGAGCATGTTGGCGCGCAGCGCCGCGTCGCCGATCAGGACGGCCGCCTCGGCCTCCCGCATCATCATGCCGAGGTCGGGCGGGCAGGTGTAGTAGTCGGGCCGTACGCCGAAGCGCTCCTCCAGCAGCAGCTGGGCGAGGCGGACGGAGGTGCGCGAGGTCGAGCCCAGCGCGACCCGGGCGCCGTCCAGGCGCTCCAGCGGGACCTGCGAGACGATCACGCACGACATCACCGGGCCGTCGCAGCCGACGGCGATGTCGGGGAAGGCGACGAGCCGGTCGGCGTGCTTGAGGAACTCGACCAGGGTGATCGGCCCGATGTCGAGGTCTCCCTGCACCAGCTGCTCGCTGAGCTTCTCCGGGGTGTCCTTCGTCAGCTCGAAGTCGAGGAGCGTGCCCGTTCTCGCGAGCCCCCAGTACAGGGGCAGGCAGTTCAGGAACTGGATGTGGCCGACGCGCGGCCGGGTGCGAGAATTGTCCACATCGCGAGGCTAGCCCTCGTCCCCCCGCGGCCCGCCGACGGCCCGGCGTCGGCCTGACGTTGGCCCGGCGTCGGCCCGGCCGTCCGCCGGACGGGTGGAACCTTCAAACATTCGGGTGACGTGATCTTGACCTCTATTGCTTTCCGGTGCCCGCGTGCTAGGCTCGCAGCAAGTTGCAGTTTGGTTTCCCTTGCAGTACAGAGCCTGCGGAGCATGTGACCGCGGGCTCTCGTCGTTCTTGGACGTATGCAGTTGTGCAGAATTCAACTCTTCACACTTGCTGGTTCTGGAGCAGGGCAACCCTTTTGAGCCCAAGGAGGGCTTATGGCTACCGGAACCGTTAAGTGGTTCAACGCCGAAAAGGGCTTTGGTTTCATCGCCCAGGAGGGCGGCGGCCCCGACGTCTTCGTCCACTACTCCGCGATCAACGCGTCCGGCTTCCGGTCGCTTGAGGAGAACCAGCAGGTGTCCTTCGACGTCACGCAGGGTCCGAAGGGCCCGCAGGCTGAGAACGTCACGCCGGTCTGAGAAGCAGCACCCAAGGAGCCCCGCGCCGTTCCGGCGACGGGGCTCCTGCCCTTTCCTGCCCCCCTCTTTCCGGACCGGACCATTCCGCCCGCTTCCGGCCCGGCCTTCCGTCCCCTCCCCTCGGTGAATTCCCGGCGAATTCTTCTCATACGTGCTGCATGATCAGCACGAACGTCGTGCCCGGTTCGAGCGCTTCGTAGGAGTGCGGCACATCGCCGCGATACGCCATGTAGTCCCCGGGCCCCAGCTCCACGCTCTCGCCGCGCGGCCCCGCCTTCATCCGTCCCGTACTGACGACGAGATGCTCGACCGTTCCCGGAATGTGGGCGTCCGATTCCCGTGCCGGCCCCGGCTCGGCCCGCATGCGGTAGATGTCCCGCCGGGCCGCGGGCGGGCAGGCGGCGAGCAGCGTACCGACGAAACTCGCCTGTTCCGAGGTGACCTGGGGTCCTTCCCCGGCCCGGATCACCTGCACCGCCGGGACCGGCGGCTCCACCAGGGCGCTGAACGGCACGCCCAGTGCCACCGCGAGCGCCCAGATCGTCTCCATGCTCGGGTTGCCGCCCGCCGCCTCAAGCTGGGACAGCGTGGACTTGGCGATGCCGGCCCGCTTGGCCAGCTCGGACAGCGACAGCCCGGCCCGGTTGCGTTCGCGGCGCAGCGAGGCGGCGATCCAGTCGAGGGGGAGGCGGGACGGTAGGGCGGCGGCGTCATCCGGCATGTCGTTCGCTCCATCGGTATGATCGTTCGTCTTGACGAACGGGACTCTCGCTGTCCATGGTAGAAAACATGCGTTCGGCACAGCGAACAAGCGGCGGTTCCGCCTCCTCGTCCTCTTCCTCCTCCCCCGTCCGTGATCCCGAGCTTCTCCGGGATGTCGTCCTCGTCGGTCTCGCCGGTGGGATCGTCGGCGTGTCGTTCGGTGCGATCACCGTCGCCGGGGGGCTGCCGGTGTGGGTGCCGGTGGTGATGTCACTGGTGGTGTACGCGGGATCGGCCCAGTTCAGCGCGGTCGGCGTGCTGCTCGCCGGGGGCGGTCCGCTCGCCGCGGCGGCGACGGGCCTGCTGCTCAACACCCGGCTGGCGGCCTTCAGCCTGGCGGTCGCGGAGATCCTCGGCCGGGGCTGGCCGGCGCGGCTGCTGGGGGCCCATCTGGTCACTGACGAGACGGTGGCGTTCGCGCTCGCCCAGCCGGACCCGGCGCGGCGCCGGGCGGCGTTCTGGCTCTCCGGCTGCGCGCTGTTCGCGCTGTGGAACGTGGGGGTCGTGGCCGGGGCGCTGGCCGGCACCGCCCTCGGCGACACGGCCGTCTACGGTCTGGACGCCGCCTTCCCCGCCGTCCTGGCCGCCCTGGTGCTGCCGGCCCTGCGCGAGGACGCCCGCCTGCGCCGGGCCGCCCTGCCCGGGGCCGCGCTGGCGCTGGCGGTGACCCCGGCCGTCCCGGCGGGGGTGCCGGTGCTGCTGGCGCTCGCGGGGCTCCTGCTGCACCGCGGCGGTGCCCGGCGCGGAGGGCGGACGGCATGAGCGCGACGGTCGCGGTGATCCTGGCGCTGGCGGCCGGGACGTACGTCCTGCGGCTGGCCGGTCCGGTGCTGCACGGCCGGGTCACCCTCCCGGCGCGGGTGCGGGAGCTGCTGTCCGCCGGCGCGGTGGTGCTGCTGGTCGCGCTGCTGGCCACCGGGGCGCTGACGGAGGGCGGGGGCTTCGCGGGCTGGGCCCGTCCGGCCGGGGTGCTGGCGGGCGGCGTACTGGCCTGGCGTCGGGCGCCGTTCGCGGTGGTCGTCCTGGGCGCGGCGGGCGTGACGGCGCTGCTGCGGGCGGTCGGGGTGGAGTGAGGGGCGAGTGAGGAAGGGCCCGGTTGCCGGCGCCGGACGGTAGGGTCCGCGCCCATGACCGAGACCGATCACCTCACCGCCACCCGCACCTTCTACGACGCCATCGCCGAGGACTACGCCGAGCACTTCCGCGGCCAGGTGGCCGCAGCGCCCGAGGACTTGGAGGTGCTCGCCGCCTTCGCCCGGCTCGCCGGGCCGGGGGCCGAGGTCGCCGACCTGGGCTGCGGGCCCGGCCGGGTGACCGCCCACCTGGCCGGGCTGGGGCTGCGCGTCTTCGGCGTCGACCTGTCCGCCTCGATGCTCGCCGTCGCCCGCCGCGAGCACCCGCACCTGCGCTTCGAGCAGGGTTCGATGCTGGAGCTGGACCTGCCGGACGGGTCATTGGCGGGCGTGGTCTCCTGGTACTCCAGCATCCACACCCCGGCGGAGGAACTCCCGGCCCTGTTCGCCGAGTTCCGGCGGGTGCTGGCTCCCGGCGGGCATCTGCTGCTCGCCTTCCAGGCCGGTGACGCGCCGCTCCGCCTCGACCGGCCCTTCGACCGGCCGGTCGGCCTCGACTTCCAGCGGCGGCGGCCGGAGCGCATGGCCGAGCTGCTTCAGGACGCCGGTTTCACCCTTCACTCGCGGACGCTGCGGGGACCGGGCGAGGCGGAGTCGGCTCCGCAGGCCTTCCTGATCGCCCGCCGGTGAGTTCGGGCACCAGGGTGACCAGGCCCAGGACAGCCATGGCGGCGCCCAGCCAGAGGGGAGCGCGCAGGCCCCAGACGTCGATCCCGACGGCCCCGAGCGAGGAGCCGACGATGATGCCGAGCGTGATGAAGGAGGAGTGAACCGTGTTCACCAGCGGACCCGCGTTGCCGGTCCGCTGCACCCGGGTGATCATCGCCGGGTTCATGGTCACGCCGACCAGGCCGATGCCCAGCATGCACAGCACGGCCGGTGCCGGCAGGTCGGCGAAAAGAGCGAAGCCCGCCAGGAACGCCGTGTTCAGCGCCAGACCGGCGGCCAGGACCGGGACGGCGTACCGGTCGGCGAGGCGGCCGACGACGGTGTTGCCGACGACGGTGGCGGCGCCGTAGGCGATGAGCAGCACGGGGACGGTGCCCGTGGAGAAGCCGGTGACCTCCGTGAGGATCGGGTTGAAGTAGCTGAAGGCGGAGAAGGTGGCGCCGATGACGAGCATGCTGGTGGACAGCACCAGCCACAGCCTCGGATTGCGGAAGACGCTGGCCTCCTGCCGGAAGCCGCCCTCGCTTCCGGCGGCGTCCAGGCGCGGCACGCCCACCAGGGTCACCACGGCCGCCGCCAGGGCGAGCGCCGAGATCACCCAGAACGCCGCGCGCCACCCGTACCGCTCGCCGACCAGGGTGGACAGGGGCAGGCCCAGCAGCGTGCCGAGCATCAGCCCGTTCATGGCGACGCCCATCGCCCGGCCGCGCACCTCGGGCCGGGTGAGCCGGGCGCACAGCGAGATGCCGATGCCGAAGAACGCCTGGGAGGCGACACCGGTGATGATCCGGGCGGCCATCATCACGCCGTAACCGGTCGCGGTGGCGGCCAGGACGTTGCCCGTGAGGAAGACGGCGAACAGCACCATCAGCGCTCTGCGCGGGGGCAGTTTCATCAGCGCCACGGTCAGGAACGGCCCGCCGAAGGCCATGGCCACCGCGAAGGCGGTGATCAGGTAGCCGATCCGCGGGACGGTGGTGTTCAGGCCGTCCGCCATCTGCGGCATCAGCCCGGCGACGACGAACTCGCTGGTCACCATGGCGAAGATGCCAAGGGCCAGGACGTATACGGCTCGGGGCACGGTCCACTCCTGTCGTTCGCTCGAAAAGCCGGAAACGTGGGACACAGAGGTTCTGTAACGATCAGTGCAAAACATGGGCAGGAGAAGCGCCCCCTGGACGAGGGGGCTTCTCAGGCCGTCAGCGCGTCCATCGCGGTGTCGGCGACGGCCTCCAGGACGGACCGGTCGGCACCGCCCTGGCTGGAGACCCGCAGTCCGGCGATGACCGCGTTGAGGAAGCGCGCCAGCGCCTCGGGGTCGCGCGTGGAGGTGATGCTGCCGTCCCGCCGGCCCGCCTCCATGACGGCCCGGTAGGCGGCGAGGCGGCGGTCGGCGTCCCGCTTCAGCAGCGACGCCGCCCCGCCGTCGCGTTCACCCAGCTCGACGATGGTGTTGACGCCGAGACAGCCGAGCGCCCGCCCGGCGGTCGCCCGGTGCTCCGTCTCTCCCTCGACCACACCGGAGAGCAGCGCCCGGACCCGCTCGGCGGCCGGCCGCCCGGCGTCCTCCAGGACGGCTTCCTGGGGTGCGCGCTTGGTGTCGAGGTAGTGCGCGAGCGCCCGCTCGAACAGGTCGTGCTTGCTCTTGAACGTGTTGTAGATGCTGCTGCGCCCCAGACCGGTGGCGTCACACAGATCCTGGGTCGAGGTGGCCTCGTAGCCCTTCTCCCAGAAGGTGCGCATCGCCGCGTCCAGGGCCCGCTCCTCGTCGAAGGTCCTCGGTCGGGCCATGGCAGGAGACTAACACGATTTTAGATCGATGGTTCCAATATCGTGGTCCTCCATCCCCGGCCCCTTGAGCGGGAGTTCCGCCCAGACCGTCTTGCCGACACTCCGCCCGGCGACGCCCCAGGCGCGGGAGAAGGCGCGTACGAGGTGCAGCCCCCGGCCGCCCTCACCGTCGCCGTCGCCGGGCGTCGCGGGGGCGGGGAGGCGGTCCTCCCGGGCGTCGCTCACCTCGATACGGAGGGTGGCGTCGGGCGCGAACAGCAGCAGCCGCAACTGGAAGTCCCGGCCGGGCACGCGGCCGTGGGTGACGGCGTTGGCGGCCAGCTCCGCGACGACGTGCTGGGCGGCGTCGTTCACTTCGCCGCCGTACGGAAAGCCCCAGGCGTCCAGTTGCTGCCCGGCCAGGTGCCGGGCCAGGCGGGCGCCGCGCGGGGTGGCGCTGAGGCGCTGGGCCAGTTCGTCGGTGGGGGTGGAGATTTCGGCGTTCACGGCACTGAGCGTGGCGGGTTGTCCCTACTCTGACCAGGCACGACGACGCGACGTTACGTAGTCGTACGCCTGCGCTGGGTGAGGCGTACGGGGCGTCGGGCGTGACCACGACGACAGGAAGGCGGTGGGTGCGTGACGGAGGAACGGGAGCGGAGGCCGGAGACCCCGGCCGAGGCGGAGGGCACGACGGGGCTGTTCACCGCCCTGGGCAAGATGCTCAAGCTGCTGCGGGAACGGAAGGGGCTCACCCAGAAGGAGTTCGGCCAGCTCGTGGGGTACGGGCCGGACGCGGTGTCGGCCATGGAGCGGGGGGTGCGGGTTCCGCGCCCGGAGCTGCTGGAGAAGGCGGACGAGATCCTGGACGCGGGGGGTTTGCTGAAGCAGGCGATTCCCGAGGTGAAGGAGGCGATGAAGAGGGCGCGGACTCGGCATCCGGAGTGGTACCGGGGCTATGCGGTGCTGGAGGCGGAGGCCGTGGAGTTGCATCACTACTCCAACCATGCCGTGCACGGGCTTCTCCAGACCGAGGACCACGCACGTGCGGTGTTCGCCAAACGGCGTCCGTTCCTGAGCGAGGAGACCATCGAGAAGCGGGTCCTCGACCGGCTTTCCCGACAGCAGATTTTCGACCGCTGGCCGCCACCCGCCGTCAGCTACGTGCTCGAAGAAGTGGTGCTGGACCGGCCCATCGGAGGGAAACAAGTCCATGCGGAGCAGCTACGGCGCCTGCTGAGCGTCAGCAGCATGCGGAACGTGGAAATTCAGGTGATGCCGACCCGCGTGGAGGAGCATCCCAGTCTGGACAGTGCGTTCAACCTGCTGACTCCCAAGGGTCATTCGCAAGTTGCGTACACCGAGGCACAGGGATTTCCGAACTTGATCACCGATGCGGAAGAGGTCCGCAAGATCGCCGATCGCTATGGGATCATGCGGGCGATGGCACTCCCGCCCAGGGAATCCCGGGCGTTGATCGAACAGAAGCTGGAGGCGCTATGAGCAACGAGGAACTCATGTGGTTCAAGTCCAGCTACAGCAGCGGCGAGGGCGGTGACTGCCTGGAAGCCGCCTACACCTGGCGCAAGTCCAGCTACAGCGGCGGGGAAGGCGGTGACTGCCTGGAAGCGGCCTATCACTGGCGCAAGTCCACCCACAGCAGTGGCGCTGGTGGCGAATGCCTGGAGGTTGGGTACCCCTGGCGCAAGTCCACCCACAGCGGTGGCGAGGGCGGCGAATGCGTCGAGGTCGCCTACCCCTGGCACAAGTCCACCCGCAGCGACGGCGAAGGCGGCGACTGCGTAGAAATCGCCGCCTGCGCCCACACCGTGCACATCCGGGACTCCAAGAACCCCACCGGTCCCCGCCTCGCCCTCTCCCCCACCGCCTGGTCGGCCTTCCTCGGCTGGGAGCCCGTCGCGGGCTGAGCGTCGGCCCGCCTCAGTCCTCGTACAAGCCCTCCACCACGTCCGCGTAGTCCCGTAGCACCAGATCGCGCCGTAGCTTCATGGACGGTGTCAGGTGGCCGGCCTCCTCCGTGAAGTCGCGGGGGAGGACGGCGAAGCGGCGGATGGTCTCCGGGCGGGAGACGAGCTTGTTCGCCTCGTCGACGGCGCGTTGCAGGACCTCCCGGAGCTCCGGGTCGTCGACGAGGAGTTCCGGCGGGACCGGGTGCTTGCCGTTCATGCGGCGCCAGTGGCTGACGCCGTTCGGGTCGAGGGTGAGGAGCGCCGTGACGTAGGGGCGGCGGTCGCCCAGGACCAGGCACTGGGAGATGAGGGGGTGGGCGCGCAGCCAGTTCTCCAGGGGCGCCGGGGCCACGGTGGTGCCGCCCGCCGTGATCAGCAGCTCCTTCTTGCGGCCGGTGATGGTCAGGTAGCCCTCGTCGTCCAGGCTGCCGAGGTCGCCGGTGGCCAGCCAGCCGTCGGGGGCGGCCGGGACCACGCCACCGGCCTGCGGATCCCAGTAGCCGTGCAGGATCTGGCCCCCGGAGATCAGGATCTCGCCGTCGGCGGCGATGCGGACCCGGGTGCCGGGCAGCGGCCAGCCCACCGTGCCCAGACGCGGTCGGAGCGGCGGGGTCACCGTGGCCGCGCCGGTCGTCTCGGTCAGGCCGTAGCCCTCGAATATCTGGATGCCGGCCCCGGCGTAGAAGGCGGCCAGGCGCCGGCCGAGCGGGGAGCCGCCGCAGATCGCGTAACGGACCCGGCCGCCCATGGCACCCCGGATCTTGCGGTAGACGAGGGGGTCGTAGAAGGCGCGGGCCGTCTTCAGGGTGCCGCCCGGGCCGCCGCTCCGGCCGGCCTGCCGGGCCTCCATCGCCTCGCCGTAGCGCACGGCGACCGACTCGGCCCGGTCGAACGCCGTGAGCCGGCCGCCCGCCTCGGCCTTGGCGCGGGCGGTGTTGAAGACCTTCTCCAGCATGTACGGGATGGTCAGCAGGCAGGTCGGCTTGAAGGCCGCCAGGTCCGGCAGCAGGTCCTCCGCCTTCAGGCTGGGCGCGTGGCCGAGCCGGGCGCGGGCGCGGACGCAGGCGACGGCCACCATGCGGCCGAAGACGTGGGACATGGGGAGGAAAAGCAGGACCGACGGCTCCTCGCCGGACTGGGCCCGGAACACCGGGTACAGGAGTTCGATCGCGTTGTCGACCTCGGCGAAGAAGTTGCCGTGGGTGAGCGCGCAGCCCTTGGGGCGGCCGGTCGTGCCGGAGGTGTAGATCAGGGTGGCGAGGGTGTCCGGGCCGAGCATGCCCCGGCGGACGTCCACCTCCGTGTCCGGCAGCGGGGCGCCCGCCTGGGCCAGTTGCTCCACGTGGCCCTGTTCGATCGTCCACACGTGGCGCAGGTCCGGGAGGCGGTCGAGTTCGGGTCCGATCGCCGCGGCCTGCGCGGCCGTCTCGGTGACGAGGACGACCGCGCCGGAGTCCTGGAGGATCCAGCGGGTCTGGAAGACGGAGGAGGTCGGATAGACGGGGACGGTCACCAGGCCCGCCGCCCACGCGGCGAAGTCGAGCAGGGTCCACTCGTAGCGCGTCCGCGCCATGACGGCGATCCGGTCGCCCGGCCTCAGGCCCTCGCCGATCAGGCCCTTGGCCACCGCCCGCACCTGCGCGGCGAACTCGGCCGCCGTGACGTCCGTCCAGTGCCCGTCCCGCGTCTTGCGGCTGAGCACCACCGTGCCGGGGACGGCGGCGGCGTTCTCGAAGGGCAGGTCGGCGAGCGAGCCGTGCCGCACGGGTGGCGCGAGCGGTGGCACGTACGCCTCCCGTACCGCCCCGTCGAGCCTCCGGAGCTCCGGCTCCACCAGCACGGGGCCGGGAGCGTCGTCGTAGGCCGCGGAGGGCGCGAAGGAGGGAAGCGGGGTGGACACGGGCGGCTCCTGGAACGTGCAGCGGCGTCATCGCCGTACTGCATGGCGTACGAACGTGCCCCGCGCGGCGGGGCGTTCACCGGCAGGAGAGGGAGAGGGGTTACCGGCGGTCGGCTACGGGATCGTACGGCGCCCGCGTGGGGAGTTCGTGCGAATTCGGAGACGGTCCGGCGGCGGGGCTGTGCAGCTCCGGGGGTTACGCGTGAGTAAGTCCGGTTCGCACCGGGCGAGTCGCCGCGTCGACTTGTGAACGGCCCTCACAACCGGCCGCGCGGGGCGGTCAGTTCCAGCCGCGTACGGCCGGTTTCCGGCCATCGGGTCGGGTGCGGCGGTCAGGCGCGCTCCAGGACGGCCACCACGCCCTGACCGCCCGCCGCGCAGATCGAGATCAGGCCCCGCCCCGGGCGCTCGCGTTCGGCGAGCAGCGCGGCCAGTGTCGCCACGATCCGGGCGCCGGTCGCCGCGAAGGGGTGGCCGGTGGCCAGGGAGGACCCGGCCGCGTTCAGGCGGGCGCGGTCCACCGGGCCCAGGCCCCGCTTCTCCCAGGCCGCGAGCGTCGCCAGCACCTGGGAGGCGAACGCCTCGTGGATCTCCACGAAGTCGAAGTCCGCGAGGGTGAGCCCGGTCCGCTCCAGCAGGCGCGGGACCGCGTAGGCCGGGGCCATCAGCAGCCCGTCCTCGCCGCCCGCGACATCGCCGGAGACGAAGTCGACGGCCGCCGTCTCACAGGCGGTCAGATAGGCGAGGGGTTCCAGTCCGCGGGCCGCCGCCCACTCCTCGGACGCGAGCAGCACCGTCGCCGCGCCGTCGGTCAGCGGGGTGGAGTTGCCCGCCGTCATGGTGGGTCCGGGGCGGTCGAGCCCGAACACCGGCTTCAGCGCGGCCAGTTTCTCCGGTGTCGAGTCCGGGCGCAGGTTCTGGTCGCGGTCCAGCCCCCGGAACGGGACGACCAGATCGTCGAAGAAGCCGCGTTCGTACGCCGCCGCGAGCCGCTGGTGGCTGGCCGCCGCCAGATCGTCCTGGGCCTCGCGGGTGATGCCCCAGGCGCGGGCGGTGACGGCGGCGTGCTCGCCCATCGACAGGCCGGTGCGCGGCTCGGCGTTGCGCGGGATGTCGGGGACCAACTGGGCGGGGCGGATCTTGGCCAGCGCCTTGAGCCGGGCGCCGGGCGTCCTGGCCCGGCGGACTTCGAGCAGGATGCGGCGCAGTGCGTCGTTGACGCCGAGCGGCGCGTCGCTCGCCGTGTCGGCGCCGCCCGCGACCGCCGACTCGATCTGGCCGAGGGCGATCTTGTTGGCGGCGGTGATGACGGCCTGGAGGCCGGTGCCGCACGCCTGCTGGACGTCGTAGGCGGGGGTGCGGGCGTCGAGCCGCGAGGCGAGGACCGTCTCGCGGGCGAGGTTGAAGTCCCGGCTGTGCTTGAGCACCGCCCCGGCGGCGAACTCCCCCACCGCGCCGGGCCCGCGCAGCCCGTACCGCTCGACGAGCCCGTCCAGGGCGGCCGTCAGCATCTCCTGGTTGGAGGCGGTGGCGTACGGGCCGTCGGAGCGGGCGAAGGGGATGCGGGCGCCGCCCACGATCGCGACGCGGCGTGCCTGCGGCGGCTCAAGGGGGCTCATCTCGACCTGCTCCTCCACCGTTGCCCGACTGGGGGATTACCTCCGGTAACCTTACTCCAGAGTAAGCACATGGACATCGTTCGGCAGTCTGGGAGACGCACATGGCCGACCGCTATCTGAGCTTCACCGGCACCGCGCCCGGCCGCTTCCTGACCCGCCGCCTGGGCCTTCCGCAGCCCGCGGCCCTGCGGCGCTGGTCCCCCGAGCGGCCCGCGCTGGACGGCGGCCTGCGCCACCTCACCGCCGGCGCGTCCGCCCTGCCCTCGGACGCGCCGGAGACCGGTCTGCCGGCCGTCCTCGCCCGCGCCGGGCTCGGCGCGGACACCGGCCGGCCCGCCGCCGTCGTCCTGGACGCCACCGGGGTGCGGGACGTGGCGGGGCTGGACGCGGTGCACGCGGCGCTGCATCCGGTGGTGCGGTCGGTCGCGGACAGCGGCCGGGTGGTCGTCCTGGGCGCCCCGCCCGACCCCGCCGACCACCACCAGGCCGCCGCCCAGCAGGCGCTGGAGGGCTTCACCCGCTCGCTCGGCAAGGAGATCGGCCGGGGCAGGACCGTCAACCTGGTCCGGCTCACCGACGCGGCGTCCGCCGAGTCGACCCTCCGCTTCCTGCTCTCCCCCAAGTCCGCCTACGTCAGCGGCCAGGTCATCGAGGTCGGCGCGGGGCAGGTCACCGCGCCGGACGACTGGGCACGCCCGCTGGCCGGGCGCACCGCCCTGGTCACCGGCGCCGCGCGCGGCATCGGCGAGGCGGTCGCCGAGACCCTGGCCCGGGACGGCGCACGGGTCGTCGTCCTCGACGTGCCGGGGGCCGGGCAGGACGCCCGCCGGGTCGCCGAACGGCTCGGCGGCACCGCCCTCGCCCTCGACGTCACCGCCGCCGACGCGGGCGAGCGGATCGCCCGCGCCCTGCCCGACGGGCTGGACCTGCTCATCCACAACGCGGGCATCACCCGGGACCGGAGGCTGGTCAACATGCCCGCCGAGCGCTGGAGTTCCGTCCTCGACGTCAACCTGGCGAGCGTGCTGCGCACCACCGACGCGCTGCTCGCGGCCGGGACGCTCCGGCCGGGCGGGCGGATCGTGGCGACGGCCTCCATCGCGGGCCTGGCCGGGAACGCGGGCCAGACCAACTACGGGGCGAGCAAGGCGGGCGTCGTCGGGCTGGTCCGGTCGCTGGCGCCGCGCGCGCTCGCCGAGCACGGGGTGACGGTCAACGCGGTCGCCCCGGGCTTCGTCGAGACGCGGATGACCGCGGCGATCCCCCTGGTCATCCGCGAGGCCGGCCGCCGGATGAACTCCCTCGCCCAGGGCGGACTGCCCGTCGACGTCGCCGAGACCACCGCCTGGCTCGCCCACCCCGCCTCCGGCGCGGTCAACGGGCAGGTCGTCCGGGTCTGCGGCCAGAGCCTGCTGGGGGCCTGATGACCACGCCCGCCTCGCCGTCCTCACCCTCGTCGTCGTCCTCGTCGTCCTCGTCGTCCTCATCGACGGTGGTCACCACCCTCACCAGGGCGCCCGCCCTGCCGCCGCTGCTGGCCCGCGGGGCCCTGCTGTCCCCCGTCAAGCGGCCCCGCCCGGACGCCGCCTTCCCCCGCACCCGGCTGCTGCTGCCCCGGGTCCGCGCGGACCTCGCCCGGCTGGCCGCCTACGAGCGGGTGTGCGGCTTCCCGGCCGGGGAGAGCGGCCTGCCGCTCACCTATCCGCACGTACTCGGCTTCCCGCTGGCGATGCGCCTGATGAGCGGCCGGGACTTCCCCCTGCCGCTGCTCGGGCTCGTCCACACCTCGGTCACCGTGACCCGGCGGGCGGCGATGCCGGCCGGTGAGGCGTACGACATCGCCGTCCGCGTCGCCGGGCTGGCGCCGCACCGGCGGGGCACCGAGGCCACGGTCGTCACCGAGGCGCGGGCGGGCGGGACCGTCGTCTGGGAGTCGGCGAGCACGTATCTGGCGCGGCACCGCACCGCGCCGGGCAGCGGCGAGCGCCGCGCGCAGGAGCAGCGGCCGCTGCCCGCCCGGGCCGAGTGGCGGCTGGCCGCCGACGTGGGGCGCCGCTACGGTGCCGTGTCCGGCGACCGGAACCCGATCCACCTGCATCCGCTCACGGCCCGGCTGTTCGGCTTCCCCCGTCCCATCGCGCACGGCATGTGGACCCTCGCCCGGTGCCTCGCCGCGCACGGCGCGCCCGAGGCGGTGACGGTCCGGGCCGCGTTCCGGGCCCCGGTGCCGCTGCCGGGGACGGTGACGTACGGGGCGCGGGACGGGCGGTTCGAGCTGCGCGGCCGGGGCGGCCGGCCGCACCTGACGGGGACCGTCGACCCGGCCTGACCCGCCGGTCCGGGCCGGTCACGGCCGGTCCCGGTGCCGGACGCCTACCCGGCCAGGACGACCCGCGCGCCCTCGGCCTCCCGCTCGCCCTCGCCCTCGCCCTCGTACTCGTCGTCCCGCGGCGGGGTCCAGGGGCGGCCCGCCATCAGGTCGCCCAGGCCCGCCCAGGCGAAGTTCATCAAGGTCGCCGCCGCCTGCTTCGCGGTGACGCCCTCGGTGCCGCCCGCCCAGTCGGCGAGCGACTCGGCGGCGCCGACCAGGGCCTCGGCGAGCCCGGCGACGTCCCGCTCGGGCAGGGCGGCGCAGCCGGAGCCGGGCCCCTGGGCGGGGGCCTCCCGGGCCGCGGCGGCGATCAGCCGCGTCACGAACGCCACGATCTCCTGGCGCATGGCGGCGACCTCGGCGGCGAACGGCTCGCCGTGCGTACGGGCCTGGAGGTGCAGCACCCTCCAGCCGTGCGGGTGCCGGGCGGTGTGCGTGAAAAAGGCCCGCAGACCGGCCCAGAGGCGGCGGTCTGCGGGCAGACCGGGGCGGACCCCGGCGCGGACGGCCTCGGTCAGCGCCCGCGCCTCGCGGCGGATGCAGGCGGTGAAGAGGTCTTCCTTGGAGTTCAGGTACAGGTACACCAGCGGCTTGGACACGCCCGCCAGTTCCGCGATCTCGTCCATCGACGCGGCCCGGTAGCCGCGCTCCCCGAAGATCCGTACGGCGGCGTCCAGCATCTGCTGCTCACGGACCGCACGCGGCATCCGCTTGGTCTTTCCGGCACCCATGCGGATCAGCGTACGGTCCGTGCGGCGGTCGTCAGGACACCGTCGGGCGGCGGCGGGCGGCCCTCAGGCGGCGGCCGGAACCGGCTCCCGGTCGCGCTGCTCCGGCTCGTCGATCGGCGAGCTGTGGGCGCTGTCGTACGCCTCGCGGTCGAGCAGGCCCTCGCGGGCGGAGACGATGACCGGCACCAGGGCCTGGCCGGCGACGTTGGTCGCGGTGCGCATCATGTCCAGGATCGGGTCGATCGCGAGCAGCAGACCGACGCCCTCCATGGGCAGGCCGAGCGTGGACAGGGTCAGGGTCAGCATGACCGTGGCGCCGGTCAGACCGGCCGTGGCGGCGGAGCCGACCACCGAGACGAACGCGATCAGCAGGTAGTCGCCGACGTTCAGCTGGATGTCGAAGATCTGCGCGACGAAGATCGCGGCGATCGCCGGGTAGATCGCGGCGCAGCCGTCCATCTTGGTGGTCGCGCCGAACGGCACGGCGAAGGACGCGTACTCCTTCGGGACGCCGAGGCGCTCGGTGACCTTCTGGGTCAGCGGCATGGTGCCGACGGAGGAGCGGGAGACGAAGGCGAGCTGGATCGCGGGCCAGGCGCCCTTGAAGAACTGGAGCGGGTTGGCCTTGGCGACGGTGGCGAGCAGCGCCGGGTAGACCACGAACAGGACGATCGCGCAGCCGACGTAGATGTCGGCGGTGAAGGTGGCGTACTTGCCGATCAGGTCCCAGCCGTAGGTGGCGATGGCCGTGCCGATGAGGCCGACGGTGCCGAGCGGGGCGAGGCGGATGACCCACCACAGGGCCTTCTGGAGGAGTTCGAGGACGGACTCGCTCAGGGTGAGGATCGGCTGGGCCTTCTCGCCGAGCTGGAGGGCGGCGATACCGGCGACGGCGGCCATGAAGACGATCTGGAGCACGTTCAGCTCGGTGAACGGCGTGATCACGTCGGTGGGCACGATGCCGGTGAGGAAGTCGAGCCAGGAACCGGTCTTCTCCGGCAGCTCACCGTCCCTGGGGGTGAGACCGGTGCCGGCGCCGGGGTTGGTGACCAGGCCGATGACGAGGCCGATGGCGACCGCGATCAGCGAGGTGATCATGAACCAGAGGAGGGTGCGGCTCGCCAGGCGGGCCGCGTTGTTGACCTTCCGCAGGTTCGTGATCGAGACGAGGATCGCGAAGAAGACGAGCGGGGCGACGGCCAGCTTCAGCAGGCCGACGAAGACGTCGCCGATCTTCTCCAGGGTGGTGACCAGCCAGGACACGTCCTGGCTGCGGGCTATCCAGCCCAGTGCGACACCGAGGAAGAGACCGGCGATTATCTGGGCCCAGAAGGGCACCTTGAAGGACTTCGTGTTCGTGGACACGGGCAAGCTCCGTTGGGGACGCGCAGAGACTGACGTGGCGGACGGCGGGTCGGGAGGAGGAACGACGTCAGGGACGACAGGTCGCGGACGCGCACCGACAGAGGTCCACGTGCAGGCGCGCCACGAGCGCGACGCTCGGGAGTGCGGTGGGCGCGGCTGCTGAGTACATGCACAAGACTTTAACACTTGGCCTTTGAGACCCCCAAAGCCTCGCTTTGAGAGGCCGGGGACGATTCCGCCCATTGAACGCAAAGCGCCCCGGTTTCCGGGGTGTTCGGAAACCGGGGCGTCGGCGTATGTGACGGACCTTACGCGGCCCTTACACAGTCCTCGCGGTCCTCGCGGTCCCTACGGACCGTACGGTCACTCACGAGGTCTGGCCCTGCGCGCGCGCCGAGTCGTCGGCCAGGTCCTCCTGGCTGCGGTTGGCCTCCAGGTTCGCCTTCATCCGGTCCACCCGGCGCACCACCTGCTCGGAGGCCCGGTCCCGCTCCTGGCGCAGTACGACGAAGCTGATCGGGGCCGAGATCACCAGGGCGAGCAGGATGATCCACATGCCGTTGGAGTCACCGAGTCCGCGGGGGAAGACACCGGAGTAGACGAGGCCCCAGACGACCACGAGGCAGCCCGCGAAGATCCCGAGGCGCTTCAGCGTGTAGCGGAGCATCTCAATCCACTCTTCCGTTCCGAAGGGTCCGTACGTCCCCAAAGGGGCACCCGGCCTCCAGTGAAACACGCCGGGATCCCGATCATGCGGTGGGGGTGCGCGGTTCAGGTCAGCGGCAGCAGCATCGTGATGTCGTCGCGGTCGTCACCCGGCGCCACCCGGATCGCGTCGGGGACGCGGCCGACCTCCTTGTAACCGCAGGCCGCGTAGAACCGCTCCAGACCGAGTCCGCCCCGGCAGGTCAGCCGGATCGCCTCGATCCCCTCCAGGCCGCGGGCCGCCCGCTCGGCGGCGGCCAGCAGGTCCCGGCCGTACCCCCTGCCCTGGTGGCGGGGGTGCACCATCACCGTGTAGAGCCACAGCCAGTGGGTCATCAGCCGGTGCGTGTTGAAGGTGAGGAACGCGGTGGCGGCCACCTCGCCCGCCTCGTCGTGGCCGACGAGCAGCCGGGTCCGCCCCTCCGCCATGGCCACCATGTGCTTGACCAGCTCCGGACGGATGTCCTCGCGCGTCACCGGCGGCACGAAACCCACGGAGCCGCCCGCGTTGGAGACATCGGTCCACAGGTCCAGGACGCCTTCGCGCAACTCGGTCGTGAGGGCCGGATCGAAAGTGAAAGTAAGGGACACACGGCCATCGTAGCCATTACCTGGTCAGGCCCCCAGGGGTTCGGCGCCCCGCGCCGGCCCCGGCCCCATGGCGTCCCTCACACACCCTCAGCCCAGGGCCCGGGCCGCTACCCGCAGGTCCGACACCAGCCCCTGGTAGGCGCCCTCCCGGTCCTCCGCCCGCAGCACCGCCGAGGGGTGGACGGTCGGCACCAGCCGTTCCGGGCGGCCGTGGATCTCCGCCTCCAGGACCGTGCCGCGCACCTGGGTGACCCGGAACGACGACCCGAGCAGCGCCTTGCCGGCGGTGGCGCCAAGCACCACGATCAGTTCGGGTTCCACCAGCGCCAGCTCGGCGGCGAGCCACGGCCCGCACGCGGTCGTCTCCCGCAGGGTCGGCGCCTTGTGGATCCGGCGCTTGCGGGGCTCGGCCTGTGTGAACTTGAAGTGCTTGACGGCGTTGGTGACATACGCCTCACCGGGATCGATGCCCGCCTCGGCCAGGGCGCGGTCCAGCAGCTGGCCCGCGGGCCCGACGAACGGCCGGCCCCGCCGGTCCTCCTGGTCGCCGGGCTGTTCGCCGACCAGCATCACGCGGGCGCCGGTGTTCCCGGCGCCGAAGACGGTCTGGGTGGCGTCCCGGTGCAGCGGGCAGCCCCGGCACCCGGCGGCGGCCTCGCGCAGCGCGGCGAGACCGGCGCCGTCCGGGACGAAGGGCGCGGCGGTGTAGGCGTCCTCGGGCGCGGAGGTACGGGGGGTCATCCCCGCCGGGTACCCCGCGCCCGTCCCGACGTCACACCCGCATCGGCTGCGGGGAGTCGCGGCGGGCCGGGTCCGGACCGTCGTACTCCCGGATGATCTCGTACCGCGTGTTGCGCTCCACCGGCCGGAAACCGGCGTCGCGGATCAGCTCCAGCAGGTCCTCGCGGGTGAGCTTGTTCGGCGTGCCGTAGTTGTCGGCGTCGTGCGTGATCTTGTACTCGACGACCGAGCCGTCCATGTCGTCGGCGCCGTGCTGGAGGGCGAGCTGGGCGGTCCGCACGCCGTGCATGACCCAGAAGACCTTGACGTGCGGCACGTTGTCGAACAGCAGCCGGGAGACCGCGAAGGTCTTCAGCGCCTCGGCGCCGGTCGCCATCTGCGTCCGGGCCTGGAGGCGGTTGCGGATCTTGCCGTCCTTCATGTCGACGAAGTCGTGCTGGTAGCGCAGCGGGATGAAGACCTGGAAGCCGCCGGTCTCGTCCTGGAGCTCGCGCAGCCTGAGCACGTGGTCGACGCGGTGGCGGGGCTCCTCGATGTGCCCGTACAGCATGGTGCACGGGGTCTTCAGGCCCTTCTCGTGCGCCAGGCGGTGGATGCGGGACCAGTCCTCCCAGTGGGTGCGGTGGTCCACGATGTGCTGCCGGACCTCCCAGTCGAAGATCTCCGCGCCGCCGCCGGTCAGGGACTCCAGACCGGCGTCGATCAGCTCGTCGAGGATCTCGCTCGCGCTCAGCCCGGAGATCGTCTCGAAGTGGTGGATCTCGGTGGCGGTGAACGCCTTCAGGGACACGTTCGGCAGGGCCGCCTTCAGCTCCCGCAGCGAGCGCGGGTAGTAGCGCCACGGCAGGTTCGGGTGCAGGCCGTTGACGATGTGCAGCTCGGTGAGGTTCTCCGACTCCATCGCCTTGGCCAGCTTCACGGCCTCCTCGATGCGCATCGTGTACGCGTCCTTCTCCCCCGGCTTGCGCTGGAAGGAGCAGTAGGCGCAGGAGGCCGTGCAGACGTTGGTCATGTTGAGGTGGCGGTTGACGTTGAAGTGGACGACGTCGCCGTTCTTCCGCGTCCGCACCTCGTGCGCGAGGCCGCCGAGCCAGGCCAGGTCGTCCGACTCGTACAGCGCGATGCCGTCCTCGCGGGTCAGCCGCTCACCGGAGCGGACCTTCTCCTCCAGCTCGCGCTTGAGCCCGACGTCCATGCCGTTACCTCTTTCCTGTGACAGCCCGTGACAGACTCGGACCACCGTACTCCCCCGCCCTTCGGGGGGAGGGACCCGCACGACGGCGCCCCGCGCCCCGTCCCCTACACCTCTTCCGGCAGCTCTCCCACCCGGTTCTCCCACTTGGTGGACAGCACGATGGTGGTACGGGTGCGGGAGACGCCCCGGGTACCGCTGAGCCGGCGGATGGTCTTCTCCAGGCCGTCCACGTCGGTCGCGCGCACCTTGAGCATGTAGGAGTCGTCGCCCGCGATGAACCAGCAGTCCTCGATCTCCGACAGGTCCTTCAGCCGGCGCGCCACGTCCTCGTGGTCGGCGGCGTCGGAGAGCGAGATGCCGATCAGGGCGGTGACGCCGAGACCGAGCGAGGCGGAGTCCACGGTGGCCCGGTAGCCGGTGATCACCCCGGCCGCCTCGAGCCGGTTGATGCGGTCGGTGACACTGGGTCCCGACAGGCCGACGAGGCGCCCCAGCTCCGCGTAGGAGGCCCGGCCGTTCTCCCTCAGGGCCTGGATGAGCTGCCTGTCCACCGCGTCCATGCGATCGAAGCCTTCCGCTGAAGAGGTCCGTCTGAGACCTGAGGAGTTCCTGAAACGTGTGGGGGAGGTTGGTGCTCTGTGCGTGATGCTCGGTGAGGTGGGATGGGATGGGTGGGGGTCCGGTGACGTGCGGCCCGGTGGGATGGAGGGCCGGTGGAGTGGGGCTCAGTCGGTCGTGGGTGATCCGCCCCCGGTCGCCGTACGTGCCCCGCCGCCGAGGTCGCCCTTCCAGCGCCGGTAGAGCCGGTGGCCGACGCCCGCCGCGTCCAGGACCCGCCCGGCGACGAAGTCCACCAGGTCCTGGATGTGCGTCGCCCCCGCGTAGAAGGCCGGGGAGGCGGGCACCACGGCCGCGCCCGCGTCGTCCAGCGTCACCAGGTGCCGCAGGGTCCGGCCGTCCAGCGGGGTCTCCCGGACGGCCACGACGAGCGGGCGCCTCTCCTTCAGGGTCACGCTCGCCGCCCGCTGGAGCAGGTCCTTCGACAGCCCGAGGGCGACCCCGGCCACACACGCCGTCGAGGCGGGCACGATGATCATGCCCTTGGCCGGGTACGACCCCGAGGACGGCCCGGCTGCCAGGTCGCCCGCGCTCCAGTGCCGGACACCGGCGAGGTCCGCGTCGAAGGCGTCCGGTGTGCCGTCGGCCCCCCGGGACAGCCAGGTGCGCAGGTCGTCCCGCCAGTGGGCGTCCCGGTAGGAGATGCCGGTCTCGTCGAGCAGGGTGAGCCGCGAGGCCCGGCTGACGACGAGGTCGACGCTCTCGCCGGCGGCGAGCAGGGCACGCAGCACCGCGGCGGCGTATGGAGTGCCGGATGCTCCGGAAACCCCCACGATCCAAGGCGTGCGCTGCGATTCCCCTGCGTTCACGTCTTGAGCGTACCGGTGGGGGGATCGGAGATCAGGACCGGTCCGCCTCCTTCGGCCCTCTGTGGGGCGGCCGGGGAGGCGGCCGGTGACCCGGACCGGCCTGCGCACGCCTGCGGTGCGCCGCCCGGTCAGACGGTCAGACCGCGCACCAGGAGATCCAGCAGCGCGCACACGAACAGGGCAATGCCGATGAATCCGTTGACGGAGAAGAAGGCCCGGTTCAGGCGGGACAGGTCGTGCGGGCGCACGATGGAGTGCTCGTAGACGAAGGCGCCGGCGACGATCAGCAAGCCGAGCCAGAAGAAGACCCCGGCGCCGGTGGCGAGGGCGTACCAGACGAACAGGGCGGTGGTGACGGTGTGGCAGGCGCGGGCGCCCCGGATCGCGGCCGGGATGCCGAACCGGGCCGGGACCGACTTCACGCCGATCTCCCGGTCGGTCTCGACGTCCTGGCAGGCGTAGATCAGGTCGAAGCCGCCGATCCAGACGCCGACCGCGAGGCCGAGGATCACCGCGTCCCAGGACCACTCGCCGGTGACGGCCAGCCAGCCGCCGATGGGGCCCATGGCCTGGGCGAGACCCAGGATGGCCTGCGGGAAGTTCGTGAACCGCTTGCCGTAGGGGTAGACCACCATCGGGATCACCGCGACGGGGGCGAGGGCGAGGCAGAGCGGGTTGAGCAGGGCCGCCGCGCCCAGGAAGACGGCGAGCGCGATCAGGGCGCCGGTCCAGGCGTGCTTGACCGACATCGCGCCGGTGACCAGCTCGCGGTGGGCGGTGCGCGGGTTGCGGGCGTCGATCTCGCGGTCGATGATCCGGTTGACGGCCATGGCGAAGGTGCGCAGGCCCACCATGCAGACGGTGACCAGCAGCAGCCTGCCCCAGTGGATGTTCCCGTCCCACTGGTGCATCGCGGTGAGGGTGGCGATGTAGGCGAAGGGCAGCGCGAAGACCGAGTGCTCGATCATGACCAGGCGCAGGAACGCCTTGGTGCGACCCGGCTGCGGGATCGCCGCGGAAGCCGAACTCACAGGCCGTACTCCTTCCAGCGGCGGCTGACCTTGGCCGCCGTCTCGGGGTCGGACTCCACCATGTCGGGCCAGCCGCCGTCGCGCGTATAGCCCTCCTCGGGCCACTTCTTCGTGGCGTCGATGCCCGCCTTGCCGCCCCAGAACTGCTGGTAGGAGGCGTGGTCCAGGTGGTCGACGGGGCCTTCGACGACGGTGAGGTCCCGGGCGTAGTCCGTGTTGCCGAGCGCGCGCCAGGCGACTTCGTGCAGGTCGTGCACGTCGCAGTCGCTGTCCACGACGACGATCAGCTTGGTGAGGGACATCATGTGGGCGCCCCAGATGGCGTGCATGACCTTCTGGGCGTGCTTGGGGTACTTCTTGTCGATCGAGACGATCGCGCAGTTGTGGAAGCCGCCGGCCTCGGGCAGGTGGTAGTCCACGATGTCCGGGACGATGATCTTGAGCAGGGGGAGGAAGAAACGTTCGGTCGCGCGGCCGAGCGGGCCGTCCTCCGTCGGGGGCCGGCCGACGACGATCGACTGGAGCAGCGGGCGCTTGCGCATGGTCACGCAGTCGATGGTGAGCGCCGGGAAGGGCTCCTGCGGGGTGTAGAAGCCGGTGTGGTCGCCGAACGGCCCCTCGGGCAGCATCTCGCCGGGCTCCAGCCAGCCCTCCAGCACGACCTCCGCCTGCGCCGGGACCTGGAGCGGGACCGTCTTGCAGTCGACCATCTCGATCCGCTTGCCGGCGACGAAACCGGCGAACAGGTACTCGTCGATGTCGCCGGGGAGCGGGGCGGTGGAGGCGTAGGTCACGGCGGGCGGGCAGCCGAAGGCGATGGCGACCGGCAGGCGCTCGCCGCGCCGGGCCGCCACCTGGTAGTGGTTGCGGCTGTCCTTGTGGATCTGCCAGTGCATGCCGATGGTGCGCTTGTCGTGGCGCTGGAGGCGGTAGAGCCCGAGGTTGCGGATGCCCGTCTCGGGGTCCTTGGTGTGGGTCAGGCCCAGGTTGAAGAAGGAGCCGCCGTCCTTGGGCCAGGTGAACAGGGCGGGCAGCTTCTCCAGGTCGACGTCGTCGCCGGTGAGGACGACCTCCTGCACGGGCGCGCTGTCGGACTTCACCTTCTTCGGCGGTACGTGCGTCATCGCGCCGAGCTTGCCGAACGCCTCGCGCACGCCGACGAAGCCGTGCGGCAGCTCGGGCTTCAGCAGCCCGCCGATCTTGTCGGAGATGTCGCCGTACGACTTCAGCCCGAGCGCCTTCAGCAGCCGCCGGTCGGTGCCGAAGACGTTCATCGCCAGCGGCATCGACGAGCCCTTCACGTTCTCGAAGAGCAGGGCGGGGCCGCCGGCCTTGTTCACCCGGTCGACGATCTCCCCGACCTCCAGATACGGGTCGACCTCGGCCTTGATGCGCTTGAGGTCCCCCTCGCGCTCCAGTGCCCTGAGCAGGGAGCGAAGATCGTCGTAAGCCATGGGGTCCAGTATCCCCGAGCGGTTACCCTGACCCTGTACCCGGGGGCCGTGCCCCCGGCCCCGACGACCTTCGCTGGAGAGGCCCCATGCTCCGGGTGCTGATGTTCCTCGTGCCGCTGGCGTTGAGCGTCTACGCGTTCATCGACTGCATCAGCACGAAGGACGAGGACGTCCGTCACATCCCCAAGCCGCTGTGGGCGATCCTCGTGCTGCTGTTCCCGCTGGTGGGCTCGATTTCCTGGATCATCGCCGGCAAGCGGCGCAGCCCGGCCGCCGAGGGCTGGTCCGGTGTGCGGGGCGCCACCGCCCGGTCCCGCCAGTGGGTCGCGCCCGACGACAACCCCGAGTTCCTGAAGTCCCTCGGCGAGGAGAAGCAGAGGGACGGGGACGGCGACGGAGACAGGGACAGGGACACGGGCGAGGACCGGGACCCGGGCGAGGGGCCCAGGGGCGGCTGACGCCGGTCCCGCCGGATCCCGGTCCGGGCGTCCGGGAAGGGCAGCGGGGGCGCGCGGGGCGTCTGCGCTGCCCTTCCGCGTGGTCGCGGGCTACCGGGTCGCGGAGGCGGTGGGAGCGTCCCACAGGTCGCACTTGTGGTCCTGCGGGAAGGTGGTGCCCGAGGTGATCGCCTCGGGGGCGAGGGTCTGGACCTTGGGGAAGAGGGGCCAGCGCGGCGCGTCGGCGGCGTACGGGATGCCGGTCTTCGCGAAGTTGGTCCAGTAGCCGAGCATCCGGTCCGCCAGGGCGTTCTGGGCGGGGGTGCCGGTGACGCCGCCGAAGACGTACCGGATCTCCGAGCCGTGCGGGGCGCCGAGCGGGAAGCCGACCGGCAGGTTCAGGTAGTCCATGGCGTGGCGGTCGGCGAACTCGTACTGGTAGGACCGGACGTGTTCGGCCATCAGGCCGGCCGCGCGGGACTGGGGGCAGGCGAACTGGGAGTCGGTGAGGATCGCGCCCAGGGCCTCGGCGGGGGTGCCGTGGTCCGCCAGCGGGTAGCGGGCGAGGATCGCGTCGGCCCGGGCGCCGTAGAGGGCGCGGACGGCCACCGGGTAGCCGGCGGCGGTCAGTTGCCGGCCGGCCAGGTCGTAGGTGGTCGCCACGGTCAGCCGGCCCTCGTCGGCGGTGGTGCCCTGGAGGACGGGGACCCGGTGGAACCGGCCGCTCGCCAGCGCCTCGGTCACCTGGAGCGGCAGGACCTTGCCGTCGACGTTGGGGACCCAGCGGGCGGTGGGGCTCAGCGCGGCGCCGAGCAGCTCGGCGGCCGGCTTGGCGCGCAGGCAGGCCACGTCCGCGCAGCCCAGGGTGGTCGCCCAGGCCGTGCCGTTGCGCTGCTGGGAGTCCTGGGTGGGCAGGGTGAACGCGCAGCCGGACTGGGCGATGGCCCGGTCGAACAGGCCGAGCGCGCGGGGCGAGACCAGGTGCTGGCAGACGCTGCCGCCGCCCGCCGACTCGCCGAAGACCGTCACGTTGCCGGGGTCGCCGCCGAACGCGGCGATGTTGTCCCGGACCCAGCGCAGGGCGGCCTGCTGGTCGAGCAGGCCGTAGTTGCCGGAGACGCCCTGGGCGGACTCGGCGGCCAGGCCCGGGTGGGCGAAGTAGCCGAAGGCGCCGAGGCGGTAGTTGAGGTGGACGGCGACCACGTCGCCGCGCGCGGCCAGTTTGCCGCCGTCGTAGAACGATCCGGAGCCGACGGTGAAGCCGCCGCCGTGGATCCACACCATCACCGGACGCTTGAGCACCGAGCGCTGGGCGGGCGCGTGGACGTTGAGGTAGAGGCAGTCCTCGCTGGGGGTGCCGGGTCCGGCCAGGTCGCCCCACGGGGTGGAGGACGGGCCCTGCATACAGGGGTTGCCCGGCGCGGTGGCGTCCCGGACGCCGGTCCAGCTCGCGGGCGGGGCCGGCGGCTTCCACCGCCGCTCGCCGGTGGGCGGCGCGGCGTAGGGGATGCCGAGGTAGGCGTGGGCGGTCTCCCCCGCCTTCCCCCGCACCTGGCCGTACCGGGTGGTGACGACCGGCCCCTCGGCCGCCGCGGCGGGAACGGCGGACAGGCCGACGGCCGACAGCAGCAGGGCGCCCGACAGCACCACCATGCGACGCGTCCATGACAATACTGAGCGTATGGGGACCCTGGCCAGACTTGGTGCGAGCGGACCGGACATCGGCACCTCCGTACGGAAGGGTGGGGGGCAACGGTCAACCGCAGTGTCGGCGACCGCCGGGCGCCCGGCATCGCGTAAACCACCAGCCTTCCGCTCCGGACCGTGCCGCGACCCGATTCCTTCCCAGCCGGTGACGATGACGATGACGACGAAGACGACGAAGACGACGACGGCACGACGATGACGACGACGAACGAGCGGCGCCTCCGCTCCGTGGACCTGGCCCGCCTGGCCGGCGTCTCGACCCAGCAGATCCGCAACTACGAGGACGCGGGCGTCCTGCCGCCGGCCGGCCGCACCGCGTCCGGCTACCGCGTCTTCCGCGAGGCGCACCGCCGCGCCCTGCTCACCTTCCGGGCGCTGCTGCGGGGGTACGGTCCGGTCACCGCGGCGCGGATCATGCGGGCGGTCCACGCGGGCGACGTACCGGGCGCCCTCGCCCTCGTGGACGCCGCGCACGCCGCCCTGCACGAGGAGCGCCTGTCGCTGCGGGCCGCGCGCCGGGCCCTGGAAGCCCTGGCGGCGCGGGACCCCGGGCCGCTGCCCCGCGCGGACCTGCGCATCGGGGAGGTGGCCGGGCTGCTGGGCGTACGCACGTCCGCGCTGCGGGTGTGGGAGGCGGCCGGGCTCCTCACGCCCCGCCGCGAGCGGGGCACCGGGTACCGGGTGTACGGCCCGGCCGACGTCCGCGACGCCCGTCTGATCCACATCCTGCGCCGCGGCCACCACCCGCTGGACCAGATCCGGCCCGTCCTGGAGGAGCTGCGCCACGAGGGCGGCAGCGCGGCCCTGGGGTCGGCCCTCACCGCGCGCGGGGAGGCGCTCACCGCCCGTACGCGCGCCATGCTGGACGGGGCGGGGAGCCTGTACGGCTACCTCGCCCACCTCGACGGCTCCGGGCCCGCCGCGGACGGCCCTACGGGCCCGGTTCCAGCAGCTCGATGAGCCGCTCGAACCGGGCCCGCCAGCGCTGCTCGGACTCCCGCTCGTCCTGGAACTCGTGAGTGAAGCGGAGCGCCGCGCCGTCCTCCCCGTCCCGCTCCAGGTGGAAGCGGACGCGCCCGCCCTCGACCGTGTACTCGGCGACCCGGTCCACGTCCCACGCGGTGATCCGCCCGGCCCCGACCCCGCGCAGCGCGACCGCACCGCCGAGCCGGGGTTCCAGCACGTCGGCCGGGGTGTACCAGGCGGCCAGCCCCACCTCGGTGGCCAGCGCGGGCCAGACCTTCTCCATGGGCCGGGGAAGCCGCACCAGGAAGTGCAGGATGTGCGTGTTCCCGTGGGTCTGGCTGATGCCCTGTTCGACGCGTCCGGTCCGCGCCCCGGCCTTCGATCCGGTCTTTCCGGTCATGACACCAGCGTGACTCCGTACCGGGCGCCGTGCACGCGGCCAGGGAGGACCGGTGCACACGGCGAAGGCCGGTTCCCGTGACCCAGGTCACGGAAACCGGCCTTCGCGGTACGTCCGTCGGTCACACGCCCGCGTAGGAGTGCTTGCCGGAGACGAAGATGTTCACGCCGTAGTAGTTGAACAGCCAGCAGCCGAAGGCGAGCAGCGCCAGGTAGGCGGCCTTGCGGCCCTTCCAGCCGGCGGTGGCGCGGGCGTGCAGGTAGCAGGCGTAGGCGACCCAGGTGATGAAGGACCAGACCTCCTTGGGGTCCCAGCCCCAGTAGCGGCCCCAGGCGTCGCCCGCCCAGATGGCGCCCGCGATGATCGTGAACGTCCACAGCGGGAAGACGGCGGCGTTGACGCGGTAGGCGAACTTGTCCAGGGAGGCGGCGGCGGGCAGCCGGTCCAGCACGGAGTTGGCGAACCGGCCCGGGGTGCCGCCGGAGGCGAGCTTGTTCTCGAAGCTGTCCTTGAACAGGTAGAGGATCGTGGCCACCGCGCCGACGTAGAAGACCGCGCCGCAGAAGATCGCCGTGGAGACGTGGATGTACAGCCAGTACGAGTGCAGCGCGGGCACGAGCTGGTCGCTGGCGGTGTACAGGACGGTGACGGCGAGACCGAGGTCGAGCAGGACCGTGGTGGTCAGCGGCAGGCCGAGCCAGCGGACGTTCTTCTTCAGGGCGAGCAGTGCGAGGTACACACCGACGGCGACCGTGGTGAAGGTGATGTTGAACTCGTACATGTTGCCCCACGGCGCCCGCCGCACCGACAGGGCCCGCGCGAGCACGCCGCCGAACTCCACGAGGAAGGCGAGGGCGGTGAGGGAGATGGCGATCCGCCCGTAGAGGTCACCCTTCTCGGTCCCGCCGTGCGCGCCCGGCCCGTCGGGCACGTCCCGGGCGCCGGCCGTGGCCCGGACGACGACCTGGGGCCGCTCCAGTACGGCGGTGGAGCCGGCCTTCCGCGCGGTCACGGCCGGGGCCTCGGACCGGGCGGGGGCGGTGAGCGCGGCGGCGGTGCGGCCGACCTTGCTGCGGCTGCCGAAGAGCCACTCCGCGATGTAGGCGAAGAAGGCCAGGGTGTAGACGGCCATCGCGGAGTAGATCAGCACATTGCTGATGTTCGCGAGGTTCTCGTTGGTCGCGGCGGCCAGCTCGGTCGCGGCGGCGAGATCGGGTGCGGCGGCGAGAGTCACTTCTTCTCAGCCCTCTCGGCAGGTACGGCTGCGGGGTCGGGGGTGTCCGGGGGACCGGACCGGGGGGAGGGGTCGGGTTCGGGGGCGCCGGGAGCCCGCTCGTACAGGATCCCGGCGAGTTCGCCGAGCTCCTCGGGCACCTTGGCGGACTCGCTGCGGCCGAGGCCGGCCATCTCGACGACGGTGACGCCGTCGGCGCCCTTGACGGCCCGCACCCACACCCGGCGGCGCTGGATGAACAGGGAGCCGGCGAGGCCGAAGATGGCGGCGACGGCACCGGCGAGCGCCCAGCCGCTGGCGGGCTGGCGGGTGATCTGGAAGCCCGCCCACTCCTTGACGCCCTCGAAGGTGACCGAGCCGGCCCCGTCCGGGAGGGTCATGGTCTGGCCGATCGCGAGCTGCTTCTTGAACAGCTTCCCGTCGGAGTCCTTGAACTCCTTCAGGTTCTTCTTGTCGAGCTGGTAGACGCTCTGCGGGATGCCCGAGTCGACGCCGAGGTCGCCGTGGTAGGCGGAGAGCGCCAGCATCGGGTTGATCAGCGCGGGGAACCGGGACAGCATCGTCGTCCCCTTCCCGCCGTAGGCCGGCAGGAAGTGGGCGTTGAAGCCGAGCTGCTCCTTCTTCCCCTCGGCGTTGCGGTAGCCGTCCATCACCTTGACGGCGCCGGAGGAGGTGACGTTGGCGTCCAGCGGCAGCAGCGGGACGGCCTCGCGGTCCATGACCACGTTGCCCCTGCCGTCCCTGACGGTGAGGACGGGCGCGTAGCCGTGGCTGACGAGGTAGACCTTCGATCCGTCGATCTTCAGCGGCTCGTTCACCTTGACGGTGGTCTGCTTCTCCTCGCCGTAGGCGCCGACGCTGTAGGTGACGTCCGCCTCGTAGGTGCGCGGGGTGCCGCGGTTGGGCCCGGTCGCCTCGTAGGTGCCCTTGAAGTCCTTCAGGACGAAGCTGAACGGCTCCAGGTCGTCGGGCGTGAACAGGGTGCCGGACTTCTGGTCGTCGTACTGGGTGAGGGTGTTGGAGAAGCCGTCGCCCTCCAGGATCAGCTTGTTGCCCTCGAACTTGAACAGCTGCCCCCAGGCGAAGGCGACCAGCATCACGATCAGCGCGATGTGGAAGACGAGGTTGCCCACCTCGCGCAGGTAGCCCTTCTCGGCGGCGACGGCGTCACCGGCGGCGTGGGCGCGGAAGCGGCGCTTCTTCAGCAGGGCGAGCGCGGCCTCGCGGACCTGCTCGGGCTCGGCCTCGGTGCGCCAGGTGGTGTAGGCGGGCAGCCGGGTCAGGCGCTTGGGGGCCTTCGGCGGGCGGCCGCGCAGCTGGCCGACGAACTGCCAGGTGCGCGGCACGATGCAGCCGATGAGGGAGACGAACAGCAGGATGTAGATCGCGGAGAACCACACCGAGCTGTAGACGTGGAAGAGGCCGAGCTTGTCGTAGATCGGGGCGAGGGTCTCGTGCCGCTGCCGGAAGTCCTCGACCTGGGTGGCGTCGATGCCGGTCTGCGGGATCAGCGACCCCGGGATGGCGCCCAGCGACAGCAGCAGGAGCAGCAGCAGCGCCACCCGCATCGAGGTGAGCTGCCGCCAGAACCAGCGGGCCCAGCCGATGACGCCCAGGGCGGGCATGCTGGGCGCGTCCTCCGCGGGTGCCGTGGACAGCTGCGAGCCGGCGGCGCCCAGGTCCTGGTCCTCGGCGCCGCCCGGGGACGTGCCGGCCGGGGACGTGTCGGTCGTGGTCTTGCTCATCAGATCCCCACACTGAAGCCGTTGGACCAGGTCTGCATGGACTGCACGATGCCGTCCCAGGCGCCGGTCAGCAGCAGCAGACCGGTCGCGATCATCATCGTGCCGCCGACGCGCATCACCCAGTCGTAGTGGCGTTTGACCCAGCCGAAGGCGCCGAGGGCCTTGCGGAAGGCCACCGCGGCGAGCACGAAGGGCAGACCGAGGCCCAGGCAGTAGGCGACGGTCAGGATCGCGCCGCGCCCGGCGGTGCCCTGCTCGGAGGAGAGCATCAGCACGGACGACAGGGTGGGGCCGATGCACGGCGTCCAGCCGATGCCGAACAGCGCCCCCAGCAGGGGGGCGCCGACCAGCCCGCTCACGGGCCGCTTGTGCAGGCGGAACTCGCGCTGGGTGAGCCAGGGCATCAGGCCCATGAAGAAGACGCCCATGAGGATCATGAGGACGCCCAGGACCTTCGTCAGGACGCCCCGGTTGGCCTGGAGCGTCTCCCCGAAGAAACCGAACAGCGCGCCGCTGGAGACGAACACGGCCGTGAAACCGAGGACGAAGAGCGAGGCGCCGGCGACCATCCGGCCGCGCCGCGCCTCGGCGAGGTCGGTGCCGGTGACCCCGGTCACGTAGGACAGGTAGCCGGGGACCAGGGGCAGGACGCACGGCGAGAAGAAGGAGACGAGGCCGCCGAGGAGGGCGATGGGCAGGGCCACCAGCAGGGCGCCGTTGAGCACCGTGCCGTTGTAGCCGGTCGCCGCGAGCGTGGAGAGCGCGCTCACGTCACTTCTCCGCCAGGACCGGTTCGAGCATCGAGCGCAGCTTCTCCTCGCTGAGTGCCTGGAGGGTGCGCGCGGCGATCTTCCCGTCCCGGTCGATGACGAGCGTGGACGGGATGGCCTGCGGGTTGAGCGTGCCCTTCTCGAAGCGGAGCATCAGCTTGCCCGTCGGGTCGTACAGGCTCGGGTAGGTGACCCCGTACTCCTTCTCGAAGGCCCGGGCCGGGCCGGTGGAGGTGTCGCGGGTGTTGATGCCGACGAACTGGACGCCCTGGTCCTTGACGTCCTCGTAGACCTTCTGGAAGTTCTTCGCCTCGGCGCGGCAGGGCGGGCACCAGGAGCCCCACACGTTGAGGACGACGACCTTGCCCTGGTAGTCGTCGACGTCGAGCTGCTTGCCGTCGACGGTCTCGCCGGACAGGTCGGGGGCGTCGGCCCGCTCGCCCTTGTCGACCGTGGCGATGCCGTCGGAGCCGGTGATGAAGTGGGTGTCGCCGCCTCCGCCGGAGGTCCCACCGGACCCGCACGCGGAGACGAGCAGCGCGGCCACGGCGGCACCGGCACCGAGGGCGGCACGGCGGCGGACACGGGCGGTGGCGCGGTTCGAGCGCAGGGAAGCGCGGCTGGCGGCACTCATGTGAAAAGTTTCGCATGTCCGTTCCGGGGATCTTTCGCACCCCCCTCGCGCGCGGAAACCCGCATTTCAGAGCCGCTTCCACCCGGCGGCCGGCGCCTGTCCCACATCAAGGGTGCGCCACTTCGCCAGCAGCTGGGGCCGCTGGACGTCCAGCCAGTCGGTGAACTGCCGGAAGGAGACCAGCCGGATGTCCCCGCCCTTCTCCCGCTCCCGCGCGATGTGCTTCAGGGCCTGTTCCACGGCGTCCATGTAGATGCCGCCGTTCCACTCCTCGAAATGGTTGCCGATGAAGAAAGGTGCCCTGTTTGTCTCGTATGCCCGCTTGAAGCCGGAGATGTACGCCTGCGCCGACTGTTCCCGCCATCCGGGGTGGTTGTGGGCGGGCGCCTTGGTGGAGTTGAGCGACTGGTTGGCGAGCATGTTGTAGTCCATCGAGAGCACCTCGAAGGAACGCCCGGGGAAAGGTATCTGCTGCAACGGCAGGTCCCAGATCCCCCGCCGCTTGACCGGCCAGACCTGGCGGCCGCCGGGCGAGGAGGCGTCGTAGCGCCAGCCGAGCTCGCGGGCGACGGGCAGCAGGTTCTCCTGGCCGAGCAGGCAGGGCGTGCGGCCGCCGGCGAGTTCCTTGTCGTAGTCGAACGGGAGGGGCGGCAGGTCGGTCCAGCCGGTGTGGGTCCGCCACCGCCGCACGAAGGACTTCGCCTGCTCGATCTCGCTGCGCCACTGCCGCGGGGTCCAGTGGGCGACGCTGCCCCGCCCGGCGCAGAAGTGCCCGTTGAAGTGGGTGCCGATCTCGTGCCCCTCCAGCCAGGCCCGGCGGACGCACGTCAGGGTGTCCTTGATGTGCGCGTCGGTGAGGTAGCCGATGTCGGAGGCGCCGCGCGGATTGTTCGGCGGGTCGTACAGCCGCTTCTTCGACTCGGGCAGCAGGTACAGGCCCGAGAGGAAGAAGGTCATGTGCGCGCCGTGCTCCTTGGCGAGGTCCAAAAAGCGCGGGAAGAGGCCGTTGCCGACCTCGCCGGCCCCGTCCCAGGAGAAGACGACGAACTGCGGCGGGGCCTGACCCGGCTCCAGCGGCACCGGCGGCTCCGGCTGGTGGGGCTGCTTGCCGGTGTACGCCGTGGAACCGTCGCCGAGGGGCCGGGCGGGCGGCGGGGTACCGCCGGACGCCGACGGCCGGCCGCCGGAACCGCCGGCGTGCCGGGTGCCGTCCGTCACCGTGCGGGAGCCGCAGCCGGTCAGTCCGGCGGCGGCCGCGGCGCCCGCGCCGAGCCCGAGCATTCCCCTGCGGGAGAGAGTGCGCATCGCATCCCCGTTCGTCACGTCCTCTGGTGGTCACCCAGTCAGAGGACGTGACGGAAGGGGAGGTTCCGGAAATCCGTGCGATTTACGAATATGCGTGCGGAATGTGTACGGACGACCCGGAAGAACGCGGGGACCGGCCGCCTGGGGCGGAGACCGGCGGCGGATCACCAGGCGGTGACGGAGACCGGTCGACGGATCACCTGGCCGGGCTGGTGGCCGCCCGGCGGAGGCCACTCGCGCGGGTGGCGGCCCCCGGCCGGGGGATCACGCCCCGTACGCCTTGCCCTGCCCCTTGGCGGGCCTGGCGCCCGCCAGCAGGTGGGCGGGGACGAGGTCGCGGGCGGGCTCCGTGTAGCCGACGGACACGATCCGGTCGCCCTGGTACGTGAACGACGTCAGCGACGCGAGCGTGCACTGCCGCTTGCGCGGGTCGTGCCAGAGCCGGCGGCGCTCGACGTACGACCGCACGATCCAGATCGGCAGCTGGTGGCTGACCAGCACCGCCTCATGGCCGCGGGCCCGGTCCTTGGCCGCGTCCAGCGCGCCCATCATGCGCACCACCTGGTCGACGTACGGCTCGCCCCACGACGGCCGGAACGGGTTGACCAGATGCTTCCAGTTCTCCGGCCGGCGCAGCGCGCCGTCCCCGACGCCGAACGTCTTGCCCTGGAAGACGTTGTCGGCCTCGATGAGCCGCTCGTCGGTGGCCAGGTCCAGTCCGTGCGCCTTGGCGATCGGCGTCGCCGTCTCCTGCGCCCGCTCCAGCGGGGAGGCGACGACGTAGGTGATATCGCGGGGGGCGAGGTGCTCGGCGACCCGGTCGGCCATGCGCCGGCCCAGCTCGGACAGGTGGTAGCCGGGCAGGCGGCCGTACAGCACACCGGTGGGGTTCTCCACCTCGCCGTGCCGCATCAGGTGGACGACGGTGATGTCGCCGCCGGCGGTGCCGCTCATGCGGTCGCCTCCGCCGCCGCCCGCGCCGCCGCCGGAAGCGCGTCGGCGATCCGCTGGACCGCCCGCTCGTCGTGCGCGGTGGACACGAACCAGGACTCGAAGGCCGACGGCGGCAGGTAGACGCCCCGCGCGAGCATCGCGTGGAAGAAGGCGTTGAAGCGGAACGCCTCCTGCGTCTTGGCGTCCGCGTAGTTCCGCACCGGCCGGTCGGTGAAGAAGACGGAGAACATGTTGGAGGCGGTCTGCACCGTGTGCGCCACGCCCTCCTTGCTCAGCGCCTCGGTGACCAGGGCCTGGATCTGCGCGGAGACGGCGTTGACCCTGTCGTACGCCGCGTCGTCGAGCAGGCGGAGCTGGGCCAGGCCGGCGGCGGTGGCGACCGGGTTCCCGGAGAGGGTGCCGGCCTGGTAGACGGGGCCGGCCGGGGCCAGGTGCGCCATCACGTCGGCGCGCCCGCCGAAGGCCGCGGCCGGGAAGCCGCCGCCCATCACCTTGCCGAAGGTCATCAGGTCGGGGACGACCCCGTCGACGCCGAACCACCCGGCGCGGCTGGTCCGGAACCCGGTCATGACCTCGTCGGAGATGTACAGCGCGCCGTTCTCGGCGCACAGGTCCTTCAGCCCCTGGTTGAAGCCGGGCAGCGGCGGTACGACGCCCATGTTGCCCGGCGACGCCTCGGTGATCACGCAGGCGATCTCACCGGGGTGGGCGGCGAAGGCGGCCCGCACCGCGTCGAGGTCGTTGTAGGGCAGCACGATGGTGTCGCCGGCCTGCGCGCCCGTCACGCCCGGGGTGTCCGGCAGGGCGAAGGTGGCGACACCGGAACCGGCCGCGGCGAGCAGCGAGTCGACGTGCCCGTGGTAGCAGCCGGCGAACTTGACCACCTTGGACCGCTGGGTGAAGCCGCGGGCCAGCCGGATCGCCGACATGGTCGCCTCGGTGCCGCTGGAGACCAGCCGCACCTGCTCCAGCGGCGCGACCCGGCCCGTCATCTCCTCGGCGAGCGCGACCTCGCCCTCACCGGGCGTGCCGAAGGAGGTGCCGCGCGCGACCGCCTCCTGCACGGCGGCGATCACCTCGGGGTGCGCGTGGCCGAGGATCATCGGACCCCAGGAGCAGACGAGGTCGACGTACTCCCGCCCGTCGGCGTCGGTCAGATACGGCCCGGTGCCGGACACCATGAACCGGGGCGTGCCGCCCACGGCGCGGAAGGCCCGCACCGGGGAGTTCACGCCGCCGGGCGTGACGGCCGCCGCACGGTCGAACAGAGCCTGCGAGGCTGGGGCTTCGTATGGATATGCCAGATCGCTCATGACCTGCGACTTCTCCGACCTTCTCCGTCGTGCTTCTCGGGCTTCTCGCGCGTCCTTGGCTTCTCGGGTTCCGGTTGCCAGTGACCTCCTCAGGGTAGGCCAGGGGGCCGGACGGCAGCGGGGGGCGGGGGTCGGGCCGGGGCCCGGGGGCACCGCGGGCGGGGCCGGACGCGGGACCCGAGCGGACCGGTGAGGACCGGTGAGGACCGGTGAGGACCGGTGAGGACCGGTGAGGACCGGTGAGGACCGGTGAGGGGGGTCCGCGGGGCGGACGAACCGCTGACCCACATCCCCACCCGGAACACGGGAACACACGAGCGTGCCACCGGCCGGCCGCCCGTCGCCGGCCGGTCCGGCCCGCCTCGGGCGGCCTCACCCGGCGCCCACCGGAAGGCGTCCGTCGCGGCACTGATCGGACAACCAGCCACGGAGCCCCATCGTCTGCAAGACTGGAGGCCATCCACGGAGTTCACACGGGCATGCGTGCGGGGGCTGCCCTCCTGCGGACAGATGTTCCACCGCACGTTTCGGCGCGCGGCCGTGGGGGAGGTCACTGACACGATGATCGGGTTGCGCGGCCGGGGCCACGCGTCCTAGAAAAGCAGTCGGGTGGAGATATGCATCGCGGTGGCGGACTGGGCGAGGGGACCGGCGACCTGGGCCCTCGGCGCGCCCGGCGGGGAAGGCACCGGCGCGACGCGGAGGAAACGACCGAAGCGCGCCGGGCACACGGCGCACCGAGCGAGCCGGACCGGCTCGACCACGGGGTCGACCGACTGAGGGCGGGGAGCGGGAATGGTGGCCGGGTGGGGGTGACGTACAAGTACTTCGGCGCGCCCGACGGCGCGACCGCGGCCCGCGTCCCGATCTCGATGCGCCCCGAGGAGCTCGGCGGCGACGAGCTCGGCATGAACGGCATGTTCACCAAGATCAAGCCGGAGACCATGGCGGCCATGGTCCTCACCGGCATCGAGGGCGTCCCCCTGCACCGGGTGCCCCCGCTGGAGCTCGTCGTCCTCCACCCCGACTACGCCGTCGTCAAGCTCCCCATGACCGTCGTCGATCCCCTGCGCGGCATCGGCGAGGAGGCGGTCGGCGCGGCGGCCTTCATCTGGTCGACGGTGCCGGACCGGGGCGGCCCGCGGGACGCGTTCGCGGTGTACCGGTTGCTGCACGAGTGGCAGGACTTCAGCCACCGGCTGCATGAGGCGGGGCATCAGCCGTACTGCCTGGTGTGGCCCTGAGCTGGGTTTCGGTGGGTTCGGGTGGGGTTTTCGGACCCCGCCCTCGTCATGTGCCGGGAGGGGCCGTCAGGCCCGGGCCGCCGCGGCCGGCGCCGCCAAGAGGCGGAAGGTCTTCGGCTCGCCGTCCGGTTCGGCCCAGGGCCGGGTCACCTCGCCCGGCGGAAAGTCCTGACCAGAGGCTCCAGCAGCTCCGGTGCTTCCTCCCAGCGGAAGAGATCCGCCGCGCCGCCGGCCCTCGGCCGGTGCGGTTCGCAGGAACCGACCAGGACCCCCATACCCCGCAGCCGGTCCAGACTCCGCTGGTAGGCCGGGTGGGCAGCCTGGGCGGAGTTCGGGTAGGGCAGCGCCGCGGTCGGGGTGCCCGTGCCGTACGCCTCGCACAGGATGCCCAGGGCGAGGGTGTCGGAGATCCCGGCGGCCCACTTGTTGATCGTGTTGAACGTGGCAGGGGCCAGGGCGATCGCGTCCGCCGGGGCAGGGGGCGCGGGTCTCCCGGTGAAAGAGTGGTGCCCGGCCGGTGCGAGGTGACCGGGCCGGGCACGGTGGGCTGTGCTGTGCTGTGGAGCGCGCGAGCGAGGTCCGCATGGGCGGCGATGTCCTGCCTCTCAGTCCGAGGTGTGCTCCAGGCAGGGCCCCGCAGCGGAGTCCGGCAGACTCGCCCGGTACTCCTGTTCGTCGATTTCCTCGTAGCCCAGCTTCCAGTACGCGGTTGCGTCGCGGAGGTTGTACACGGCTTGTGCGGCCTCGCCCTCCTTGACGAAGTAGCGTGCGCGAGGGCCGGGAGACGGATCCGTACCGGTGATGGTTTCGTCGGTCACCCGCGCTCCCCTAGTCGGAGATCTTGTGCCACGTGATGCGGGGCGCGCGCACCTCGGCCCGCTGCACCGTGCTGTTCTCCGCCACGCGGCCCTCGGCGACGGCGACGATGCGGAGGGTGGCCCGGTCGCCTACGACGACGTTCACGGTGAAGGAGCCCTGGCCGACGTGGCACGCCTGGTAGCCGTTGCCGGCGGCCGGGAAGCCGTACTGGTGCTGCACCAGGCCGTAGCCGCGCAGGACTGTCTCGTTGTCACGCTGCAGACCGAACGAGACCCAGACGTTGGTGCTGAACCTGGCGATGGCGCAGATCTGCCCCACGGCCATGGCGGTGACCTGGTACACCCCTGGTTCCGGCAGCGTCGCCACGCAGTCGGTGGGGGTCCACTCGCCGTTGACGGGCAACGTACGGTTCTGGCCGGCGGCCTGCCCGTAGACGGGGGTGAGACGGGCGCCGATGGTCCACGTGTCGGGGCAGTTGTCACCCCCGGTGTCGGTGACGTCGATGTCCACGGAGCGTGCGGCGCCGATGTTCGCGCCGCGGTCGATCCCCGAGGGGACCGTACGCGGGACCAGAAGCCCCTCGGGTGTACACCGCAGTGCGTTGCAGTCATCTGGGTTGACGACCGGTTCGAGTTCGTACGGATCATTGCGCCTGCCGGTACCGGTGACCTGAATGCAGGGGGTGCTCACGATGTCCGTCTGGCCCGGCTGGGGAGGTACTGTCATGACGCTTCCCTCGTGTGTGGTGGGGTGTGCGCAGAAGTGCGCTTGGCCCGCTCACAGGGAGGGCGGAGCACCATGAATTGGGTTTCCGCATCCGGTGGTTCGGCCCTCTCGGCAGGCTGACTGAGACACGCATCCGCCGATTTCCGGGGATGCCTGTTCACCCGAATCTAGGGTCCGCCGAACGAATGCACTACCGCACGAAAAGGGTTCCACGAGGCATTAAGTAGCGAAAAGAATTAACGTTATCATCGGAATTGCGCGGCTGCGTGATGACATTCACCCCGATTGCCGGGCTACTTCCTGTCCACCATCGTTGGCCGGCTCCCCGCCGCCTATTCCTCCGCCGCGCCCCCGCCCACCGTGAAGCCGATCACCGAGCCGCCGCCGTCCCGCCGGTGGGCGAACGGTGCTCCCCCGTGGGCGAGCGCCACCTCCCGCACGATGGACAGGCCGAGGCCCGAGCCGGGCAGGGAGCGGGCGTCGGCGGCGCGGTAGAAGCGGTCGAAGACGCGGACCAGATCGCCGTCGGCGATGCCGGGGCCCCGGTCGAGGACCTCGACGCGGACCGTGCCGGGCCGGGCGGGCCCGGCGACGGCGACCTCGATGGGCGCCGTGCCGTCGCGGTCGAACTTCGCGGCGTTCTCGACCAGGTTGGACAGCGCGCGGGTCAGCATGCCGGGGCGGCCGACGGCCCTGGTGTCGCCGCACGCGCGGACCGTTATCTTCCGGCCGGTGCGGCGCCGTACCAGCACCGCGACCTCGCGGGCGAGCTCGGCGAGGTCCACCTCCCGCGCGGGCTCGGTGTCGGACTGGCCGGCCGCCAGGTCGACCAGTTCGTTGACGAGGTCGGTCAGCTCGCGGGCCTCCTGGCCGAGGTCGGCGACCAGTTCATCGCGGGCTTCGGGCGGCAGTTCGTCGATGCGGCGCAGCAGCGAGATGTTGGTCCGCAGCGAGGTGAGCGGCGTGCGCAGCTCATGGCCGGCGTCCTGGACCAGGCGGCGCTGGTCCTCCTCGGACTGGGCGAGGCGGCCCAGCATGCGGTCGAAGGCGCGGCCGAGGCGGCCGACCTCGTCGTAGCCGGTGACCGGGACCTGGATGCCCAGGCGGCGGGTGCGGGCGACGTCCTCGGCGGCGGCGGTCAGCGCCACCAGGCGGCGGGTGATACGCCGGGCCAGCCACCAGCCGAACAGCCCGGCGGCGGTGACGACCGCGGCCATCAGGATCAGGGTCCGCCGCTGGAGCGCCCGCAGCAGATCCTCGGTGTCGCTGAACTCCTGCGCCACCTGCACCGCGCCCCGGCCGCCGCCGAGGGCGACGGTCGCGATGCGGTAGACGTCGTCGCCGACGTCGATGTCCCGGTGCTGGACCATCCGCCCGGCCACCGGGGCGGCCGCCGTCCTGCGGTCGGCGTCGGTGACCGGCAGCCGCGGGTTCGACGCGTCGGTGACGGTGCCGTCCGCTCCGAGGACCTGCACGTCGGTGCGGGCCGGGCGCACCAGGTCGTGGCCCGGCGCGCTGGAGGAGAAGTCGGCGGGCGACATCCGGGTCTGCCGTACCTCGTTGCGCAGGTCCTGCACGACCTGCGCGAAGACGGTCTCGTGGTCCACGCGGACCAGCCGGGCGGCGGCGTTGTACGACAGCACGCCGACGAGGACCGTGACCACCGCGGTGACGGCCGCGAACGACACCGCGAACGTGGTCCGCAGCGACAGCAGCCGGGGCCGCCGCCCGGCCGTCTGCCACCCGGCCCCCGGCGATCCCGCGGACCGGCTCCCGGCCGGCCGCGCCCCGGCCCGCCGCCCGTCCGCCGCGCCTCCCGCCGCCCGCCGCCAAGCCCACGGCCGCGGGACGCGGCTCAGGCGGCCCACTCAGCCCTCCCGCAGGACGTAACCCACGCCGCGCACGGTGTGGATCAGCTGCGGCGCGCCCGGCTCGTCCAGCTTGCGGCGCAGGTAGCCGACGTACACGGCGAGGTTCTTGGAGCCGGGGCCGAAGTCGTAGCCCCAGATGCGGTCGTAGATGGTGGAGTGGTCCAGCACGGTGCCCGCGTTGCGCACCAGCAGCGCCAGCAGCTCGAACTCGGTGCGGGTCAGCTCCAGCTCCCGCCCGCCCCGCCAGGCGCGGCGGGCCCGCGGGTCCATCCGCAGCCCGGCCGCCTCGACGGGCCGCTCGGCCACCTGCCCGGCCGCCGGCCCGGGGGCGTCCGGCGCGCCCGGGGACGCCGGTGCCTGCGCCCCGCCCGCCGCCTGCGACGACGCGCCCGGTGCGTCCCCGAGCGGGCCGTAGCCTCCCGTGTCCGCCGGGCTGGTGCGGCGCAGCAGCGCGCGCAACCGGGCGAAGACCTCCTCCACGTCGAAGGGCTTGACGACGTAGTCGTCCGCGCCCGCGTCGAGACCGGCGATCCGGTCCTGGGTCTCCACGAGCGCCGTCAGCATCAGGATCGGCGTGCGGTCGCCCTCCGCGCGCAGCGACCGGCAGACCTGAAGCCCGTCCATGCCGGGCATCATCACGTCCAGCACGAGCACGTCGGGGCGGCCGCGCCGGGCCCGCGCCAGCGCCTCGACGCCGTCGGCCACCGCGGTGACCTCGTAACCCTCCAGGGTGAGGGCCCTCTCCAGGGCGTGGCGGATGGCGCGGTCGTCCTCGGCGAGCAGAACAGTCTGGGGCACGCGTCCAGTCTGCCAAGGCGCCTCGCGGTGCGGGCCGGGGTGCGGACACCCCCGGCCGGTCTTCTTACCGGCCTCTCACCCCGGGGGTGTCACCCGGCGGCCCGCAGTCCCGCCTGTCCCCCGGCGCCCCGCTTCCCCCGCTCTCCCCCGGCGCCCCGCAGCGCCGCGAGCTGTTCCTCGAACGGGACCACCTCCGGCGTCCGCCCGGCCGGAGGCCGTGCCGTCCTCCCGCCCGCCAGCGCCGCCAGCTCCCCCGCGGCCCGTTCGATCCGCTCCTCCAGGCCCCCGGCGCCCCAGTCCTCGGCGGCGGCGTACACACCGGTGGGGACCACGACGGCGTGGAAGTGGGCGAAGAGCGGGCGCAGGGCGTGGTCGAGGACGAGCGCGTGGCGGGGGCTGCCGCCGGTCGCGGCGATCAGGACCGGCTTGCCCGCGAGGGCGTCCCGGTCGTGCGCGCTCAGCACGTCGAAGAACGACTTGAACAGCCCGCTGTACGACCCGGAGAACACCGGCGTGACGGCGATCACCGCGTCCGCCCCGGCCACGTCCGCGAACGCGGCGGACAGCTCCGGGCCCGGGAACCCGCTGGTGAGGTGGTGCGCGATCGCCACGGCGAGGTCGCGCAGCTCGATCACCCGGAGGCCGTCCGGTGCCGGGTGGGAGCCGGTCACGGCGGCGGCCAGCCGGTCGCCGAGCAGCCGGGTGGAGGACGGGACGCCCAGTCCCGCCGAGACGACGACGAGCTTCATCGGGCGGCCACCTCCTCCCCGGCGCTCTCGGACCGCGGCCGGGCGGCCAGCAGGGAGGCGTGGGTCGGCGCGTCCGGGACGTGGGCCGGGCGGCCGATGGCGAACTCCTTGCGGAGCACCGGTACGACCTCCTCGCCGAGCAGGTCGATCTGCTCCAGCACGGTCTTCAGGGGCAGGCCCGCGTGGTCGATGAGGAACAGCTGGCGCTGGTAGTCACCGGCGTACTCGCGGAAGCCCAGCGTCTTCTCGATCACCTGCTGCGGGGACCCCACCGTCAGCGGGGTCTGCTCGGTGAACTCCTCCAGCGACGGGCCGTGCCCGTAGACGGGGGCGACGTCGAAGTAGGGGCGGAACTCGCGCACCGCGTCCTGCGAGTTCCGCCGCATGAACACCTGCCCGCCGAGCCCGACGATGGCCTGCTCGGGCGTGCCGTGCCCGTAGTGGGCGTACCGGGTCCGGTACAGCTCGACCATCCGCCTGGTGTGCTCGGCCGGCCAGAAGATGTTGTTGTGGAAGAAGCCGTCGCCGTAGTACGCGGCCTGCTCGGCGATCTCCGGGGAGCGGATCGAGCCGTGCCAGACGAACGGCGGTACCCCGTCCAGCGGGCGCGGCGTGGACGTGAAGCCCTGGAGCGGCGTACGGAACTTGCCCTCCCAGTTCACCACGTCCTCGCGCCACAGCCGGTGCAGCAGGGCGTAGTTCTCGATGGCCAGGTTGATGCCCTGGCGGATGTCCTGGCCGAACCACGGGTAGACCGGGCCGGTGTTGCCGCGCCCCATCATCAGGTCGACCCGGCCGTCCGCCAGGTGCTGGAGCATCGCGAAGTCCTCGGCGATCTTCACCGGGTCGTTGGTGGTGATCAGCGTGGTGGACGTGGACAGGACCAGCCGCCGCGTCTGCGCCGCTATGTATCCGAGCATCGTGGTCGGCGACGACGGCACGAACGGCGGGTTGTGGTGCTCGCCGGTCGCGAAGACGTCGAGTCCGGCTTCCTCGGCCTTCAGCGCGATGGCGACCATGGCCTTGATGCGCTCCCGCTCGGTGGGCGTACGGCCGGTCGTCGGGTCCGGCGTGACGTCGCCGACGGTGAAGATCCCGAACTGCATGGTCGCTCAACCTCCAGTTGTTGACCGTTCAACTATAGCCTCGAACGGCACCCCGGCCGGTCGTATTCCTCGGGTGGCGCGCGGACGGTCCGCCCGGCGGCGGCCGCCGTCAGCCGCCGTCGCCGCCCGCCCGCAGCCGCGCCACCTGGGCCGTGCCGAATTCGGTCGTCCGCCGCAGATGGCCGATGAGCAGCGCGAGCTGCGACTCGTCGAGGTCGTCGAAGAGGGCCACCCACCCGTCGCCCAGCCGCTCCCACATCCGCCGGAACTCGACGATCTTCTCCGGCACCGTCGCCACCAGCACCCGCCGCCGGTCGGCCGCGTCCCGTTCCCGGACCACGTATCCGGCCTTCTCCAGGCGGTCCACCAGCCGCGTGGCCGCGCCGGTGGTCAGACCGGTCAGCTCGGCGATCCGGCCGGTCGTCACCGGCCGCCCGTCCTCCAGCACGAGCAGGTTCAGGCACTGGAGGTCGGTGGGGTGCAGCCCCAGCCGGTCGGCGGCGGCCTGGGTGAGCAGGGCGTAGGAGGCCAGATACCGGCGGGAGACGGCGGACAGCTCGTCCAGCAGCCGCTCCCGTGCCGTGTCGCTCATACCGCTCACCCTCCCGGCCCGCACCGCGGGGCGGACGCCGGTCCGCGCCGCGGGCATCGGTCAGTCACGTCTCACGGATGTATCCCACGCGCGGCCGAGGCCAGGCGCCATCCATCAGGTGACACAACGGGCCCGGACGCCCTCCGGCGGACGGTGGACGCCCTCCGGCGGACGGTGGACGCCCTACGGCGGGCGGCATACGGCGGGCGGCGGGGCACGTGCGAAGCTGCCCGCATGCTCGTCCTCCGCTCCGCCGCCCTGTTCACCGTCGCCGCGCTCTTCGAGATCGGCGGCGCCTGGCTGGTCTGGCAGGGCGTGCGGGAACATCGCGGCTGGCTGTGGGTGGCCGGCGGCGTCCTGGCCCTCGGGGCGTACGGCTTCGTCGCCACGTTCCAGCCCGACGCCCACTTCGGCCGCATCCTGGCCGCGTACGGCGGGATCTTCGTCGCCGGGTCGATCCTGTGGGGCGTGGTCGCGGACGGCTACCGCCCCGACCGCTGGGACATCGCGGGCGCGCTGATCTGCCTCGCCGGCATGGCCGTGATCATGTGGGCACCGCGCGACGGCGGCTGACGGCCGGGCGCGCCCCACCCCGCACCCGCGCCGGGCCGCCGGCGGTCCGGTCGGTCCGGTCACCGGACGCCCCGGCCGCCCGTTCGCCGCCGTCGCCTACCCTGGGCGTCACCCGGCCCGCGTACCCGTCTCCCGAGGAGCAGCCCATGGCCACCGCCGCCCCGTCCGCCGCCTCCCGCATCGCCGTCGTCACCGGTGCGAGCAGCGGCATCGGCGCCGCCACGGCCAGGCAGCTCGCCGCCGCCGGCTACCGGGTCGTGCTGACCGCCCGCCGCAAGGACCGCATCGAGGCGATCGCCGGGGAGATCACCGCGGCCGGCCACTCGGCGACCGCGTACCAGCTCGACGTCACCGACCGCGCCGCGGTGGACGAGTTCGCGACGGCGTTCAAGACGATCGGCGTCCTGGTCAACAACGCCGGCGGCGCCCTCGGCCTGGACCCGGTGGCGACCGGCGACCCGGAGGACTGGCGCCGGATGTACGAGACGAACGTCCTCGGCACCCTCAACCTCACCCAGGCCCTGCTGCCCAAGCTGGAGGCGAGCGGCGACGGCACGGTGGTGGTCGTCTCCTCCACGGCCGGCCACGGCACCTACGAGGGCGGCGCGGGCTATGTCGCCGCCAAGCACGGCGCCCACGTCCTGGCCGAGACCCTGCGGCTGGAGATCGTCGGCCGCCCGGTCCGCGTCATCGAGGTCGCGCCCGGCCTGGTGAAGACGGAGGAGTTCGCGCTGACCCGCTTCGGCGGCGACCGGGAGCGGGCGGACAAGGTCTACGAAGGCGTCCGCGACCCGCTCACCGCCGACGACGTCGCCGACACCATCACCTGGGCGGTCACCCGCCCCAGCCACGTCAACATCGACCTCCTCGTCGTCCGCCCGCGCGCCCAGGCGTCCAACACGAAGGTGCACCGGGAGGCGTGACCCTCCCGGCGCCTTTCCGACGGCCCGTCAGCCCTTGACGCAGACGACCTGCCTCAGCTTCGCCACCACCCGCACCAGATCCCGCTGCTGGTCGATGACCTGCTCGATCGGCTTGTAGGCGCCCGGGATCTCGTCCACGACGCCGGAGTCCTTGCGGCATTCCACGCCCCGGGTCTGCTCCTCCAGGTCCTTGGTCGTGAAGCGCCGCTTGGCCGCGTTGCGGCTCATGCGCCGGCCGGCGCCGTGCGAGGCCGAGTTGAACGCCTTGTCGTTCCCGAGGCCCTGGACGATGTACGAACCCGTGCCCATGGAGCCCGGGATGATGCCGTAGTCGCCGGAGCCCGCGCGGATCGCGCCCTTGCGGGTGACCAGCAGGTCCATGCCGTCGTAGCGCTCCTCGGCCACGTAGTTGTGGTGCGCGCTGATCTCCGGCTCGAAGGCCGGCCTCGCCTTCGTGAACTCCTTGCGGATCACGTCCTTCAGGAGCGCCATCATGATCGAGCGGTTGTACCTGGCGTACTCCTGCGCCCAGAACAGGTCGTTGCGGTACGCCGCCATCTGCGGTGTGTCCGCCACGAAGACGGCGAGGTCGCGGTCGACCAGACCCTGGTTGTGCGGGAGCTGCCGGGCCACGCCGATGTGGTGCTCGGCGAGCTCCTTGCCGATGTTGCGCGAGCCCGAGTGCAGCATCAGCCACACGGCCCCGTCGGTGTCCAGGCACACCTCGACGAAGTGGTTGCCACCGCCCAGCGTCCCCATCTGCCGGGCCGCGCGCTCCGCCCGGAACCGGACCGCCTCGGCGACCGAGCCGAACCGCTCCCAGAAGCCGTCCCACCCGGATGTCGCGAACCCGTGCAGCCGCCCGGGGTCGACCGGGTCGTCGTGCATCCCGCGCCCCACCGGTATCACCTGCTCGATCCGCGACCGCAGCCGCGACAGATCCCCCGGCAGGTCGTTCGCCGTCAGCGACGTCTTCACCGCGGACATCCCGCACCCGATGTCGACGCCCACCGCGGCCGGGCACACCGCGCCCTGCATGGCGATGACGGAGCCGACCGTGGCGCCCTTGCCGTAGTGCACGTCGGGCATCACGGCGAGCCCCTTGATCCACGGCAGCGTGGCGACGTTCCGCAGCTGCTGGAGCGCCACCTCCTCGACCGAGGCGGGGTCGGTCCACATCCGGATCGGCACCTTCGCGCCCGGCAGCTCCACGTACGACATATCGGCCTCATTCCCCCGGAAAGCAAACAGAAGTTCCAATGCGCAAAACCGGCGCCAGGGTCCACGAAACCGGACGGCGGACCGGCGTCCGCGGCAGCGCGTGCGATACACATTGTCTCCGGGGGGCGCCCCCGTGCGGCAAGCGAATAACCAGCAGGGACACTGAAGGACCGACCACACGGCCACCGTCGAGGCCACCGTCGAGAGGAGCCCTACCGTGCAGCGGAAGGCGTACGTACCCGGCCTCGCCGCCCTCCTCGCGGCGGTCCTGGCCGGCTGCACGGGCGGCTCGGGCGACGGCGGCACGACCGACGACGCCAACCCGGGCGGCACGGGCCGGTCGACGGTCGCGGCCGAGCCCGGCAAGTACCGCACGCTGCCCGAACCCTGCGGCGCGGTCGGCCAGGAGATGCTCGGCTCCCTCCTGCCCGGCATCACGGAGATCGCGGACGAGGAGCAGCGCGAGAAGGCGTACGCGGGCGAGGCGACGCCCACCTACGACACCGACCGCAAGGTCGGCTGCCGCTGGAAGGTGGAGTCCGCGGACGCCGTCGACCATCTGCTCGTCGACTTCGAGCGGGTGGTGTCGTACGACTCCGCGGTCAGCGACGACAGCGAGGCCGAGCGGGTCTTCGCGACGAAGGCGGACGCGGCCGGCCTTCCCGAGCCCACCGGACCGGCCTCCGGGACCGCGGGCGGGCCCGAATCCGGGTCCGGGCCGGGCTCCGCTTCCGGCTCCGGCTCCGGCGAGGACGGTGCGAGCACCTCGCCCAGCCCGTCGGCCTCGGCCTCTTCTTCCGCCTCCGCCGCCGAGGGCGCGTCCCAGAGCGCCTCCGGGGGCGCCGCCGGGAGCGCCTCGGAGAGCCCCTCCGGCAGCCCGTCCACCGACCTCCGGCCCCGCCTCCTCGACGACCTGGGCGACGAGGCGTTCCTCGACGACGAGCTGAGCGCCTCCGGCTCGACCGCCGAACAGCGCACGGTGACTGTGGCGTTCCGCACGTCCAACGTCATCGTGACCATCGAGTACGCGGAGCAGCCGGCGACCGTGGGGGTCGTCCCGGACAGCGCGGAATTGCAGGACAGGGCGCGGAAACTGGCCTCCCGGCTGGCGGACGCGCTGAGCGGCTGACCGGCCGTCAGTCCGCCGGGCCGAGCACGCGTGGCGCGCCCCGTACGCGCCCGCCCCGCTGCCCCACCGCGTACCGTGACCCCTCGGAACCGTTCCGGACCGCAGGAACCACGAGCGTCATGAGTGAAGGAACCATGCAGCGACGAGCCCAGCGAGACCAGCGTGCCCAGCGAGCCCGGCGAGCCAAGCGCCTCCCCCGCGTCCTTGTCTGCGCGGCCGCCGTCCCCGTGATGCTGGTCGCCGCCGGCTGCTCCTCCGACTCCGATTCCGGCGACGACGGCGGCAAGGCGGTGAAGAGCAGCGCGTCGGCGTCCGCGAGCCCCTCGCCGACGGTGCGGCCGGCGGCGTACGCGAAGCTGCCGGAGCCGTGCGAGGTGCTGTCGAAGGACACCCTGGGCGACCTGGTGCCCAAGGCCGGCGCGTCCGGCAAGGAGGGCACGTCGGACGACACCTCGACCCGCGGCAGCTGCTCCTGGAGCAGCCTCGACGACAACGGCGTGAAGGGCTCGCAGTTCCGCTGGCTGAACGTGTCGCTGCTGCGGTTCGAGTCGGACGTCACCCGCGGCGCGGGCGACGAGCTGGCGCACGAGTACTACCGGAAGCAGGTCCAGGACGCGCAGGCGGCCGAGGGCGCGCGGAAGGTGAAGGCGGAGCCGGTCACCGGGACCGGCGACGAGGCCACGGCCGTGCGCTACGACCTGAAGAAGAAGGACGGCACCTTCAAGCAGCAGACGGTCGTCGCGCGCGTCGAGAACGTCGTCGTCACCGTCGACTACAACGGCGCGGGCCTGGCGGGCGACAAGACCCCGGACGCCGACGACCTGTTGAAGGACGCCCGCAGGGCCGCCGAGGAGGCGGTGGCCGCGGTGACGGACGCCAACGACGCCGACGGCAAGGCGAGCGGCTCGCCGTCCGCCGGCTCCTCGGCCGCCAAGGGCTCGGCCGGCACGTCCCAGGACGACACCGGCGGCACCGGCGACGCCGACGGCACGGAGAGCGGCTCGTCCTCCAAGTCGACCGCGAAGAAGAGCTGACGCCCCGCCACCACGTGGCCGCCCAAGCCGGATGAAGCCACCGCGGACGGCCACCGAGCCCGGCCGGCCACCCGTTCCCCTGAACACATGTGCCACTCTGTTGCGCGCAAGAACACGCGACGGGAGGGGTACGGGTGGCCGCGCCACTGCAGCTGACACGGATGCACCGGATTCTCATCGGCGTGGTCGTCACCGGTGCCGTCATCATCGCCGGCATCGGCTTCGCGGGGTCCTACGCGGCCGTCAAGGAGCTGGCCCTCACCAAGGGCTTCGGCGACTTCAGTTACGTCTTCCCGATCGGCATCGACGCGGGCATCTGCGTCCTGCTCGCCCTGGACCTGCTGCTGACCTGGATCCGCATCCCCTTCCCGCTGCTGCGGCAGACGGCTTGGCTGCTGACGGCCGCGACGATCGCCTTCAACGGCGCGGCGGCCTGGCCGGACCCGCTGGGCGTGGGCATGCACGCGGTGATCCCGGTGCTGTTCGTGGTCGCCGTCGAGGCGGCCCGGCACGCGGTCGGCCGCATCGCCGACATCACCGCCGACAAGCACATGGAGGGCGTCCGCCTCACCCGCTGGCTGCTCTCCCCCGTACCCACCTTCCTGCTGTGGCGCCGGATGAAGCTGTGGGAGCTGCGCTCCTACGACCAGGTCATCAAGCTGGAGCAGGAGCGCCTGGTCTACCAGGCCCGGCTGCGGTCCCGCTTCGGCCGCGCCTGGCGCCGCAAGGCCCCGGTGGAGTCCCTGATGCCGCTGCGCCTGGCCCGCTACGGCGTCCCCCTCGCGGACACGGCCCCGGCCGGGCTGGCCGCCGCGGGCATCGAACCGGCCCTGATCCCGCCGCCGCCCCGGCGGGACCCGGCCCCCGCCGGGGCGGCCGTGCCCGCCGGCGCGAGCCGCCCCCAGCTGGAGGGCGACCGCGGCGGCGGGCGGGGCGCGCAGGGGGCCCCCGAGACGATGCCCGCCCCCGAGGCCGACCAGAGCCCGTGGTTCAACACCCCCCGCCAGGTCGAGTACCAGGGCGGCTACGACCCGACGTACGACCCGGCCGAGCAGTACGCCCAGTGGTACGAGGAGCAGAGGCAGGCCGAGGAGTACTGGGACCAGTACGACGAGGAGCCCCCGCCGCACGAGCCCTCCCCGGAGGAGACCGGCGGCTTCCCCGTCCCGGTCGGCCCCCACCGCACCCGTGAGCTGGGCGAGGGCGGCGGCGCCCCGGCCACCGAGGCCGCCGGAACCCCCGAAGCCCCCGAGGCCCACGCGGCCCCCGCGGCTCCCGAGCCGGACGAGGAGGCGTTCTACCAGGTCTTCAAGCAGTCGATCAACGGCAGCCTCCCGACGCCGCGCGAGTTCGGCGACAACGTCGAGGCGACGTTCGGCATCGCCCTGACCGACGCCGACACCAAGCTGCTGGTGGACCGCTTCTCCGCCCGCTTCAACGCGGAGCTGGAGGAGGACCACATCGCCTGAGCGGCGCGGGGGCGCGGCAGAGAGGCGGCAGGTACGCGGCAGGTACGACGAAGGGGGCGCCCGGCGGACACCGGGCGCCCCCTTCGTCTCGGCATGTCTCGGCCGGGTTACTCGCCGAGCAGCTTGCGCACCCGGTCCTGCCCCACGGCCAGCAGCAGCGTGGGCAGGCGCGGGCCGGTGTCGCGTCCGACGAGCAGGTGGTAGAGCAGCGCGAAGAAGGACCGCTGGGCGGTCTTGATCTCCGGCGGCAGCTCCTTGGGCGTGGCGTCGGCGGAGAACCCGGCCTGCACCTTGGGCACGCCGTAGACGAGGTGGGTCAGCCCGTCCAGCGACCAGTGGTCGGCGAGCCCGTCCAGCAGCAGCCGGACCGACTCCCGGCCCTGGTCGTCGAGCGACTTCAGCAGCTCGGTGTCGGCCTCGTCGCGGACGATGGTCCGCTGGTCGGCGGGGACGTGGGTGTTGATCCACGCCTCGGCCTTGTCGTACCGGGGCCGGGCCTCGTCGAGGGAGGCCAGCGGCTGCTCCGGGTCCAGCTCGCTGAGGATCCGCAGCGCCTGGTCCTCGTGGCCGGCGGTGATGTCGGCGACGGAGGCCAGGGTCCGGTACGGCAGCGGACGGGGCGTCCTCGGCAGCTCACCGGCGGCGGTGCGCACGGCACGCGTGTGCGCGGCCGCGTCGGCCGGCAGCGCGCTGCCGTCGGCGACCTTCGCCTCCAGGCGGTCCCACTCGTCGTAGAGCCGCTGGATCTCCTGGTCGAAGGCGACCTTGAAGGACTGGTTGGGCTTGCGGCGGGCGTACAGCCAGCGCAGCAGCTGCGGCTCCATGATCTTCAGCGCGTCGGCCGGGGTGGGCACGCCGCCGCGCGAGGAGGACATCTTCGCCATGCCGCTGATGCCGACGAAGGCGTACATCGGGCCGATCGGCTGCTTGCCGCCGAAGATCCCGACGATCTGGCCGCCCACCTGGAAGCTGGAACCCGGGGAGGAGTGGTCCACCCCGCTCGGCTCGAAGATCACGCCCTCGTAGGCCCACCGCATGGGCCAGTCGACCTTCCAGACCAGCTTGCCGCGGTTGAACTCGCTGAGGCGGACGGTCTCCGAGAAGCCGCACACGGTGCAGGCGTACGTCATCTCGGTGGAGTCGTCGTCGTAGGCGGTGACGGTGGTGAAGTCCTTCTCGCAGTTGCCGCAGTACGGCTTGTACGGGAAGTACCCAGCGGAGCCGGAGCTGCCGTCGTCCTCGGACGCGGCGCCCGATCCCTCGGCGGCCTCCAGCTCGGCCTCGTCGACCGGCTTCTGCGACTTCTTCTCCGGGGCCTTCTTGGTCCGGTACTGGGCGAGGACGGCGTCGATGTCCCCGCGGTGCCGCATCGCGTGCAGGATCTGCTCCCGGTACACACCCGAGGTGTACTGCGCGGTCTGGCTGATCCCGTCGAACTCGACGCCCAGCTCGGCCAGCGACTCGACCATCGCGGCCTTGAAGTGCTCGGCCCAGTTCGGGTGCGGCGAGCCCGCCGGGGCCGGGACGGAGGTCAGCGGCTTGCCGATGTGCTCGGCCCAGCTCTCGTCCACCCCGGCGACGCCCGCCGGCACCTTCCGGTACCGGTCGTAGTCGTCCCAGGAGATCAGGTGCCGCACCCGGTACCCGCGGCGCCGGATCTCGTCGGCGACCAGATGCGGGGTCATGACCTCACGCAGGTTCCCCAGGTGGATGGGCCCGGACGGGGAGAGCCCGGACGCGACGACGACCGGTTTGCCCGGGGCCCGGCGCTCCGACTCGGCGATGACCTCATCCGCGTAACGGGAGACCCAGTCGGTGGTCTCGGTGCTCTGAGCCACGATCGGCACGTCCTCTTTGAATCTCGGAACTCGGGGAGTGGGAAAGTCCTGACCATCTGAAGCCCTGACCTCCCCATCCTCCCAGACGCGCCCGCGACCGGGAAAACGGCTTTACCCCCATGGGATACTGGCCGTGTCTATCCATCCCCACGAGGAGAACGGCACCCTTACCCATGGCCTCGGTCACCTCCCTGAGCGACTCCGTCCAGCAGCACCTCGCCTCCGCCCTCGCCGCCTCCCTGCCCGAGGCCGCCGGCGCGGACCCGCTGCTGCGACGAAGCGACCGGGCCGACTACCAGGCCAACGGCATCCTCGCCCTGGCGAAGAGGGCCAAGGCCAACCCGCGCGAGCTGGCCGCGCAGGTCGTCTCCGGCGTGGTCACCGGCGACGTGATCCAGGACGTCGAGGTCTCCGGCCCCGGCTTCCTGAACATCACGGTCGCCGACCGGGCGATCACCGAGAACCTCGCCGCGCGGGCCGCGGACCCCGAGGGCCGCCTCGGCGTGCCGCGTGCCGAGCGGCCGGGCACGACGGTGATCGACTACGCCCAGCCCAACGTGGCCAAGGAGATGCACGTCGGCCACCTGCGCTCCGCGGTGATCGGCGACTCGATGGCGCGGCTGCTGGAGTTCACCGGCGAGAGCGTCGTCCGCCGCCACCACATCGGCGACTGGGGCACCCAGTTCGGCATGCTCATCCAGTACCTGGACGAGCACCCGCACGAGCTGGACCACAAGGACACCCAGGTCAGCGGCGAGGAGGCGATGTCCAACCTGGACCGCCTCTACAAGGCCGCGCGCAAGCTGTTCGACTCCGACGAGGAGTTCAAGACGCGCGCCCGCCGCCGGGTGGTCGACCTCCAGGCCGGCGACCCGCGCACCCTCGCCATGTGGCAGAAGTTCGTCGACGAGTCGAAGATCTACTTCTTCTCCGTCTTCCAGAAGCTGGACATGGAGATCCGCGACCCCGACATCGTCGGCGAGTCCGGGTACAACGACATGCTGGCCGAGACCTGCCGCCTGCTGGAGGAGTCCGGCGTCGCGGTCCGCTCCGAGGGCGCCCTGTGCGTCTTCTTCGACGACGTCAAGGGCCCGGACGGCAAGCCGGTCCCGCTGATCGTGCAGAAGTCCGACGGCGGCTACGGCTACGCGGCCACCGACCTGTCCGCCATCCGCGACCGCGTCTTCCACCTGAAGGCGAACACACTGCTGTACGTGGTCGACGCCCGCCAGTCGCTGCACTTCAAGATGGTCTTCGAGACCGCCCGCCGGGCCGGCTGGCTCAACGACGACGTCAAGGC